>DNTA01000308.1 GCA_003500135.1 Cytophagales bacterium | reverse complement strand
TCAGTAAATGCCTAAGTCAATCATGTTATTAGCGCTTTAGGTGCGTATTTTTAAAATTGTCGGGATATTTCAGGCCAAATCCCAGGGCCCTTTCGAGGCTGATATGACCGTAAAGGACACAGCCCGTGTAACATAAAAAAGGCAAAGAAAATAAAAGCCCCCCAAAGCAAATACCAGTAATGCAATGCCCTTATGATGACCCAGGTTATAAAAATAAGCGCCGGCTTTTGTATTGATCAAATACCCAAGCAAAGATATGTCGGGTAGCAATAGGAATACCCAAAACCACCACCAGGCTATATCAGCAAATATGAAATAACCAAAACACACAAAAAATTGCAGCCATTCTTCCGATCGAAGCCAGTTTTTCATAATGATTATCAGCGGTATTTGTGACGAAGTTGACACTTTTTCAACATTATCTCATTAATTTCGTTCAGTTTTTGAGAAAGAATAGCGCATGACAGACATTATTTGGGAATACCTGGTGGCCTTGTGGGACTTAACGATTGAAATGGCGCCTTATTTGTTATTAGGCTTTCTGATAGCAGGTATCCTGCATGTTTACATTTCTGCCCAAAGAATGAAGCAGTATATGGGTAAACCGTCACTAAAGTCGGTCATCAACGCGGCGTTGATAGGTATACCTCTTCCGCTTTGTTCTTGCGGCGTAATTCCTACGGGCATGTCATTTCATAAAAATGGCGCTGCAAATGGCCCTACCGTTTCCTTTTTAATCTCTACACCTCAAACCGGAGTCGACTCCATTCTGGCCACCTATTCGCTGTTGGGTTTGCCCATGGCGATCATCCGGCCCATTATTGCTTTTGTAACCGGTATAGTTGGCGGTGGCCTTACCAATAAAATAACAAATTTAGAAGTACAAGAAAACCACGATGGTGAGTACGAGGATAACAGGGCCAGGAAAGGTAAGCTGTACCGCACATTTAAATACGCATTTGTAGATTTCCTCAATGATATTGCCAAATGGCTGGTGATCGGATTACTCATTGCCGCCCTAATAGCCGTGATCGTGCCCGATGACTTTTTTACGAAAACCATTGGGAATGAGTACTTGAGCATGCTGTTGGTTCTTTTGGCATCAGTTCCATTGTATGTATGTGCAACGGGTTCGGTGCCTATTGCGGCGGTACTTCTAATGAAAGGCCTTTCGCCGGGTGCAGCCATCGTGTTTTTGATGGCAGGACCAGCCACCAATGCAGCCACCATAACGGTCATTGGTAAGGTGTTGGGCAAAAAATCATTGATCGGATATATGGTCAGCATCATTGCCGGGGCCATTTTGTTTGGCATATTGGTCAATGAATTTTTACCAAGGGAATGGTTTACCGGCTTTTTACCTGAAATGGCGCATGATGGCCATGGCGATCATTTTTTGCCCCACTGGTTCAAAGTTGTTAGTGGAATTGCTATGATTATACTTTTGATCAATGGTCAGATCCAGAAAAAGTTGACCCACCTGAGACTTAAAAAACAAGAGAAAGAGAAGAATACACAGATTAACGGAATTGAAATTATGGCAGAGAAAATAGTAAATGTAAAAGGAATGACCTGTAACCTTTGCAAGGCCAATGTTGAGAGGAATGTAGGTCAAATTGAAGGGATTGAAAATGTGATTGTCGATCTGGAATCAGGTGAAGTCAGGATTTCAGGCGATACGGTAGACCTGACGAAAGTAAAAGATACGGTGGAAAGTATTGGTTACGAATACGAAGGGGAAAAATAAACTGAACAGGACCGGTAAGAAATTGCCGGTCTTTTATTTTTTAATTGAATAGTAGAATACGCCGCCATATCCGAGGGCTAACATCAAATGGAAAGGCAATAATCCATAATCGCCGGTACTCAGCCCCAGATAAACACCATAAGCAAAGTAGACAAATAACAGAAGCTCAACAAAGTTGATCCATTGTATTCTTTGCTGCAAATAGATATTACTTTTTAACACTGCCCCACTCCCCACAACATTAAATTTGGGTGTCCTGATAAAAGCCGATTTCATGCCTAACAATCCTTCAAGTACAGCAACACTATTGTGCAGCGCCATACCCATGGAAAAAGTAACATAAAGGGGAAAGTATTTGGCAAACACTTTCCCTGATTTAACCTCCTTGCTTCTGGTCGATGTCCAGTAAAAGTAAGTCATGGCCAGAAAGCCCAGAATAAAAAGTGAGCTGAACTGAAAGTACAGGTTGAGGGCGGGTTCCAGCTGCTTGATCAAAAGCATGGGGACACTCAATACTGAAGCAAGTAAAAGAAAAAGGAAACTGGTACTATTGGACAGGTGCAAAATGGCATGGATCTTATGCATGAAGTTCATTTTAGTACGAAAAACCTGCGGCAGCATTTTGCGGGCCGTTTCGGCGCCTCCTTTTGTCCAGCGAAATTGCTGTGATTTTAATGCACTCATGGCGATGGGAAGCTCTGCAGGTGATTCCACTTTTTCAAGATACTTGAACTTCCACCCCTTCATTTGTGCCCGGTAGCTCAGGTCAAGATCTTCAGTGAGGGTATCCGATTGCCATCCCCCTGCCGATTCAATACATGCTTTTCTCCAGATACCTGCTGTTCCATTAAAGTTGATAAAACTACCGGCGTGGTTTCGGGCCGATTGTTCCACACTGAAGTGGCCGTCAAGGCCAAAAGCCTGGAGACGCGTAAGTAAACTAAAGTTTTTATTGAGGTGGCCCCACCTGGTTTGAACCATGCCAATATTTTGGTCAGAAAACCAGGGTAAGGTACGTTTTAAAAAGTCTTTTTCAGGAATAAAATCCGCATCGAAAATAGCCAGAAATTCGTTATTTGTTTGTTTTAGGCCGTATTGTAAAGCGCCCGCCTTAAAGCCTTGTCTTACAGGCCTTCGTATTTGCTCGATATCATAGCCCTCCGATTTTTTTTCAGCGACCTTACCTGCAATAATTTCTACCGTTTCATCATTTGAATCATCCAGTACCTGAATGTGTAATAGGTTTTTTGGGTAATCGAATAGAGTGACCGCATCAATTAAACGCTCAATCACATATTTTTCGTTGTAAACCGGTAATTGGATGGTCACATTGGGCAATAATACATCAGGTGAATATTCATCGTTCCGAACGGTTTTATTCTTCCTGCTTTTTCGGTATAACCACGTTAGATGCAGCTGTCCCAGGCTGAAGGCCAGAATGAAGAGCATAGATAGTGTATAAAGCGCTACGATAAGTGGTCCCATGTTAATTTTTTTGCAAAAATAGCAAGTTCATCCATGAGGGTAGGAACATTTCGACCTTAAAGGATATTTTTGCCATGATTCCTCAAAATTTAAGCATAAAAAGCTTTTACTGGGTGACTTACATTACGAAAGCTGACCGGTTGGTCAAATGCGCGACATGCTTTCATTGATTTGAGCTCATGTTTGGCTGCGAAAAGGCGTTTAATCATTATCCTGCATAATTATTTCCAATAATATTCAAATGGGTTAGATGGTTGGATTGCAGGTTTTCGGGGAAATAATGGATTTAAAAATAATATCATACATTACAATTACTGCTTATTTCAACAGCATTAGCGAGAATAAGCTTATAAATAGCATCATATTGCGCGATAAAATTACATGCCAACTAAAATTGTAAAAGTCCATCAAAGTTCATTTTTCCTATAAGTTTGATACTTACCCCTACTTTAAAAAAGGTATGTATAGCTATTTGAATCATTGACAAAATCGAGAATATGACCAAATAGTGGCAATTTTGTAACTGTAATGATTTAAAATTCAGATCAAAAGGGGACTTTTTAATGTTGGCATTACGTCGAATACTATTTTTTACCATCACACTTTTGGGTTGGATGGCTCCTTCACAAAAAGCAATTGCGCAATGCACCCCATTAGATGTTATGGAGCCCGGATTTGAATTCATCACTTCAAGTAAGGGTTGTGCTCCACACGATGTTATCATCCAAACGCAATATTTGAACTCGACGGACGGAACGGTTTAATATATAGACTGGGGCGACGGAACAAATGAAACTTATACGCAATCAGGGAATGTTAAGCCACTTATTTCTCATACTTATCCGAATTCTCCTACGGATTGTGGTTATGAAATTTTAATTGAAGTCGAAAACACCTGTAATCCACGAGGCAGTGTAATCCTTAACCCAATTGAAGTAGTGGTTTGGACAGTAGATGAGGTAGAGGTACAACCTCAGGAATACCGCGTTTGTGAGGGATATGCTGCCAATATAAATTTTACAGATAACAGCGACTGGAATTGTACACCTAGAGCGGATTTAAGAAATAATAGTTTTCCAAGATGGCTTCGATGGCAATACGGTCGAAATGTAAACGCCAACCGCATCAATGGTGTGACTATTGACGGTTTTAATCCAGCGCCTACCTTCCCATATTTACCCAATGCACAACCCGACTATCCGGTGACAGCGCCCGGTTCTGCGAGCGGAGATATTTTTATTCCGCCCACAGCTACGGCAGGTCAGGATTTTTATGTGACTATGGAAAACTGGAATTTCTGTAATGCCTATGATGATGACATTAGTGATGGTGGATTGAATCCGGTGACCCCGGGAGGTGACAATGCACCGTTGACTGTTGAAGGTGGAATTGTAGTGGTGGAAGCGCCTAATGGAGATTTTGTAACACGGGAAAACAACGCCTCAGGCCCAATTAAATCGGATTTTTGTATTGATGATATTATTTATTTTGATAATAATTCCACTGGTCCGGGGGGATCAGCGCTTTCATACACCTGGGGGTTTTACGATGGCCCAAACGATAGTTTTTCTTTTGCAACAAGTACAGATACCAATCCGACATACTCTTACAGTACAGGAGGGCAAAAGTTAATCCGGCTTTATACTACAGACGATGCAGCGGCAGGAGATTGCAACGTAATGGTGGAACGCGTGATCAATATTTCACCAACTGACACTGCACAGCTTAACATTTCGCCCACTACTTTCTGCAAAGATGAAGGCGATTTGTCACCGGTAACTGTAACGTTTGAAGATGTATCTACTGGAGTGGATGCCAATACACGCTACCTTTGGAATTTTTACGATGAAAACGGAAATGTTATGCGCACCGAGCCTTCAGATAGTACTCCTTCGGCCTCACGCCTGGGGCCATTTTCACAGGATTATATCAATCCAGGGGTATACACGGTAGAGCTTTTCACCATTGATGCAATTACCCAGTGCTATACGGAAGATGTGCGACAGGTAGTAGTCTATAGCCGTCCAAACGTGAATTTTGATCACCGTGTGGGTTGTGACGGCAGCGAAGTGAAATTTTATGACCTGACCACTTTGAATTCAATCAATGGGAATTCACTTCAATTCTGGGAGTGGGATTTCAGCTATGACGGCGTTGCTTTTAACCCGGAGCTGGCTTACGACGATTCTTCCCAACCAGACACAGTAACACAAATATTGCCTTTAGGTACCAATACAGTTGCTTTACGCGTCACGGATTCCCAGGGAGGGTGTTCAAAAATATTTCAAAAAGATGTGGAAGTGTTCCCATTGCCCAATGCAACCATCAATCAGGATGAAACCATAGGATGTAGTCCGCTTGAAGTTCAGTTTGTCAATACAGCACATGCCACGCAGTCTGTTGCCATAGATGAGTACCGCTGGTGGGTAGACCGTGGAAGTGGATTTGTGCTTGAGGAAACTTTAGACCCCTCATCCGCGACATATAATGATACTACTTCATTTACATTTACCAACAATGGCAACAGTCCGGTAGATGTATTTGTAAAACTGGAGGCCATTTCTGCAATGGGTTGCAGCATCGAAAGTGCACCGCTTAACGCAACCGTTCAACCCTCCAAACAACCGGGTTTTGATAACCTGAACTACGATCCTTTGGGCAACAACTGTGCCCCGATCAGTGTCGACTTTCAGGTGGATGCCTTTACACAAAGCCTGAGCCCCAACAGTTACACATGGTGCGTAAAAGACCCAAATGGTGATACGATTCACCTTGAAACTACTGGCCCTGCTGATATTGATTTCAGCCATACATTTCCGGCGTTTGGCAATGCCATGAGTACTTATGAAGTGGTATTAGGAGCTGATATTGGAGGTCTTTGTGTTCAGGACTCAACACAAAAGATTAAGGTCAACCCATTACCGGAATCGGGTTTTACGATTGATACTTTGGCCTTTGACTGTGACCAGGTATTGTTGCAATTCGAAGCCGATCAAAAAGGGTTGGTACACTACGACTGGGAAGTGTATCAGAATACAGTTTACATGGATTACGATTCAGTGGGGGAAAGTTTTCAGTTATTAATTAACCGGCCTCCAAATGGTAGCATGGATATCAACACCTATGCCGAACTGACCACCTTAAATTTTGCGCTATGCCAAAGCAATATGACCAGTCAAGCCGTCAATGTACCGGACCAACCGGATTTCAACACGGGCTTTACGGTTAATCCGGTGGAGCAAACCATGCCGCTGAGTACTTTCGACATTACCAATACATCAAACTTTGGTAGCTGGACCTACAACTGGGATTTTGCTGATGGAAATGGTTTTTCCGGTTTTAACCCCGGTAGCCATACCTACGATACTGTAGGTACCTATGGTATTGCGCTTACCATAACTGATGGTTTTTGCACCGGGTACGATACTCAAATGGTAGTTGTAAACCCAAGGCCGTTATCGGTTGATTTTGCCTACACGCCAAGCATAGGTTGCGCTCAGTTGAACGTTCAGTTTACCAACTTCAGTCAAAATGCAAATCCGGCATCTTATTTTTGGGATTTTGGTGATGGAGGCGCTTCAATACTGAGAGAACCGCAATATACTTATACACAACCGGGCGCCTATACGGTCACCTTGAGGGCATCTAATTACTTCGGTGATACCGTAGAGGTAGTGAAGACTGATATTATTAATGTGATGCCCATGCCGGATGCGGAATTTACGGTGGCGCCCACCAACCAAATGTATCCAAATTCCACCGTTACCATTGACAACGTTTCGACTACACATTCGGCCAACCCTATTTTTGCCTGGGAATTTGGCGATGGTTTGTTTTCCAATGCGGTAGAGCCCGGAGATCATACCTATATGGCGCCCGGAACCTATAAAATAAAGCTTACAGTAAATGAAAGTGTATGCTCCAATTCTGATTCGGTCACCATTAAAATCGAAGATCCATTACCACCGGTACCTGATTTTGAATTTTTCCCGGACTCAGGTTGCGCACCCCTGACTGTCGAGTTTTTCAACAAATCAGTCAATGCCGATCCGAGCGCTTATGTGTGGGATTTTGGTGACGGACAGGGACTATCTATTGAGGAAAATCCGGTCCATACTTTCTTTCAGCCAGGTATTTATACCGTTACCTTGCGGGCGCAAAACGCATCGGGGGTTGAAGCTGAAATTATAAAGGAGGAGATCATCACGGTATTTGAAAATCCTGACGCATTCTTTAGTGTCGATCCGGCTTTCCAGGTATTTCCTGATGCAACGGTGACTATTGAGAACAATTCCACGGCAATTTCAGGCGCTGATTTCCTTTGGCAATTTGGTGATGGCAATACATCAGATGCACCTGATGTAGCATCTCATACCTATGAAGATCCCGGAAATTACACCATTCATTTGCGAATAGAGCAAAACGGATGTGTAAGTCGTGATTCAGCCGATATTTTTATCCAACCCATACCACCAGTACCTGATTTCGAGGCAGATCCAATGACGGGATGCGCACCATTGACCGTTCAGTTTACCAATAAAACGGAATATGGGGATGCCGGAGGGTTTAAGTGGTATTTTGGCGATGGACAAGGTCGATCAACGGCCACCAACCCGGTATATACTTATTATGAACCCGGAACTTACACTGTTCGTCTTGAAGCTACAAATGAATCTGGTGTGGTTGTGGTAGAAGAAAAGAAAGCGCTTATAGAAGTATATCCGGTTCCTCATGCCAGCTTTTTGGTTCGGCCTACACTTGTTGTAATTCCAAATGAACAGGTGATAACTACAAATCTTAGTAAAGACGCTGATTCATTTATTTGGGATTTTGGAGATGGCGCCACCTCAAACCTAAGTGAGCCGACCCATTATTACAAGGAAGTTGGCTTTTACGATATAGGCTTAATTGCAACCAATGAATTTGGATGCGCTGATACGATAATCCTGGAAAATGCGGTGGAAGCAGTGAAAAGAGAAAATGTGAAAGTACCTAATGCTTTTACACCAAGTTTATCAGGTTCAAATGGAGGGTTTATCGGTTCAGCAGGTACTAATGATATTTTTTATCCAGTGGTAGAAGGTGTAACTGCCTATCAAATGCAGATTTTTAACCGCTGGGGGGAATTGATTTTTGAAACGACAGACATGTCTGTCGGTTGGGATGGATATTATAAAGGTGAGCTTTGTCCGTCAGATGTATATGTATATAGACTGTCGTTGAAATACACGGATGGTAATGAAGAAACAATGGTTGGTGATGTAACACTTTTAAGATAGCGGGGAAGAAATGACAAGGATTTTATGGATATTTATTTTATTGATATCATTCCAGTCATGGGCTCAGGATGCTCAGTTTAGTCAATACTATGCATCACCCATATATTTGAACCCCGGCTTTACCGGTACGGCTAAAGGCCATAGGATTGTATCAAATACGCGTATGCAATGGACGAGCCTGGCAAGTGCTTTCAACACCTATGCGGTATCATGGGATGTAAACGTAGATGAACTGAGCAGTGGTTTTGGTATAACGGCAATGGTTGACAAGGCGGGGTCTGTGGAATTACAGACTTCTTTGATCGGCGCTACCTATGCAGCAAAAATAAGGTTGAATGACAAATTAATTGTTAGCCCTGGCTTACAGTTTGGCTATGGTTCTCGGTTACTTGATTTCGACAAGCTGATACTGGGTGATCAATTAGAATTTAACGGGCCTACAACTGATGATGTGATCGGGGTAATCGGTACACGCAACTATTTCGATTTTAGTTCAGGATTCGTTATGTATAGTCGCCTGTTCTGGGGTGGGTTTGCCGCTCATCATATCAATCGTCCCAATCATTCCTTATTGGGTGAGGACAGTCCGTTGCCGGTAAAATACTCCGTTCATGCCGGTGGTAAATTTCCCATCAAACCCAATGTATTGTCCAAGGTAAATATGTCGGCCATAACGACTTCTTTTATTTACAAATGGCAGGGCAGCTTTCAACAGCTCGATGCAGGTTTCAATATTATTTATGATCCGGTTATGGTAGGTTTGTGGTACCGTGGCCTTTTCAACAGAAGCGCCAATGGCACTCCGAATCGTGATGCACTGATATTTATGTTGGGCATGAACCTGAAATATCTGGAAATTGGGTACAGCTACGATTTTACCATTTCTGAAATAGGGCCTTCATCCGGGGGGGCTCATGAATTATCAGTTAAGCTGGAATTTGACGGTTGGCGAACAAAAAAGGTGAAGCGAAAAGACAAGTTTTTGCCTTGCCCCAACTTTACAGGCTTCGGTGGTTATTGATGTTCTTCCAAAAGTTTTTGCCAGTACTGATCAGCTTTTTGCATTGGATTTTCTTCATCCTGATTCCAATCATCTTTGGTGTTCTGGAAAAATTTGTTGTAGAACAACTACAATTTGCCATCGACAATTTAGGTTTCAGGGTTAATATCTACTTTCGAGCCATCCACACCCATGGCATAGGCGCACTATCCACCATATTGCGGCACATAACCACCAGGGTTTTGCCCAAATTCCGTTTTGTTTCCTGATTGCTGAAATAATACAGGATGCCATCAGTTTTCATCTGCCATATTTCCATTGATCCTGTTTGAAACGAGTTGTAATAAATATGTTTTCCGTTGGGGCTATAATCAGTACCATCATCAAGTCCCGGTGATTGGGCCAGCCGCTGTTCTTTTCCTCCATTTATATCTATTGTGTATATATCCCATTGATCATTTCGTCGTGCGGTATAAGCCAGTCTTTCCACGTCAGGTGACCAGCCTGGGTTTTCCACCTTCGATGGGTAAAATGTATATTTTCGAGGTCAACCGGGCTGTATCGTACCGTGCATCCATATCATAATGGCTAATGGCCAGCCACTTGCCATTGGGTGATATGCCGTGGTCGTTATTACATCGCTGTGCAAATCCGGTATTGATAAGCTTTTTCTGTTGTTGGGTTGTGTCAATGGTGTAGATTGATCCTTTGCTATTTACCAAAAACCGACCATCCGGCATCCAGTTCGGAGCTTCGATAAGGTCTTTATCCTGCCAAACAACATTTCTTTTTCCCGTTTCAGTGTCGATAACCTCAAAAAAACTGAGAGTAGTGTTTTGAGCCTGTACCATTACGGGAATTAAAAAAATAAGATTAATACCTTCATAATCAGCCTGAAATATGAAAAGTGAAGATATAACATTATGGTCGATTTCCCATCCATCTATGAAATTTCGAAATATACCACAAACACCCCCTTTGCTTGTATAAAAAGCAAATATGGCAGTCAAAAACGTGGATGAATTGCGAAATCGACAACCGTGGGATTTTTAAGAAATTAATTTTTGTTAATTTAATAGGACCAAACAATTTGAATTATGAAACCAATAAAAGATTTAGCAGGTCCGGGTATCGGCAATTACTATGACCTAGAAAAAGTACTTCCAAAAGATTATAAGTCCATTCTTAATATTCGCGAGACGCAGGAGGCCCTTTTTGCGGTAAAGGATTATATAGAAGAAGGTTTGGCAAAGGAATTAAATCTAATTCGGGTAACCGTACCGCTGATTGTAGATAAAAAAAGCGGCGTAAATGACCTGCTCGATCGTGACGGAAGCAGAAAGCCCATCAATTTTCATATAGTGAACGACTACAATGAGCACAGCATTGATGCAGAAATAGTACAGGCAGCTACGAAATGGAAAAGGGTGGCATTAAAGCAGTTTCAAATGCAGCCCGGTGAAGGTATACTCACCGATATGCGTGCAGTGCGCAAAGATTATTTTCTCGATCACGATCATAGCGTCTATGTGGATCAATGGGATTGGGAACGTGTGATCACTGCCGAAGATCGCAACCTCCATTTTCTGACCATGATCGTCAATAAGATATGGAAGGCGCTCAAAGGTGCAGAAGAGCACTTGCATCGCATTTTTCCCAAGCTCGATGTATCGGGTTATCCAAAATTACCCGAAAAGTTACATTTTATTCATGCGGAAGATTTATACGATCAATATCCTGATCTCTATCGCAAAGAAAGGGAAACGGCAATTTTACAGGAATATCCGGCGGTTTTTATTTATGGTATAGGGTATCCTTTGCAAAATGGCTTTCCACATGAAATGCGTGCCTCCGACTACGACGACTGGATCACCGAAACCAAGTCTGCAGATGGCCGGCCAATGCACGGATTAAATGGCGATATTTTGGTCTGGAACCCTGTAACCCAGCGACGACATGAATTGACATCGATGGGTATCCGGGTGAATGCGAAATCCCTGAAAGCACAGCTTAAAATGAGCGACCAACAATCATTTATGGATTTGCCTTACCACAAAGGAATTCTTAACGGTCATCTACCGTTATCAATAGGAGGAGGCATAGGTCAGTCCCGCGTTTATATGCTGCTTTTGCAAAAAGCACACCTGGGTGAAGTAAGTGTAAGTGTATGGCCCGACATTTTAAAGCAGATGTGTGCCGAAAGAAATATTAAAGTATTGGAATAATTGTTGGTGACCTCTTAAGATGTTGAAGGTCGCTTCCGACAGGAGGCGGCCTTATTTTTGCCTGATTTCCTTATGGCTTTTCAAGGTATTTTTCCCTTACAAATAAAAACAGTGGAAAAGCGAAACTAAGCCCCACCATAAAATTCAATACAAAATATACCGGTAAATATTTCATACCCAACCTTTTGCCTTCAAGAAATAAAAGCACCCAAAAGGTAATTGAGGATACCATGAGGTCCCAGGCAACTCCTTTTGAAACGGGGCCCTCAAACATTCGCTGTACAAAACCGCGTATGTCCATGCCATTTTCCATAAAGAACGGCCCAAACCCCGAGAAAGGTAAAATTATGCCGGCGATGGTCAGTATAAGTAGAATGATTCGTGAAAAGCGCATGATGAAAAGTTGTTTTTTTGATTTAAAATAAGAATTTTTGGTAGCATCCGGAAATGAAAAGTTATGTTGGACCCGACAATCATAGCGATACCTCTCTATTTTTCACTGATCGGCCTCGAATTGTTATATGTGCATTTCACCAAAAACAAGTTGTACCGCTTCAAAGATGCCATCACGAATATCAATGCAGGCGCAACACAGCAAATTGTAGCAGTGCTCATGAGCCTGGTGGGCATAAGCCTCTATGCTGTGGTGTATGAATGGTTTAGTTTGAAGCTTATCGACACATCACAATGGTACTGGCACACCTTTTTACTTCTATTCGTACTTTGGGATTTGTGTTATTATTGGGCGCACAGGTTATCTCATGAAATCAATCTTTTTTGGAGTGCGCATGTCGTGCACCACCAAAGTGAATATTATAACCTGAGCGTAGCGCTACGGCAGAGTTGGTTTCAGGGGGTTTGGACCGCACCGGTGTATTTGCCATTGGCCATAATCGGGTTTGACCCTCAACAAGTGGTTTTTGTGGCAGGAATTAACCTGATCTACCAGTTCTGGATACATACCGAAACGATCAACAAAATGGGTTGGCTGGAATGGATTATGAACACGCCTTCTCACCACCGTGTACATCACGGCCGCAATCCTAAATACATCGATAAAAACCATGCAGGTGTGTTCATAATCTGGGATCGCTTATTTGGCACTTTTCAAAAGGAGGAGGAAAGGCCTGTTTATGGCATCACAACGCCAATCAAAAGTTGGAACCCTATTTATGCCAATTTTGCACATTTTAAAGTAATTGGACAGCAATTTCGCGAAGCCAGCTCGTTGAAAGCCAAGCTTCAGGTATTATTTAAAAAACCGGGGTGGAGCGCTAAGTCACGAGCCTACCTGGCCGTGCCTGAAGTAGATAGGAGCTCGTATGTGCCGTATGACAATCCGATACCCAGGGGCTTATCGGTATATGTAACCGTACAATATGTTCTATTACTCGGTACTATCGCTTTATTTCTATTCCAACAGGCGTCGTTGCCGGGCAATGTAAAATGGTTTTTTGCAGCTATCGTTATGTTAAGCGTATGGACGATGAGTGGCTTGTTGGAAATGAAAAGACCGCTTTACTGGCTTGAATATGTGCGCCTGCCACTCACTTTTGGTATTTACATATATTTCCTCGATGGAACATTTTCACAGTTGATGTATGGATTGCCATTTATGTTTTTAACTGTCGGGTCATGGTATTGGCTATTTAGATTTTTTAGGGCATATCAGGGTTTATCCGGAAATAAATTGGTCAAGCCCGTAAAACACTAAAACTCATTTCGGCCAACTTTTAACAATTTGGCATTCATATCTGCCCGTGAAGACGTATCTTGAGCAAAAATGAATTAATCAGGTAATACAGATAATCAAATAGTTAGTAAACCTAAAAACTATGTCAGGAAAAACCACAACGATTCCGGTTAAAAAAGGGATCGCACTCGTAGCCCACGACCACAAAAAAGGACATTTGATGGAATGGGCAGCATACAATAAAGAAAAGCTAAAAAAGCATGAATTGTATGCCACTGGCACAACAGGTAAAATGCTCGAGGAAAAAGTAGGACTGAATATAAACCGGTTTTTGAGTGGCCCACTTGGTGGAGATCAGCAAATCGGTGCAAAAATTGTGGACGGCACAATTAATTTTCTCGTTTTCTTTTGGGATCCGCTGGAGCCTCAACCCCATGATCCGGATGTGAAAGCGTTGTTAAGAATTGCAGCCGTTTGGAATATTCCTATTGCCTGTAACCGTGCATCGGCAGATTTTTTATTTACCTCTGTGCTAATGGACAGCGACTATGAGAAGCATACGGATGACTTCCGGACCTATATGGACCGCGAAATCAAGTAGTAGTAATATTTCTCAAGCCTAAAGCAGGATAATTATTTTGAAATAGCTATTATTAGGGATATATCAGCAAATAGCAGCTATGCATCAGTCTAGTATTCAGGAGGAAATCCAAAAGGCCCTCGATTTTGATAAGTTAAAAAAGCAACTGGAAGGGTTGTATTTTTCTGTTCCCAATTTGGTGTGGGTTCTGTCCATAATTTTGATTGTATTGGGAATGATTGCTGGTTCGATCAGTGTGCCTCTCACCACTTCAGCAATTGCCATGGTGGTATTTGCTGTATTACAATTTACCAAACTCAAAAATTCACCAGCTTATCCTGTTATCAACTCTTTCCTGATCATCGTTCTGACTGTTTTGATTATGACATATGCAGGGCCGGTTACAGAAAAGTTGTTTTTGGCCTACCTCGTATTGAGTGCACTGGCATTTTTCGGTAGCTACTCCATTGTGGTAGTTGCGGGCATTGCATTCGTGATTTATCCAGAATATGAACATCTGTTATTACCTGATCATTTAGGCGCCAGTATCTTCAAATCAGCAGCGTATGACGTTGTAAACTTCGCATGGTATTTCTCTACCTTAGCAATCCATACCGTTTTGCTATTGATGTTGGTTTCTTTAAGAAAAACCAATATCGAAGGTATAGCCAACAGTGTTTTGACCGTTAGCCATTTGCAAAACCAATATCAGTCCAACCTTGAGTATGCCAGGGAAATAGCAAATGGTAATTTCGACTACAAACCAAACACAGAAATGTCGAATGACCTGATGACGACCCTTAGCGATATGAGTCAGAACATACGTCAAAATACTATTGAAGAAAGAAAACGGAACTGGGTAGTGCAGGGCGTGGCCGACATAAGTGATATGTTGCGCAGGCATCAGGACAACCCTCAGGAATTGCCCTATCACATCATCAAACATCTCATCGAATACCTGAATGCCAACCAGGGTGGGTTTTTTGTACTTAATGATACAAACCCTTCGGACAAGTTTTTTGAATTACGAGGTGCATATGCTTATGAACGCAGGAAATTTCTGGAAAAGAAAGTCGGCCTTCGTGAAGGGTTGGTGGGTCAGGCTTATTATGAAAAGCAACTCATATATCTCAAGGAAATCCCACAAAACTATATCAATATTAGCAGCGGTTTGGGTGAAGCGACTCCGTCTGAACTGGTAATATCACCGCTGAAAGTAGAGGAAGAGGTCGTCGGTGTTGTTGAGATAGCGTCTTTTAATCCTTTTAAGGAATTTCACCTTGAATTTATTCGTACAGTATCAGAAACCATAGGCTCTACTTTGGTTGCGGCTAAGAGAAATGAAACCAACAATAAGCTGCTGGAAGAATCGCAGCAGCTGGCGGAAGAAATGCATGCACAGGAAGAAGAAATGCGCCAGAATATGGAAGAACTGCAAGCCACCCAGGAAGATCTGCACCGAAAAAATAAAGAAAGGGAACAATTCGAACTTCAGATTAGAAAATTCCAGGCCTTCCTGCAAAATGTAATTGAAAATATCGGTACGGCCGTTTATGTAATTGACCAGAATCAACAATATTTCCTGATCAACGACCAGTTCAGTGAGTTGCTTGGTATCGAAAAAGAGGCGCTACTCTACGGTAGTGACAAGGACTTCTTCGATGAAAAATCCCCGCTACATATCAGTCATGATATCGAAGCGCTGCAAAAGGGAAAACCGATCGAAAATACGGGTGCGATACAGTCAACAACCGGCGCCAAATACAAAGTGAAAGTAACGCGTAAATTGTTTAAGGATGAAGACCAGAATACTTATGTAGTAGGATCAGTTTTGGTAAAAAGCTGACTTATTTCCTGGCCCAAAACACATCCGGCCAGTCCTCTGCTGCTTCTTTCCCTTCAATTAAATGGCCGACTTCCTGCAGGGTCTTTTCGTCAAATAATCCCTGTAGATATGGAAAGAGCTTTCTTTCTTCAAATCGAATATGCGCTTCCAGCTTTTTTTCAAATTGATGAACTAACTTTTCATCTTGCAGGTTTTGCCGGATTTCATCAATCAGTGATCTGATTTCTTCGTGCTGGTAATAGGTGTCTTGCTTATAGGCATCATCATCGTCGAGTTTGGTAAGGAGTACCTCTTCTTCTTCTTTAAAATGGGCCGTGAGATGCACATCGAAAAAGTAAACTAAATATTTCGAAATGCGATCAACCTCAATGTTTTTATCAAAGCCCTGTCTGATTTTCCAACAAAGCAACAAGCCCTGGTGATGGTCTTTGGATAAAGGTATCAGTGCCGGATGACGCTTTTGCGGTGGATGGTGTGAAGACATAAATTCCATTGTTTGATCACCGTAAAGGTAGTTATTAACATTTTTTAACAAACTTTTGGCAACCAATTTTCCTTTTTTCGGGTCTTTAAGATCAAATACAACCTGAACAACTATGAAATACATCATAACAATTTTATGTGCTTCTTTATTTTTTTCTTGCCAGCCAGAAGATGAATTAATCAACTCAATCAATGTGGAGGAAACAAAAGAAAACCTGTATGGCGTAACGTCCGGCAGTACGGAAAGCGAACTTCTGGAAAGTATGGGCGTGCCTGATAAAGTACAAAAGTGGAAAGGTAATAATTGTTATGCTTATCAATACGGTGATTCCCTGAGATTTATAGTCCAGGAGCCCAATGGGGTATCCGGGGCAATAAAAGAAATTATTTTTGATCCGTCATATAAATAATGAAATCGTAATTTATTTAACGATTAGTTCCGGCCAGTGCAGGATGGTTTGGGATTTCTTTTGGGTATTTTTACCCAAAAAATCAAGCGCTATGCTCATTCGGTCAATAATAGTATTTCTACTGGCCTCCACCTTTGTAAATGCCCAAAACCTGACAGTATCTGAAAATGACAGATACCTCGTAAGTGAAGATGGGAAACCATTTGTCTGGCTGGGCGATACCGCCTGGGAATTGTTTCACAAGCTGGATCGCGAGGAAGCCAGGCATTACCTTGAAACCAGAAAAGAACAGGGTTTTACGGTTATCCAGGCAGTCATACTTGCCGAAAACGATGGATTGAGAACGCCCAACAGCTACGGCGATGTTCCATTCCATGATCTGGATCCTACCAAGCCCAACGAAGCATATTTTAAACATGTGGATTATATCGTTTCACTGGCTAACGAATTGGGTTTAATCATGGGTTTGCTACCAACCTGGGGAGACAAGCTATACTCTGACCATCCGGCAGCGGGCCCCATCGTTTTCAACCCGAAAAACGCGGAAAAGTACGGTAGATTTTTAGGTAGGCGTTATCGTGAAAATAGGATCGTATGGATACTGGGAGGCGACCGGACCATAGCCAATAATGAAGCGCTGGACACCTGGCGATCGATGGCCAAAGGCATAAAAAAAGGTGATGGTGGTGAACACCTTATGACCTTTCACCCCAGGGGAGGGCATTCATCTTCTTACTGGCTGCACAACGAAGAATGGCTGGATTTTAATATGTTTCAAAGCGGGCATGAGAAACACTTCACACCGGTTTATAATTTTGTAAAAACCGACTATTTGAAAAGCCCTGTTAAACCGGTAGTTGACGGAGAGCCCGCCTACGAATCAATTCCTGTGGCTTTTTGGGAATACTGCGATTTTTCAACCCCAAAGCGAGTGCCGGATGAGGCGCTCGATGAGGAAGGAATAATTAAAGATCGTTCATTTTTTGAAAAGGGGTTTTTTACTGATTACGACATGCGAACACATGCCTATTGGAACTTTTTATCAGGTGCTTGCGGCTATACTTATGGCAATAATGCCGCGTGGCAAATGTTTAAAAAAGGAGGCAATATTGCGATCCCCTGTTTAGATGACTGGCGCGGTTCCCTGCAGCATACCGGGGCGAATCACATCAGGTATGTAAGCCAGCTGTTCAATCATTATCTCATTTCAGGGATTGTACCCGACCAATCGATAGTTTATGGCGTGAACTGGGAAGGCGAAAACCACATCAGGTCGGCAAAATCCGATGACAGTAGTTGGATGTTGATTTACCTTGCCAAAGGTCAAAAGGTGGATGTGGTAATGAAAAAACTATCGGAGAAGAAGGCCTGGGCTTATTGGTATAATCCAAGAAATGGAACCTACACTTCCGCAGGTCATTTTATTAATGCCCAAATTGAACAATTCACTCCACCTTCATCTGGTACCGGTAATGACTGGTTGCTGATAATTGATACGATGGAAAAAAGATTCGAATAGAACATAAAATGAAAAAAAGCAAAGAAAAAGGTGACCCACTTGAGTCACCTTTTTATGTTTAGTCGGGATGACTGGATTCGAACCAGCGACCCCTCGCACCCCATGCGAATGCTCTACCGGGCTGAGCCACATCCCGAACTATTATAAAACGCCCAAAGTATCACCCGGGCATTTCCCAGTAATAAATATTGCTCAAACTTGATAAAAGACTTTCAGAAAGTCAAAAGGGCAACCCTATTCCAACCCCAAATGATTCTAAATAATCCGATGAATCAATTTTTAAGATGGGTTGAAAAAGGATTGCAAATTTAATAAAAATATCGTTTCGGACTATTAAATTGCCCTAACTTTTTATAAGATACATATTCTCCCAAAAAGGAGCTGATATGAATATACGTACTTTTTTTCTGGTATTTTTACCCCTTGTTCAATTTTTACTTTTTGGCAATCATCACTCTTTTGCCGATGGCAAACGTGCTTTAAAATTATTGGAAAAGCAAAAATTTGACCGACTGGAAGAGCATTTGGACAAGTCACTTGAAAAAGACAGTATCAATCCGGGCGCCCGTTATGTTTATGCCCTACTTTTAGTATCTGATGAATACACAAAGTATCACCTCGATTCCGCCAACATTTTCAACCGTCATGCGGCACAGCAATGGCCGGCTATAGAAACAAAAGCGCAGCAAAAGCTAATAAAAGCTGGTATTGATAGTGTTAAGATCATGGACCTGCAAGCCGAAATCAATAGAAGGGCGTTTGCCAGGGCCATTGCAGCGGATTCCATTTATGCCTACCAATATTTTATTGATCATTTCAAAGGCTCGCAACTACTCGATAGCGCTGTAACGCTTCGCAATCAGCTTGCTTTCGAAAAGGCTGCTGAGACTGACACATATGAATCTTATAAATCATTTATGGACCAATACCCGGATGCGCAGCAGTACGAAGAAGCAAAAAGCCGGTATGAAAAACTTTATTTTTTACAAATGACCCAGGGGGAGTCATTGGAGGACTACCAACGATTTTTGGACCTGAAACCCGACTCACCTTATCGTAAAGATGCCGAAAGGAATATATTGGAAATTGCTACCGCCGATAATTTGATGGAGGGTTACGAATGGTTTATGGAAAAATATCCTGACTCCTATTGGAAAAGAACGGCACTTTCCCGACTGTATTATCAATATAAATTGAATGAGGAAACGGGGGGGTTTTTTGAAAAATGGAAAAATGAAGAAGGAATAGACTCCATTCGTTTGGTGTATGAAAAGGAAAAGGAAATATGGTTGCCATTTTTCGAGGAAGGATTTTATGGCTTTTTGAACACTGATGGAAGTGTGGCAGAAATACCTAAATACCGTATGATTAGTGAGCCATATTATTGTGGAGGAGTAGAAAGCGATCTGCTTTGGGTAGACCGGAGTGTAGTAAATCGCCAGTTTTATCCTATCGTACCGGTTTTGGAGCACGATCAATGGACCAATTTGGGTCATGGAACATTTACCGTACAGCGTTCCAACGGTCTGGAAATCTGGCATAAGTCCGGAAAAAGAATAACAAATCACCTTTTCGATACCGTACAGCTTTTGAGCAACCATTTTATTGTTGGAAAAAGAGATGGTTTTGTCGGAATATATAGCTTTTTAGGCAGAAATTTATGGAAGGGCAAGGCGGATAAGGTAATATGCAAAGGGCGCTTTATCATTTTTGAGAAAGAAGGAAAAATCGCAGTTGCAACGTTAAACGACATCGCCAAACAGGCTACATCTGATCAGTTAAACTTACGTTATATACTCGATGATACCGAGTTGATCACTGAAAACCTCCTGCTTGTATTTAGCGGGGATGAGGAAGGACTAATGGCCTCTGACGGATCATATAAGATCAATATAGGTCAACATATGATTTACTCTTTGGATCAATATACGATCGTCAGAAAAGAAGAGGGGTTTGAATTATACGATCAGGATTTCGCGCCATTATTCGATCAGCTATTAGAAGATGCGGTATTAAAAAACAAGATCCTGGCGGTTAAAAAGCAAGGGCTTTGGGCCTTCACTCATACCAGCAGGCCCGGCAAACTTTTATTTTATTATGATTCCGTACGTCTGATGGGAGAAAAGTTTATTCTTCTGAGACGAGATGAAAACCTGTGGGCCAATTTTGACAACGACACCTTAATTCAGGTCAGCTATGCCGCAGATGTTCGCATTTTGACTTCGGTAACGCAGGAGGAGGTCGAATATCTAATCGTTACCGATGCCAAAGATCAACAATATGTATTCAACGATGCGGGCAAGCTCATCATTGAAGGTAAATATGATGCGATTAGCCCACTTGGTGAAAAGTATATTGTCGTAGGATCAAGAGGCAAAAAAGGACTCTATTATTATGATGGAACACTGATTTCCAGACCGGTTTTCGATGCAATTGGTAACGAGCGAAACGGTTACGTCAATGTATTAAAATCGGGAAAGTTCGGTCTCATCAATCACGAAAAGGGCATCAATATATCACCTGATTATGAAAAAATGCTGCGACCGTACAACGAAATATGGCTTATCGCCACCAAAAAAGGTAAAAGAGGCTTGATCGACCATCAGGGTAAGACCGTGTTGGATTACGAGTTTGACAATATTGAACACTGGAATGACAGCCTCGCAATTGTGCAAATGGAAGGCGAAAAACATTTTTACGAAATCGGGGAAAAGAAAATAGATGAACGATCAATTCTAAAATTTCAGCCCATAGCCGAAGATAATGAAGGAATTGCTTACCGGGTGGTATTTGGCAATAACGAAGGCATTTATCACAATACTCGCGGCCCTGTAATCAAGGCAACTTTTAATATCATTAAAAACTTGGGGTCTTATCGAAAGCCCCTTTACTTTGCTGAAAAATATGTGGATGAGGCCGAATTTTATGTTGTCATATATTACGACAAAGTGGGGACTATAGTGCGGAAACAAGTATTTTCTAATGAAGAATACGATCTGATATATTGTGATTAAGTCGAAGATATCATGGATAGGCGCAGGTAATGTTGGCTGGCATCTGGCTCCGGCCCTCGATAATGCAGGGTTTCCCGTTGGTGAAGTTTACAGCCGAAATAGATCTCATGCGGAGGCTTTGTCGCAAAGATTATATGGCGCCAAAATTGTTGGAAACCTGGATTTTGCCGAAAGTCAATCCGATATTTTTATTCTTACGGTATCTGATGATGCGATTCCTGAAGTTACCAGGGAGTTGGTGCTGCCCGAAAATGCGCTATTGCTCCATACCTCCGGCTCAGTACCCATTTCAACGCTCGAATATGCGGCAATTGAAGATTTTGGAGCGCTGTACCCGCTTCAGACTTTTTCAAAGGCAAGAAAAGTCAGGGTCGACGATGTGCCATTTATGATTGAAGGCAGTACGGACAAGGCAGAAATGATGGCTTTCAAACTGGCCTCCGCCATCAGCAAGTCAGTGCAGGTGGCTTCTTCAGAAACCCGATCACAGTACCATTTGGCGGCGGTTTTCGCCTGCAACTTTACCAACTATCTGATGTCGAAAGCTGAATCGTGGGTTGAAGAAAAAGGCCTTGATTTTGATGTGCTTCACCCATTAATAGTAGAAACCATACAGAAAAGTCTACAAAACGGGCCTTCGGCCTCACAAACGGGCCCCGCCAGAAGAGGAGACATCAATACTATAGCTAAACATTTGGAAATGCTGAACGAAAAACCAGAAATGGCAGCCCTTTACAGGTTGCTCAGTGATAAAATACGGGAAGACTTCGGCCAGAACATGTAGATATGGTATTTCCATTATACCCGGATTTTTAAAACAAATACATACAAATACCCACTTATCGCTATCCAATGCTTATTTTTGTCGTTCAATTCAGAAGCATTGAAAAAACCAAGACCACGAAAACGTATTCTTTTTGGGTTTTTACAGCTGACCCGCTTTCATAATCTGCTCATAATTGGGCTGACCCAATATATTGCCGCCATATTTTTGGCCGGATACCCGAAAGTCTGGTTCCATAAATTATTCTCTTTGGATTTGCTGCTGCTCAGTAGCACAACCGTTATTATTGCAGCTGCCGGGTATATCATCAACGATTATTACGATATTAAAATCGATTATATCAATAAACCCGATAAGGTTGTAGTTGGAAAAGTACTGAAGCGTCGAGAAGCCCTATTCACCCACTGGCTACTCAATGTCACCGGGGTTTTTATTGGCGCATGGCTCAACCCCTGGGTAGGCCTGATCAATCTATTTGCTGCATTTATGTTGTGGTTGTATTCTAACCATCTCAAAAGGCTCCCATTTGTCGGAAATTTTGTGATTGCAGCACTAACCGGACTGGCGCTCATAGTGGTGGCGGTATACTACCAGAATAATGAGCGCCTGATCACCATTTATGCTATTTTTGCTTTTTCTATTTCCCTTATCAGGGAGGTAATAAAAGATATGGAGGATATAAAAGGCGATGCTCATTTTGGCTCTAAAACCCTTCCCATATGGTTGGGGCTTCCCAAAACCAAAATCATTCTGTTTGGACTTACTGGCGGGTTTATTTTCACATTATTTTACCTTGCGTCATTTTTGAATAACCCCATTTTGAATGCCTTTTTTCTGCTGCTCATTCTGCCAATTATATATTTTATTTACTTACTTTACCGTGCAGACAAAAAGCGTGACTTTCACAATTTGAGCAATTTCTGCAAGCTATTGATGCTTGCCGGTATCGTCAGTATGATGTTTTTTAATTAAATCTATTTTGAAAAAAAGGATTGCCATTTTTGCTTCAGGATCCGGAACCAATGCCGAAGAGATCATAAAGTATTTCAAAAACAGTTCAATTGCAGAAGTGGCCCTTGTTTTGTCTAATAAACCATCGGCATATGTGCTCGAAAGGGCCGGGAAACATGGTATCGGCCGCCACGTATTTGATCGCAAATCACTTTACGAAACAGGAAAAGTTGCCGAACTACTGGAGCAGCATAAAATTGACTTTATTGTGCTTGCAGGTTTCCTGTGGTTGTTTCCCGATGACCTGGTAAAAAAATATCCTGGTAGAATTGTAAATATACATCCTGCTTTGCTTCCGAAATACGGCGGAAAAGGCATGTATGGCATGAAAGTTCACGAAGCTGTAGTTCAGAATAATGAACGGGAAAGCGGTATTACCATACATTTTGTCAATGAACGTTATGATGAAGGCCAGGTAATATTTCAGGCAAAATGCAGGGTTGATTCTTCAGACTCACCAGACGAAGTGGCAAAAAAGGTCCATGAACTGGAGTACAGGCACTACCCTGAAGTTATTGAACAATGTATTAAAAACTTAAATTAAATACTCGCTTAGGCGCTTTAAAATTGAATTATTTACAGATAAAGCATAGCTTTGCACCATCATTTTAGGATTTACAATAGTATGTTGAAAAAAATCAAATCTGCTCTTGTTTCGGTTTATCATAAAGACAACCTCGAACCCATTATCAGGTTGCTGGAACAACACGAAGTAAAAATATATTCTACTGGGGGCACTCAGTCATTCATTGAAGAACTTGGTCTTGAAGTTATAGCCGTGGAAGACCTTACCGGATACCCTTCTATTCTTGGGGGACGTGTAAAAACACTGCACCCAAATGTTTTTGGTGGCATCCTTTCCAGGCGAGAGGTCGACGAGGATATCAATCAGTTAAAGGAATATGACATTCCCGAGATCGACATGGTTATTGTCGATTTGTACCCTTTTGAAGCTACCCTGGCTTCCGGTGCCTCAGAGCAGGAGATAATTGAGAAAATTGATATCGGGGGTATTTCATTGATCAGGGCCGCAGCCAAAAACTACAAGGACGTACTGATCGTTTCTTCGATTGACCAATACAAAAAAGTGGAGGCGCTGCTCAAAGAAAAGGGTGGGGTGACTTCAATTGAAGACAGAAAATATTTTGCCGCCGAAGCATTTAATATTTCAAGCCATTACGACACTGCTATTTTTAATTATCTGAATGCTGATGTGGAAATTGGGGTATTCAAAAAAAGCACTATGCATAAAATGGGACTGAGATATGGTGAAAACCCGCACCAGGAAGGAATATTTTATGGCGATTTTCAATCCATGTTTGAGCAACTGCACGGCAAGGAAGTCAGCTACAACAATCTCGTTGACATCGATGCTGCCGTTAATCTGATCGAGGAATTTGATGACACTTTGCCGGCATTTGCCATATTGAAACATACCAATGCCTGCGGATGTGCTACCGGAGAGACAGTTAAGGAAGCATATATGAAAGCTTTTGAAGCAGATACCGTATCGGCATTCGGTGGGGTACTGATTTGTAATAAAGAAGTGGATGCCACAGCTGCAGAAGAACTCCATAAATTGTTTTTCGAAATATTGGTAGCGCCATCATATACGGATGATGCGCTCGATATTCTGAAACAAAAGAAGAACAGGATTTTACTTATTAAAAAGCAAAACCTGACTGCCAAAAAGCAATTCAAAAGCCTGCTGAATGGGGTTCTGGAGCAAGACCGCGATCTCAAAACAGATGCTTTGATAGACTTGAAAGTGGTAACAAAACGTGCATCCACACAACAAGAAAATGAGGCTTTGATTTTTGCCAGTAAAGTTTGTAAACACACCAAATCCAATACTATCGTTTTGGCCAAAGAAGGTCAGCTGATGGCCAGTGGGGTGGGGCAAACATCCAGGGTGGATGCGCTCAAGCAAGCCATTGAAAAGGCTGCTCAGTTTGGGCTGTCACTGGAAGGGGCCGTAATGGCATCCGACGCTTTTTTCCCTTTTCCCGATTGTGTGGAAATTGCCGATAAAGCGGGTATAAAGGCAGTGATTCAACCCGGCGGGTCTATTCGGGACCAGGATTCCATCGATTATTGTGATCAGCATGGAATGGCAATGGTATTTACCGGCACCCGTCACTTTAAGCATTAATTTAAATGAAGTAAGAATAAAGACTTTTTTAAACTAATTACTATCTTACGGATTGTTAATTTCCGGCGCCAATTACAAAATACCTTATGGGATTATTTAACATTTTTACGAATGATATTGCAATAGATTTAGGTACGGCCAATACGTTGATTATTACCAAAAACAAAATAGTGGTAGATGAACCTTCAATAATTGCTATCGATAAAAACTCCAACAAAGTGCTGGCAATAGGTAGGGAGGCCATGCAAATGCACGAAAAAACACACGAAAATATTAAAACAATACGTCCGCTAAAAGATGGAGTAATAGCGGATTTTCATGCCGCCGAGCAAATGATCCGGGGTATGATCAAAATGATTGATAATGGAAAGCGGTTTCTGCCAACTTCTCATCGAATGGTTATTTGTATCCCATCGGGTATTACCGAAGTCGAAAAACGGGCTGTTCGCGATTCGGCCGAACATGCCGGAGCCAAAGAGGTGTACATGATCCAGGAACCCATAGCCGCAGCACTGGGAATAGGTGTGGATATTAATCGTCCCGTGGGTTCTATGGTGGTAGATATCGGTGGAGGCACCACAGAAATTGCCGTGATTGCCTTATCGGGTATCGTATGCGACCAGTCGATTCGCGTTGCCGGTGACACATTTAACAAAGACATACTAGACTACATGCGTCGTCAACACAACTTATTGATTGGAGAAAGAACGGCAGAAAAGGTGAAAATCGAAGTTGGATCGGCGCTTACCGAGTTGGATGATGGCCCGGAAGATTTTGAGATCAGAGGGCGGGACCTGATGACCGGTATTCCTAAAGTGATCAAGATCAGTTATTCGGAAATTGCCTTTGCCATCGATAAATCCGTATCCAAAATCGAAGAAGCAGTGTTAAAAGCATTGGAAATATCGCCGCCGGAACTCTCTGCTGATATTTACGACAACGGTATTCACCTTACGGGTGGAGGGGCTTTGCTTCGAGGTTTGGATAAACGTTTGGCATTGAAAACCAAATTACCAATTCATGTAGCGGAAGACCCATTAAGAGCAGTAGTAAAAGGAACCGGATTGGCCCTTCAAAACCTGGGCGCTATGAAGGGTGTTTTGATGACTTAAACGCGGAATGCGACAATTATTTTTACTTTTTTACCGATACAGGGCGTTTTTGCTTTTTATTTTTTTGGAGGTGGTATCGCTATGGCTGGTAATTGGTAACAATCCATACCACTCAGCCGCTTATTTTCACTCTTCCAATGCGGTATCAGGTGGAATTTACAATGTAAAATCCAACGTCACCCAGTACTTTAGTCTCAAAAAAGTCAACCGTGCTTTGCTGTCGGAAAATGAAAAGCTCCGAAACGACCTATATCAAAAAAGCAGGCCCATAATTGTTACCTCAAATATTGACTCAGCAAAAGTACCGGAAATTAAAGTTGACTATAAATTTACAGCTGCCCGGGTTATCAACAATTCCACTCGGTTTTTCCGAAATCATTTCACGATCAATAAAGGCGCTGCTCATGGCATACAGGAAGGTCAGGGTGTAATAAGCAGTAAAGGAGTGATTGGCCGGGTACAGGCTGTTTCCGACAATTTTTCCACTGTATACTCTTTGATCAATACCAGGATGTATGTATCTGCTTCAATCAAGAACAACGGAACCTTCGGAACCATCAAATGGCCTGGCGAAGACCCGGATTATATAGATCTTTTATACATACCACGGCATATCGAACTTGAAAAAGGCGATACCATAGTAACTTCCGGTTACAATGCTATTTTTCCTGACAACATTATGATCGGAACGGTGTCAGGTTACGAACTTGAAGAAAATAGTCCGTTTTACGATATTCAGGTCAAGCTCACTAACGACTTTTCGAAACTTTCGAATGTTTATGTGATTGAAAATCCTATTAAAGAAGAAAAAGAAATGTTGGAGCAGCAAAATGTGATTCAGGATGAATAGGATTATAGGACAGCAGATCATCGGCTTTGTAGTATACATTTTGGCACAGGCGCTGTTCTTCAAGCATTTCGTGCTTTTTGATACAGCATACAGCATGGCCTACGTCGCCTTTATCCTTTTGCTACCCCTCGAAATCAGCGCTATGTGGCTGATCACACTTGGTTTTATTACCGGGTTCACCCTCGATGTATTTACAGATACTTTAGGTGTGCATAGCGCAGCTTGCGTATTACTGGCGTTTCTCCGGCCCCACTGGATGGGCCTTGTCACGCCGAGGGGAGGGTATGAAAGTGTAAGTGTAGTCAGCATGCCCAATATGGGGTTTCAATGGTTTTTTGCTTATAGTGTGCCATTGATTTTAGTGCATCATTTGATGTTGTTTTATCTTGAGGCAGGTGGGTTTCAGTATGGTTGGTCAACGCTGCTCAAAGTATTATCCAGCACGCTGCTTACTTTCGTAATTATTGTGCTCATTCAGAATCTGTTTTATTCACGAAGCCGTACCATTTAAAAATGGGTGATAAAAGAAGATATATCATACAGGGCGTATTCGTAATGGTAGGCTTAATTTATCTGATAAAGCTTTTTTCCATTCAGGTACTCGATAGCACTTATAAGCTTGCTGCAGAGGATAATGTCATGCGCAAAATCACGGAGTATCCTTTTCGAGGGCTGATCTATGATCGTAACCAACAGCTATTGGTGCATAACGAACCGGTGTATGACCTCATGATTGTTCCCAATGAGGTAAAAATGAAGGACACCTTACGTTTTTGCCAGGCGTTGGGAATAGATAAGGTAACTTTCGAGGTGAAAATGGAGGAGGCAAAGGAATACTCCTGGGTACGTCCATCGGTTTTTATGAAAATGTTGTCCAACAAAACCTTTGCCCGGTTTCAGGATAGATTAATCGATTACCCGGGTTTTTATATCCAGTCCAGAACATTGCGCGGCTATAGCCATAACAGCCTGGCCAATGCACTTGGTTACATTGGTGAAATAAGTAAACAGGAGTTGGCCAAAGACACTACGGAATACTATAATCAGGGGGATTATATAGGAATAAGCGGGGTAGAAAGATTTTATGAAAGGCAACTTCGTGGCGAACAAGGTGTGAAATATAAGATGGTCAACGTTCGTGGCGTAGAAAAGGGGGCATTCAAGGGAGGAAGATATGACAAACCATCGATCCCGGGCAACAACCTTATCTCGACGATTGACCTTTCTTTGCAGGAGTACGGTGAAAAACTGATGGAAGGAAAAGCGGGTGCCGTTGTGGCAATAGAACCTGCTACCGGAGAAATACTTAGTCTCATAAGCGCCCCTTCTTACGATCCGGAAATATTGGTGGGGCGTAAATTCGGTGAAAACTTTCTTCAGTTGAGCCAGGATTCGCTTACACCGTTGTTCAACAGGGCCATCATGTCAGTTTATCCGCCGGGTTCTACATTTAAGCCGATCCAGGCCCTGATCGCCCTGGAAGAGGGCGTGATTAAGCCAAATGAAAACATCTACTGTGCGGGTAACCTGGTAGGCGACCACGCACCGCCGGGATATTACAATGTTTACAATTCCATACAGAAATCGTCCAACAATTATTATTATATCGTTTTCCGGCGCATAATTAATCAGGAGTTGTCAGAAAATACCTTTGTGGACTCCAGGCTTGGGCTTGAAAAATGGAACGATTATCTGAGAAAGTTTGGCCTGGGCGCCCCGGTAGGTATTGACATTCCCAATGAAAAAGGGGGTATGATACCTACTCCTGAATATTACAATCAAATTTATGGTGAAAACCGGTGGAAGTGGTCCACCATCAATTCCATCAGTATCGGTCAAGGTGAAATATTGATCAGTCCACTGCAAATGGCCAACTATGCAGCTATTATTGCCAATCGCGGTTATTATTACCGGCCACATGTGATAAAGTCCATTGGTGAAGATGGCAAGCCACTGCCGAAATACCGGGAAAAGATGGAAGTAGGAATTGATACATCACATTTTGCTCCTGTCATTGAAGGGATGCGCATGGTAGTTGATGGAGGTACAGGTTTCAGAGCGGATATTGAGGGCCTGGAAGTGTGTGGAAAAACAGGAACATCACAAAACCCGCATGGTGAAGACCACTCTGTTTTTGTGGCTTTTGCCCCTCGTGATAACCCGAAAATTGCTATAGCAGTTTATGTACAAAATGCAGGTCAGGGAGCACGTGCTGCGGCGTCCGTGGCCGGTTTAATGATCGAAAAATATCTTGCCGGTGAAATAAAACGTTTCTGGATAGAGGACTATGCCCTGAGAGGCGAATTTATTTATTAAAAAAATGAGGCAGGAAAAAGGGTTAATACAAAATATCGATTGGTTGGTAGTTATGGTCTACTTGCTGCTGGTTATATCAGGTTGGATGAATATTTATGCTGCCGTATTCGATGAAGAGAATGTGACGGGTATTTTCGATTTATTACAAAACTCCGGAAAACAGTTTTTGTGGATCATTACCAGCATTATCATTATCGTTGCCATTTTTACCATTGACTTCAGGTTCTATGAATCTTTTGCCTATGTGATCTATGGGGCCATTATTTTTCTTCTCGTTCTTGTTTTGGTTGCCGGTAAAGAGGTGGCAGGGTCCAGGTCGTGGTTTGAGCTGGGCAGTTTCCGTATACAACCTTCCGAATTTGCCAAGTTTGCAACCGCACTGGCTGTTTCGGCTTATATGAGCCGGCCCGGGTTTAAGATCAGTAAAATTGGCCGATTCTTACCTGCCGCCTTCATTGTACTGCTACCAGCAGCTTTAATTATACTCCAGGGCGATACAGGTACGGCATTGATCTACAGCGCTTTTATCCTTGTATTTTATCGGGAGGGCTTTTCCCAGGTGGTTATTTTGATCGGGCTATTAGCAGTAGCGCTTTTTATCATGACTTTGCTAGTGGATAAGCTGGCCTTGATCGTAGTCATTGCCATGCTTGCACTAGCCATAATAATCGTAGGGAAAAAGACCCTGAAAAGAATTGCTATTATAGCGGCCGCCGCCATTTTAATGGGTGGGGTTGTTTTTAGTGTGGATTACTTCGTTACAGAGGTGCTTAAACCTCACCAGCAAAACAGGATCAAGGCCCTGATCAACCCCGACGCAGATCCTTCGGGATATGGATGGAACGTAACGCAATCAAAAATCGCTATTGGTTCAGGTGGATTTTGGGGAAAGGGCTATCTTGAAGGAACACAAACCAAATTCGATTTCGTACCTGAGCAAAGTACAGACTTTATTTTCTGTACGCTGGGTGAAGAGCGGGGTTGGATTGGCAGCTTCTTTCTTATTGCGATGTTCGTTTTTCTTTCAATACGTATCGTCATGATCGCTGAACGCCAGAAATCACGGTTTGCCAGAAACTATGGATATTGTGTCGCCGGTATCATTTTCTTTCACTTTATGGTAAATATTGGAATGACCATAGGCCTTTTCCCTGTAATCGGTATACCACTTCCGTTTTTTTCTTATGGGGGCTCATCGCTATGGGCGTTTACCATATTATTATTCATTTTATTAAAATTAGATGCACACAGAATGCAGCTTTTGGTCAGGTTTTAGATTTTGGCAAATATTTTGTTTGCTAAATAAGAAATGATATGACAATGAGATCAATAATATATATTTTACTTTTTACGGGTTTGCTTGCTTCCTGTGCGAAACCTAAAGCCCCGGAATTTAAAGGAGTAGAGAATATTCAGATCCAGCTTTCGGGTTTCACTAAAGCCACAATATCTGGTGATGCACAGTTTTTTAATCCTAACAAGGCAAAAGTTTACATCCATAGTGCTGATATGAGGGTGTTTTTGGAAGATCAACAAATCTCGCAGTTTGATAAAGACATAGATGTATTGGCAGGTGGCAACACCGACTTTGCTGTGCCTGTCGAGTTTGATGTTTTATTAAAAGATATAAATCTAGGTTCATTTACGTCTGCATTGGGTATTGGGGAAAAGAAAGAACGTAAATTTTTCTTCAAGGGGCACATAAGGGTTAAAATGCATGGCGTAAATTTTAAAATCCCGGTCGAGCATATTGAACGGGTAGAAATATAAATCCGTGTTTACGCACTGAAGTAAATCCGGTTAACACGCTCACTGACATTGGTCAAAATTTCGTAAGGGATAGTACCGATACTTCCGGCAAGATCCTTAATAGTAGGTTGCTCGCCAAAAATAATCACTTCATCACCCTCTTCGGCATCAATGCCACTTATGTCGATCATAGTCATGTCCATGCAAACATTGCCAATCACAGGAGCCAGATGACCATTTACCAATACTTTACCAACTCCATTACTAAATGCACGTGAATACCCGTCGGCATAGCCAATGGCAATAGTAGCAATCGTACTGTCTTTTTCTACCTTTCCTTTACGGCTATAACCCACTGTTTCGCCTTTTTTCAGTTTTTTAATCTGCGATATCGTACTTTTTAATGTGCTAATAGGCTTCAATGAAGCTTCCTGTATTTGATTGCTTTCAAAACCATAAAGACCAATACCCAATCGTACCATGTCCATCTGATATTGCGGGAATCGTATGATTCCGGCAGAATTGAGCACGTGCTTAATTGGACTTATGTTGAGTTTATTTTCCACCAAAGTGGCCATTTTTCGAAATTCCTCCACTTGTTTGCGGGAAAATGAATTATGTTCTGATTCATCAGCGCCTGCTAGGTGAGTAAAAACAGAAGCAACTTCCAGCTTCGGGTTTTCGATCAAAAGAGCAATTAATTCATCGATATGCTGCCACTCGAAGCCAAGGCGATGCATACCGGTATCGAACTTGAGATGAATTTTCACGGCCTCGTCAAGCTTTCCTGCAATTTTTGCGAAGCTCCTTAATTGCCTGATACAATACATTTCAGGTTCCAATTTATAATCGATTATCTTATCAAATGCTGAATCTTCAACATTAAGCACCATGATAGGTAGTTTTATACCATTTTGCCTGAGATGAACCCCTTCATCGGGAAATGCGACACCCAGATAATCCACAAGGTGTTGTTGTAACAAGGTAGCTACTTCATGGTTCCCGCTTCCATAAGCAAGCGCTTTAACCATTACCAGAATTTTGGTGTGATCTTGAAGCTGACTGCGATAAAAATTCAAATTGTGAAGCAAAGCATCCAGATTGATCTCCAAAACTGTCGAGTGGATTTTTTTACTAAACTTTTTGACTACTTTCTCAAATTGAAATTTTCTGGCTCCTTTGATCAGAATTACTTCATTGCTCAACCTTTTTTCGGGGTCAGTTTGAAGAAACTGTTCAGTGGTTTCATAAAACTCACTTTCTTTAGTAAAATAATTACTTGCAGCGCTGATCGCAGGGCCAATACCGATCACCTTGAAGTCCCCTTTATTTTTCAACATGAGGGCCACCTCTGAGTAGAGCGTTTTGTTGTCAAGTCCTGTTTGGGGTATGTCTGAAAGGATCACCCTTTTTTGATCAGAAAATGTCTGTTGCATTAGAAAGCCAAGGGCCATATCAAGTCCGGTCAGGTCATTATTATATGTATCGTCAATGATGTAGTTGCCATTCATCCCATGAATGATTTGCAGGCGCATGGGCACATTATGCAATCGGGACAGGCGGCTGTTGATAAACTGTTCATCATAACCTTTTAGTAACAGCAATGTGATACAGTGAAGGGCATTTTCAATACTGGCCTGATCAGTAAAGGGTAGCGAAAAGTGATATTCCTGGGTTTTCCAAAGGCCTTTTATTAATGTTTTATTTGGAGAATGTCCCTTATTCAGGATTTGCAGATCGGAACCCCTGTGCGCGCCCCAGGTTACAAATGTTTTAATACTTTCCGGCCGGTTGACGTCAATATCCGAATGGTCCTTACAATAAATTACCTTTTCGCATTGTTCAAACAGACGCCATTTCTCCCTGGCCTTTTCCTGTCTGCTTTTGAATCCTTCATCGTGTGCTTTCCCGATATTCGTAAAGATACCTGCAACGGGTTTAATCATTTCGGCAAGTTTTGACATTTCTCCTTTTTGAGAAATGCCGGCTTCAATAATGCTCATTTGAGAACCTGATGGAACACCAAGGATGGATAAGGGAACACCCAGTTGTGAATTATAGCTTTTCGGACTTTTATAGGTGAACAGTTCCGTGCTTAAAAGTTGTGAAAGCCATTCTTTTACAATGGTTTTGCCATTGCTTCCGGTGACGGCCCAAATTTCGTGATCAAGCGAATTGCGATAAGTTTTAGCAGCCAATTGAATGGCAACCAGCACATCGTCAACTTGCAAAACATTTGATTGACTTAAAATATTTTCGGAGATACTGTTGGTCTTGCTTACCAAAAACTGGCGCAATCCCTGATCGTAGAGGTTTTGAATGAACGCATGGCCGTCGTGATGGTCGCCTTCAAAAGCTGCAAATATGGCCTCGGCATGAATACTCGCTTTCCTGCTGTCAATTATCCATTGACTTACACGGTCGGTGTTGTGATTAGAGGAAATGATTTTACCTCCCGTTGCAGCAACCAGTTCCGAAAATCTGATCATAAAAAATATATTTATAGACCCAAAACTAAACAACTTTTAAGCTTTTTACGTTATATGCACAAACGCATGAAAGTTATGCATTATAAGGCAACCAAATTCAAACTGTACGTTCTTATACTCCTCTTTTTTCTTGGTATATCTTCAATCAGCTACGCATACACCAACGGATCGTTCAAAGATCAGGAAGTTAAAGTAGATTCAGCAGATTACAATACTGAAAATAAAATTATTGAAGAGCTTGAGGATCCTTATGAAAAAAGGGAAGAATACAAGCCGGCCAATTCAGTTATGTACCTGAACCTTCTCTATTATTTATATACCTATTTTGTAGAGAAACGAGGTATTGATTCCATAGACTGATCCACTAGTCGAAATACTTCAATTTAATACACAAATTTTGCTATCTTGTGAGGGTAAAGTAAACTTCTATCCTCATGAAAAAGCAAACCTATTTTTTAATAGTATCCATCTTATTTTTTGCCATGTCGTGCGAAAATAAGTACTCAACAGAATTTGAATCCTATGACGATTATCCGGTCTATGAGAAGGCGGACCTCGGTCTTCTATACACACCGGAGAGCTCAGTTTTTAAAATTTGGTCACCCGTGGCCACGAATGTAAAAGTACATATCTATGATAAAGGCTTGGGGGGAGAAAAATTGGCCACACATGATATGCAACGTGGTGATAAAGGACTATGGGAACTGACGGTTAAAGAAGATCTTGAAGGTAAGTTTTATACTTTTCAGGTAACAACATCCGAGGTCATACTTGGGGAAACCCCTGGAATTTATGCCAAGGCAGTAGGTGTAAACGGTATGCGTGCGGCTGTGATTGATATGGGCCGAACAAACCCGGAGGGCTGGCAAAACGACAAAAGGCCTGTTTTCGAAAATATTACTGATGCAGTTATTTATGAATTGCATGTCAAAGACATAACCAGTCACCCAAGTTCCGGTAGTAGTTACCCGGGCAAATTTATCGGTTTGGTAGAGCCCAATACTTCATCTCCCGATGGACTTTCGACAGGAATTGACCATATGAAAGAAATGGGCATTACGCATGTTCATATTTTACCGGCTTTCGATTTCCGTTCACTAGACGAAACTAAAGGAGATGATGCCGGATTCAACTGGGGGTATGATCCTCAAAATTACAATGTGCCGGAGGGAACCTATGCTTCCGACCCGGCCGATCCTTATGCCCGCATCCGGGAGTTTAAGCAAATGGTAAAAGGCTTTCACGATGCCGGCATTCGTGTGATTATGGATGTGGTGTATAACCATACAGGCGCTACTGAAGACTCCAATTTTAACCTCGAAGTCCCGGGGTATTATTATCGACATAATGCCGATGGCACACTTTCAGATGCATCAGCTTGTGGTAATGAAACGGCCTCCGACAGATCCATGATGCGCAAGTATATCATGGAATCTGTGAAATATTGGGCTGAAGAATATCATGTGGATGGTTTCCGCTTCGATCTGATGGCTATTCACGATATCGAAACCATGAACGAAGTGTCGAAAACGCTTGAGGAGGTTGACCCGACCATTATGGTTTACGGTGAAGGTTGGACGGCAGGTTCAAGCCCATTGGCCGACAGCTTAAAAGCGCTAAAACACAATACACACGAGATGTATCGGGTGGCGGCCTTCAGCGATGATATGAGGGATGGTCTGAAAGGAAGTGTATTTGAAGAAAAAAGTCGAGGATTTGTCAGCGGTGCCGAAGGTACCAAAGAAAGCATTAAGTTTGGGGTAGTAGGTGCATCAGCTCATCCACAGGTCAATTACGAAGCTGTAAACTATTCAAATGCCCCCTGGTCAGGGGGTCCTGATCAGTGCGTTAACTACGTTAGTTGCCACGATAACCAGACGTTATTTGATAAATTAATGATATCTACCGAAGAGCTGGACCTGTCGGGTAGTGAGATTAAAAAAATGCATAAACTAGCCAATGCCATTGTGCTTACGGCACAGGGCGTGCCATTTTTACATGCGGGCGTAGAAATGATGCGTACAAAAGGCGGAGAACATAATTCTTACAACCTGCCTGATTCTATTAACCAGATCAGATGGACCTGGAAGTCAGAATATAAAGATGTGGTTGAGTACTATAAAAACCTGATCCGTCTGAGAAAAGAACATCCAGCTTTCAGGATGAGTACTACTGCTGAACTGGAGGAAAACCTGGTTTTCATGCCTTCGGAGGATGAGTTTTTACTGGCCTATACTTTAGATGGTCAAGCATCAGGTGATGATTGGTCTAAAATATTGGTGGTATACAATGCCAACAAGAGCAAAGTAAACTTTGAATTACCGGATGGTGACTGGCGTCAGGTGGTTAAAGGTGATAGCTTTGATTTCGAGGCTAAAAGCCTGGTAAAAACTTCTGTAGTGATTCCGGGGATATCAATGGCGGTGTTTGCCATAAAATAAAAAAGCCGTAAAACCGGCCTTGCAATTAAATAAGCGCCTTCTTGATTAAAAAGGGAGCGCTTATTTTACATTAAGGCCACCAGGTCCTGAAGCTTGATTTTATCTTCATAGAGCGCCCGGCCTATCATAACTGCATATACGCCAATATCTTTTAATTTTTTCACATCGTCGATATCCCGTATCCCACCCATTGGCGATATTCTTGCGTCAGGAAATTTATTCACCACCTCTTCGATCAACTTAAAGTTGGGGCCTTCCATGATTCCATCGCGGGTGATATCTGTGATTTTCACATACTTCATGCCGCTTTCGTAGTATTTCTGTATATGGTCAAACAGATCGATATCGGTTTGCTTCTGCCAGCCTTTTACATGGATTTTGTGGTCGATACAATCCGCAGCCATTCCAATTGTTTCGCGACCATACGAAATGATCCACGAAGACACTAACTCCGGTTTGGATACAGTTAAACTGGCTACAGTAAAATATGTGGCGCCGTATTCTATCACTTTGTTCACATCTCCGTCTGTTCGAATGCCTCCGGAAAAGTCTACTTTCATGCTTGTATGACCGGCAATTGCTTCAAGAATGTGATAATTTACAGGTGTATCATTTCTGGCGCCATCAATGTCAACTAAATGCAAAGTATTTAAACCGTGGTCTTCATATAATTGCGCCAACTCAATAGCATTGTAATTATATTTCAGCAAATTGGAAAGATTCCCTTTTTTGGCTCTTACCACTTGTCCATCTGCAATGGATATGGATGGAATAATTTTAAACATGTCAGAATCTAATTTTTGAGGTCTCGGTCAATTACTTTCATCAAACAAGCAAATATAGCCTCAATTTCCCGATTTCTAAACTATGCCGAAAAATTAAATGTGTTTATTAAAACACATTAAAAAACAGCTATTCTATTATCAAAATGATAAACTACTTAAAGAACAAACAATTTAAATCCTTCTCTGTGAACCGTAATTAGCTGTACTTTTTCATCAATTTTAAGGTGTTTTCTCAATTTGGCTATGTACACATCCATGCTTCTTGCATTGAAATAACTATCGTCACCCCATACATTTTTAAGGGCTATATTTCTGGGTACTACCTGCCCCATGTGCCGGCAAAAAAACTCGAGCAATTGTGCTTCTTTGGTAGTTAGCTTTGTTTCCTTTTCACCAACCAAAAGACGTTGTTTGTCCACTTCAAACAGGATGGATCCGATCTGATAGGAATTGGAAATGTTCTCGGCTTTGGATTCGTTATTTGACCTTTTGAGAATGGCTTTAATGCGAAGCAATAGTTCTTCCATGCTAAAAGGTTTGGTCACATAGTCATCGGCCCCGATCTTAAAACCTTTTATGGCATCTTCTTTCATAGATTTAGCGGTGAGAAAGATAATGGGCATCTGGTTGTCATGCTCCCTAATATCGGCGGCAAGGCTAAAACCGTCTTTTTTGGGCATCATTATATCAAGTATGCACATATCAAAACGCCCGGAAAGATAAGCCTTGAAGCCTTCTTCACCATTGCGGCAAAGGGTTGCTTTAAATCCTTTCAGATTCAGATAGTCATTAAGTATCTGACCCAGGTTCGGATCGTCTTCTACGATTAACAGGTTATGTTTCATAAGCAAGCGGTAAATAGATCTCAAAAGTACTTCCTTTGTAATGCTGACTGTGCACCTCAATTTTGCCACCGAGCACATCAAGCATGGTTTTTACGTAAGAGAGGCCGAGGCCAAAACCTTTTACATCATGTATGTTGCCGGTAGGTACGCGGTAAAATTTTTCAAATATCTTATTCATGGCGTCTTTTGGCATGCCTATCCCATTATCCCTAACCCTGATGATGATCTGCCCTGCGGAGTTTTCGGTTTCAAGGGTTACTTCCGGTTGATCTGGTGAATATTTATTGGCATTGTCAAGAAGGTTGTAAATGATGTTGGTCAAATGGACCTCATCAGATTGAACCAGGCTGTTTTCAGCATTGAATTTCTTAAATACTTTTCCATCTTTTCGCTCAATCTGAAGCTGTATATTCTGAAGCGCGTTCTCGATCATCTCATGAACGTCCAGGCGCTCAATTTTTAATTTGTAATCATTGCGCTCAAGTGTGGCCATTTGCAATACCTTTTCCACCTGTAGTCCAAGCCTTTTGTTTTCTTCTCGAATGATATCGAGATACCTTGAAACAAAACCCGGATCATGCACTATTTCTTTGTCCTGCAAGGCTTCAACTGCCAGTGATACAGTGGAAATTGGCGTTTTAAATTCATGGGTCATGTTGTTGATAAAATCATTTTTTATTTCCGACACCTTTTTTTGCCTTAAAATAATATGCAAGGCATAGGCGAAACACAGAATGATGAGCACAACGAACAGGATCGATGAAATGAGACTGAGCCAAATGTCGCGAATGGCCAGAAACTCAAGGCTTTCGGGCATGACCAGCAGATAATTGCCCTGGTCGATGACGTCACCCGGGAAAAGGCGTACTTTGAACTCCGAGGAACGCAGCGGCATTTTTTCTTCTGTGGAAGCGAATATGAATTTGTTTTGCTTTTCGTCAAGCACGCCATACTCATATTCCGGTTGAATGCCCCTTTCCTGAAGGTTTTCGTTTAAAAGTGTCTTAAGTTGATCGGGATCGATGCGGTTGTTGATTTTCCTTTCTTTAGAAAGCAACTCATTCAGGACTACCGTCACCATTTGAGACTTCTCTCTGACTTTTTCAATGGTAGACCGGCTTTCGGGGTCGTATTCCTTAATACTATCAATCTTGGCTTCCATGTGCTTTAGCGCCACCACCGCGTCGCTGTCGATCAGCTCTCCCGATTCGCCGATTTCACGGGAAAAATCAATCACCAATTCACCACCGGGTTTTACAATATGGTTACTGTCCTGCAACAACCATTTCCTTACGCCCTCATCGGTCAATAAATATTTTTCCCGGTCGGAGGTATCATTATTTTTCCTGATGAACTGAATACTGTCAAGGCCAATTACAGTTACATCGCCCTGCCGGTATTCCATTTTTTGTACCGCGGTATACATGATTTCACGCCGCTCCAGATCTTTCACCACCTGGTTCAATGCCGCATGAAACTCCCTGCGATATTTATCTTCGCTTATGTCAATAGCATTACGAATCCAGTAGGCCTGAAAAACAATGAGCCCGATGAGCGATACACCCATCAGGAGGATAATTATGCGAAATGATTGCCTTTTCATTAGTACAAAAATACGTGAAGCCGGCTATAGTGTGGCATTTTTAACGTTTTTTAACATTTTACATGCTTTGGCGGCCTCCATTACGCAGCAAGATATAAAATGCCATAATTTTTATGACCTGCGATAATGAATTAGCGGTTCCATAATGAATTTCTCCGCGCATTGTCTTATTTTTGGCCACTTTGTTAAAAACTGCGGCGAATATGCACAAATCGCCTAAATAAAAAATTGTAAGATATGGAATTGGTAAAGTACCGATATCAGATTCAGGGCGTTGATATGCTCGGTCTGGTGCAGGAGTACGGCAGCCCATTATATGTGTACGACGGGGCAAAGATAGAGGAACAGGTAAATGCAATGAAGAAAGCTTTCCCAAAGCTTAATCTTCGAATAAAATATGCTGCTAAGTCACTGACCAATATTTCCATATTAAAACTCATGAAAAAATTGGGCGTTGAGCTGGATGTAGTTTCCATCCAAGAAGCCCATATAGGTCTGAAAGCCGGGTTCGCACCGGAAGAGATTTTATTCACCCCCAACTGTGTGTCTTTTAATGAGATCCGGGAAGCTATTAAGCTGGGTGTAATGATCAATATTGACAATATTTCTATACTTGAGCAGTTTGGTCATGAGTTTCACAATGAAATACCGGTTTGTATCAGGTTGAACCCCCATATAATGGCCGGGGGGAATAAAAATATCTCCGTGGGACACATCGATTCTAAATTCGGGATCTCAATACTGCAAATGCGTCATCTGTTAAGAGTGATCAAGACCAATAATATCAATGTGATTGGTTTACATATGCATACAGGCTCCGATATTCTGGATGCCGAGGTGTTTTTAAATGCTGCCCAAATATTATTCGATGCAGCTCACGATTTTCCCGACCTGCAATTCATTGATTTCGGAAGTGGCTTCAAGGTTGCCTATCGACAGGGCGATGTGACTACTGATATTGTTGATTTAGGAAAAAAACTGGCCAATTCATTTCAGAACTTCTGCAAAGATTATGGGCGTGAACTCGAAATATGGTTCGAGCCCGGAAAATACCTGGTTTCTGAGGCGGGATACTTTTTAGTGAAAACGAATGTGATAAAAACTACGCCAGCTACAGTTTTTGCCGGTGTAGATTCAGGGTTAAATCACAACATCAGGCCGATGATGTACAATGCCCATCATGATATTGTGAACCTGTCTAATACGAATGGAACCCAGCGGGTATATACAGTTGTGGGGTATATTTGTGAAACAGATACCTTCGGAACAGACCGCAAGCTGAATGAAATCAGGGAAGGTGATATTCTGGCTATGAAAAATGCCGGGGCGTATTGTTTTGCCATGTCTTCCAATTATAACTCAAGGTTCAAGCCGGCTGAAGCGCTTATTTATAATGGAAAAGCACAGTTGATCAGGAAAAGGGAAGAAATGGAGGACTTATTGCGCAACCAGATAGAAGTGGAATTATAAACCCATTAATGAAAGGCGTATCTGAATAATTGACGCGCTTGATAAAACAAAACTAGAGTTATGGCTTTTTACAAATCGAAAAATCCCGCTTTGGGATCGAGTTTATTTGAAAAATCAATCCAAAGCAGATCGGCTGATGATGGTGTAATGACGCTGGAAAGCACGGTGAACAAGTGTATTTTTTTGGGTCTGGTAGTTTTTGGCTTTGCATTGATAACCTGGTACCTGGCCTTTAACCCGGCTTACCAGTCCATGTCGACGATATTAATGGGCGTAGGGGGCATTGGAGGTTTTATTGTCGCCCTGATCATTATCTTTAAGAAGCGATTGGCTACCTATATGGCAACGGTATATGCCGCGCTGGAAGGGCTTTTTCTAGGGGCAATTTCTGCCTACTTTGAAATGGCCTATCAGGGAATCGTCGCGCAGGCAATTATTCTTACTATGGGGGTATTGTTCAGTTTACTGGCGCTCTACAAATTTCGAATTATCAAGGTAACCGAAAACTTTAAGATGATAGTTGTGGCAGCTACCGGCGGCATCGCGCTTATTTACCTGTTGTCTTTTATCGGCGGTTTCTTCGGCCTGAATATGCCTTTCATACACGAAGGCGGCACTTTTGGAATTGTATTCTCCATAGTGGTCGTTATAGTGGCTGCTTTAAACCTGGTTATGGACTTTGACTTTATTGAAGAAGGCTCGGAAAAAGGCGCACCCAAATATATGGAATGGTATGCGGCATTTGGATTGATGGTCACTTTGATTTGGCTATACCTGGAGATCTTACGCCTTTTATCAAAGTTAAGAAGAGACTAGATAATTTTATTCAGCAAAAAATATTTTCGAAACCCTGTAAATAAATATTGCAGGGTTTTTTTGAAGCCGCACACAAGTTTCATAAAGAAAAAAGCCCTGCGTTTTTACATGCAAGGCTTTTCGCTCCTCAGGTTGGACTCGAACCAACGACCCTCTGATTAACAGTCAGATGCTCTAACCAACTGAGCTA
>DNTA01000135.1 GCA_003500135.1 Cytophagales bacterium | reverse complement strand
ACCGTTCACCCCTTACTTTATTATCATGACTTAAGACTCATAATAAACACTATATATGCGAAATCTGAAATTCACAAAAGAAAAAGGCGAGGCTTTTACCAGGGAGCTTAAAACGGAGGTAAATTCGTACTTCAAAACAAACGGAATAAGCAAGTCCGGTGATTTCCGAATGATCGTGAAATCCAGCTTTATCTTATTACTCTTTTTGGCGCCTATTACCATATTGGCAATGGGCGCCGTACATAGCGCTTCCATGCTATTTCTTCTGTACCTTATTAGCGGTTTGGGAATGGCCGGCATCGGCATGAACATTATGCACGATGCACTGCATGGCACCTATTCCAACAATCGGCGATTAACCAAAATTATGGGCTATTCGATCAACATTATCGGCGCCAGCGCTGAGATTTGGAAAGTGCAGCACAATGTATTGCACCATACCTATACGAACGTAACGGATGTGGACGATGACCTTAATGCCTCGGCATTACTTCGTTTCTCACCTGATAAACCCAAGCTGAAGTTGCATCGCTTTCAGTACTTGTACGTTTGGTTCTTTTACGGCCTTATGTCTTTGGTATGGGTTACGGTAAGGGATTATTTACGTATAGGCCGATATAAAAAACTGGGCTTTTTTAGCAAAGGCAACGAATTCAAAAATGAAATCATAAAAGCTTCCGGTTGGAAAGCATTGTACTTTATTTATGGATTGGCGCTACCCATGATCATGGTACCCCAACCCTGGTGGTTGGTATTTCTGGCTTTTCTGAGTATGCACTTCGTAACAGGATTTATTCTGAGCGTAGTGTTCCAGACGGCCCACGTAATGCCAAGTTCGGAATTCCCCCAACCGGATGATGAGGGAATGATCGGTGGTAACTGGTCGGTACATCAATTGGCCACTACATGCAACTACGCACCAAAAAGCCGGATTTTTTCATGGTTAATTGGTGGCCTTAATTATCAGATCGAGCACCACCTCATGCCAAATGTATGTCATGTTCACTACCGCAAACTGTCGCCATTGGTGCGAAGACTGGCGGAAAAGCATGGTATGCCCTATTACACAAAGCGGACATTTTTACATGCCCTTTATGCTCATATGCAAATGTTAAAAACATTGGGCGCTTAAGGTTCCGGGGACTCAACATTTAATTTTTATACTAATGAATCATACAAAGAAAAGAAACAAAAACTACGCCCGACCTTCGAAGCGAAGATCCTCGGGCGGTAAAAGGAATATGACTTCAATCAATCCTGACCAACTGATGCGCATGGCACAAAAGCCGGTTAAGGAAATCGAAACCCCTGAGCATCAACCGGCATGGCAATACGAGGCTACCAGCCTTTCGCCAGCAATCAAGGCGAATCTGGCAAGGCTGGGCTATACTACCCCGACCCCTATTCAGGAACAAACTGTTTTTCCTGCTATTGACAAAAGGGATGTTTTGGGCATCGCGGGCACGGGCACAGGAAAAACCGCCGCTTTTTTGATCCCTATCATATCACAATTACTGGTGGATCACAAGAACACCAGGGCGCTGGTTGTGGTTCCGACACGAGAACTGGCGCTGCAGGTGGATCGCGAATTTCAACAACTCTCGAAGGGTATGCAGCTCAAAGCATCCTGCTTTATCGGAGGAACTAAAGTCAACGTAGACCTTAATCGACTAAGAAAACTCAACCACATTATAATAGGTACCCCGGGCCGTTTGCTCGACCTGGCTTACCGCAAAGCGCTTAAGCTGAATGATTTCAGCACATTGGTACTAGATGAATTTGACCGAATGCTGGATATGGGCTTTTTACCTGATGTTCAAAAGATTTTGGCAGCTATGTCTTCCAGACAGCAAACCATGTTTTTCTCGGCTACCATTGAAAAAAGTCAACGGGAACTGATCGGTGAGATTTTAACCAACCCGGTAGAAGCATACGTTAGCCAGGGCTATAGTGCATCGGATCAGGTGCAGCAGGAAGTGATACGATTGGAGAACGGAAGTAAGAAATTTGATGTAATGCTGGATATGATCCGCGAGGATCATTTTAAAAAAGTATTGATCTTTGCTGAAACCAAGCGCGTGGTCAATCAACTGGATAAACAACTCTACAAATCAGGCATCAGGTGTGATGTGATCCATGGCAATAAAACCCAAAACTATCGCGTTAAGGCTTTGAAGAAGTTTACCGACGGAAAAGTGCAGGTGCTCGTGGCAACAGATGTAGCTGCAAGAGGGCTTGACGTGTCAGATGTTTCTCATGTGATCAACTACCAGTTACCGCGCACCATGGATAGTTATATCCACCGAATTGGACGAACAGGGAGAGCCGGAAAGCAAGGAACTGCAATTACATTTGTAGATTAAGCTACAGATTACTAGATTTATGGAATTATTACTAATTAACTATTACAAATGAAACGTGGAACTATAAAGTTTTTCAATGAAACCAAAGGTTTTGGTTTTATTGTTCCCGAAGAAGGTGGCAAAGATATCTTTGTCCACAAAACAAATCTCAAAACCCCCGTCAGAGAAAATGATGAGGTTGAGTATGAAACCGAAACTACCGATAAGGGCATCAGTGCCATAAATGTCGTGAAAGTTTAGTTATTAGAAGCTTTCGAGCTTACCAAAGCTATCCGGACTATCCGGGTAGCTTTTTTTATGACCGCTTTTGCTGACACTAAGTTCTATTTTCAAATTTAATTTTTAATCTCCTTTATTATACTTGTTGGCTTCCCTGTGAAGTCAAGAATTAATAGTCAAACAATTTTTCTTATTTTTTGGTATGAAAATGTTTATAAAACTCCTCCTTAGCCTACTGGCTATCATTATATTGTTCGTTGCCTGGCTCACCTGGTACAATCTCAAAAGTGACGATCCCAAGGAGCTCATCGCAGAATTACCTTCCGTCATTCAATCCAAATACGATACTTCCGACGATTGGTGGAAAGCCACGACTGTCTACCAGATCTATCCCCGCTCCTATTATGACACCAACGGTGATGGCATAGGCGACCTGGCCGGGGTGATCCAAAAGCTGGATTATATTAAATCGATTGGATTTGAAACCATCTGGCTATCACCGTTTTTCCAAAGCCCTCAAAAAGATCACGGATATGATATTTCCGATTACCGCGGCATAGATCCTGATTACGGTAACCTTGCCATGGTTGATAGCCTGATTGCAGAGGTACACCGCCGCGATATGAAGATCGTATTAGATTTAGTGCTTAATCATACCTCCGATAAGCATCCCTGGTTTTTGGAATCCAAAAGTTCAAGGGATAATCCCAAAAGTGATTGGTATGTATGGAAAGAGGGAAAAGATGGCGGACCACCTAACAACTGGACAAACATTATGGGCCAGGAAAGCGGGTGGCATTATAACGACATGCGTGACCAGTGGTATTATGCGGCCTTCCTGCCCTTTCAGCCCGACCTCAATATGCGCAACCCTGAAGTGAAAGCAGCTATTTTTGATATGGTACGCTATTGGCTGGATTGCGATGTGGATGGGTTCCGGCTTGATATATTCAATTTCATATTCGAGGATGAACAATTTCGCGATAACCCTTTTACCTTTCGCTACTTACCGGATTTTGATAATCGAAAATGGCTTTTTGAGAACCATCTATACAATTTCCACCAACCTGAAGTGGTCACTTATGCCAGTGAACTGAGGGAAGTTTTGGAAGCGTATGAAAGAGACAGGTTTATGGTGGGTGAAGTATTCGGTTCACACAGGCATATGAGGGAATTGCTGGGCATGAAAACACACAACGGACTGAACCTGGTGTTCCTGTTTGATATTCTGGAAGGCTTTGATTTTTCTGCCGACTATTTTTATCGTAAGGTCAGGGAATATGAAACGGCCTACCCTAAGCCATTGACCCCTACCTATGTCTTTGGCAATCACGATCAATACCGATTGATCACAAGAATTGATAATAACCCTGAAAAAGCTGAAGTACTGGCGGCTTTTCAATATACGGTAAGAGGAGTGCCATTTACCTACATGGGGGAGGAAATTGGTATGCATTCCGCGGATATACCGATGCCTGAAGCACAGGATCCCTTGGCGCGTTACTGGCTGGAGCTACCCAATTGGTTGCAGAAAAGTAAGTTGATTTTCAATCGCGATAATTGCCGGACCCCAATGCAATGGAACAGTACCGAAAATGCAGGGTTTACTGAAGGTAAAGAAAGCTGGCTGCCGGTAGAAAAGCACTATGAAGGGATCAATGTAGAGAAGTCGCTCGCCGACAGTACTTCCCTTTTGCATCTTTACCGGGAGGTAATCGAGCTCCGCAAAAATCATAAGGCGCTGCAAACCGGTGACCTGGAACTGATCCCAAAAGATAAATTACCAGAAAATGTACTAGCTTACTACCGCCATAATTCGGAAGAAAAGCTTCTTGTTTTATTAAACTTTTCAGAAAAAGAAACCTTGATCCATTCAGAAGACCTCAGTTTACCTTCCAAACCCATTTTAGCCCGTAGAACGACTACTAAAGATGGTCAATTGATATTGAATGGCCTCGGAATTGCAATTTACAGCGCCAAGTAAATGGAAAATATATGATTTCAGATATTTAAACCCGGATTTTGCAATAGAAAATTTTCGGGTTTTAAATTAAATTTTCTATTGCCAAATGACGAAAACCGCCAATATAAGGCGGTTTTGTCAGGGTTAATCCCGACAAAACCGGGTTTTCGTCGGCCCATTGGGCAAATTCTGCTCTACAGCTGAATTTGGGATTAATGGTACCGCTGGGATTGAGTCCGCCATCCCGGCCTTTTTTTTCTTTTAGGAGGTTTGCAATGGTT
>DNTA01000022.1 GCA_003500135.1 Cytophagales bacterium | reverse complement strand
GAATAAATTCTTTCCGGATATTGGCTTTAAGCATTTTCCAAAATCAGATAAAACTGGTAGTTAAACGGATCGAAAACGGATTTTAGTTCATTGATAAAGTTGGGGTTGTTAATATAAAAATTGAGTAGGTTTTCTTTTCTTTCCTGCAGGGAACCATCCGGGAAAAGCTTGTCCTTTATTTTCTGAAGTTGGTTCAGGCTTATTTCATGCCTCTTTTCCCCCGACTTTTTCAACAGCTTTTCAATACTTTCAATACTTTTCATCGACTTGGCCATTTCTGCCCTAATCATACCTTCAAGGCTTTTATCTACTTCCTTACTTTTTTCTACGATGCCATCGAAAACTTTGGCCAGTTGTTTCTTATCATCACTCAGCTTGATCTCATTGCCACTTTGTTCTTGCAGAAAGTCTTCCAGCAAAGTATGTGTGTCCTTGAATAGCAACTTTGGCTCTAAGTCGAGTTTCTGTAATTTATTCGACATGTGGGCAGGCAGCACCAGGGCAAAGTTCCTCGGCATGACAATCGGAAATGGCGTTTTGAAATAGTCAAACATACCCTTCAGCTGCAGCCAGTACGATACTTCAGCCGGGCCGCCGATGTAGGCCACATTGGGAAGGATCGATTCCTGGTATAGGGGCCGCAAAACAACATTAGGGCTAAACTTTTCTGGTTGCTTATCCAGCATTTCCAGTATTTCCGATTCAGAAAAGCTGAGGTCGGTATTTAATACCTTATAAGTTCCTTCCTCTTTCACGATTCTCGATCGCAGGCCCTTATCAACATAAAAAAGGTTGATCTCGCGAGGATATACCTGGGTTTTATATCCAAGACCGTCAAGCTTTTTAGAGGTAGCCTCTACCTGTTCATTAGCGCTGTGAAGCGTAAGGTCATCTTTCATCAAAGGTGTGAAAAGGCTTTTCAAATTGTGATCATTTCCATCGATCACAAGCAGGCCATCCTTGCCAAATAGCTCATTAACATAATACCTCACAGCCCCCGCAAGGTTTTTTTGTTCACAGTAGGCCCTTGTAAAAATTTCATGTTTCTCCGGCAGTTCATTCATAAGCGTCTGGATGTCATCCAATTTGAATTCGCCTACCATTCCTTTTTGATCAGTTTGCCATTCGTATTTTTTGCCAAACAGGTTAAAATGATTGATCTCAGCAAAATCGTGGTCTTCGCTTGCCATCCAGTAAACCGGTACAAAATGATATTCCGGGTGTTGTTCGTTTAACTTTTTGGCCAGGTTGATGGTACTTATCAGCTTATAAACAAAATATAGCGGCCCGGTGAATAGGTTGAGCTGGTGCCCGGTAGTTACGGTAAATGTTTTCGAATTCTGTATTGATGAAATATTGTCTTTTACAGCAGAAGAAACATCAAATCCCTGATATTGGTTCCCTAAGGCATGATGTAAGGTGGAACGAAATTCTTCCGAAAAATATTTTTTCAAATCGATTTGTGCATCAATACTATCTAAATCGGGTTTATTTTGATAAAATTCGGAGAGTTCAGGCTTCCCTGATAAGTAATCGATAAAAAGTGAAGAAAAAAACCCCGTTTTGGCGAGGTCAATACATTCATACTTCATTTTGAAAGATTCAGTTTAGCTATCTTTGATGGTTTAAACTCAAATTGTCAAGTAAAGTTTCACAAGGGCTCCGCAAATAAATCAAATTCTGTCGCATCGATGACTTTTGCCTGAACGAAATCGCCCACCCTGACGAAATGATTGTTTGCATCAATTAAAACTTCATTATCGACTTCCGGTGAATCATATTCCGTTCTACCAATAAACTGGCCACCCTCTTTGCGGTCAATTAATACTTTAAAATCCTTACCTATTTTCTTTTGGTTGAGCTCCAGTGAGATACCCTCCTGAAGGCCCATTATAGTATTAGCTCTTTGGGCTTTTATTTCTTCGGGAACATCATCGGGCATACCAAAGCTATGCGTATCTTCTTCATGCGAGTAAGTGAAAATACCCAGTCTTTCAAATCGAGACCTCTCTACGAAGCGGTGCATTTCTTCAAAATCGGCCTCTGTTTCTCCCGGATGACCTGCAATTAGTGTGGTTCTGATGGCGATACCGGGTACAGCGCTTCTGATTTTATCGAGCAATGCTTCCGTTTTTTCCCTGGTAATTCCCCGCCGCATTAGCTCCAGCATACGCGTAGAGCCATGCTGAAGAGGGATATCAAGATAATTACAAATGTTAGGCCGTTCTGCCATCACTTTCAAAACATCAGTCGGAAAGCCTGAAGGATAGGCATAATGCAGCCTGATCCAGTCGATACCCTCAACATCAGATAATCTGGCAAGTAGCTCGCTCAGATTGCGTTTTTTATAAATATCAAGCCCGTAATAAGTAGAGTCCTGGGCGATCAGCAAAAGCTCTTTGGCGCCGTTTCGTGCCAGGTTTTTGGCCTCCTGAACTAATTCTTCTATTGGTCGCGAAACGTGTTTCCCGCGCATGAGTGGGATAGCGCAGAAGGAGCAGGGCCGGTCGCAACCTTCCGAAATTTTCATGTAGGCAAAATGTCTTGAAGTTGTGGTGAGCCTTTCGCCTATCAATTCGTGTTTATAGTTAGCATTGAATTTTTTTAATAGCAGAGGGAGCTCCATCGTGCCAAACCAGGCGTCTACATCCGGTATTTCCTTTTCAAGGTCCTCCCGGTAGCGCTGTGACAGACAACCTGTTACATATACTTTTTCAACCATGCCTTCCTGCTTGGCATCCACATATCGAAGTATGGTATCGATAGACTCTTGTTTGGCATTGTCGATAAAGCCACAGGTGTTAATGATGACTATATCAGAATCGTCTTTGACCGGTTCGTGCTGCACGTTCACACCATTTCCTTTCAGTTGAGTGATCATAACCTCCGAGTCTACAAGGTTCTTTGAGCACCCAAGGGTCACCACATTCACCTTTTTCTTCCTATTACCTTTCGTCTTCAATGCTTTTTACTTTAATTAAGATGGCAAAATTAATAAAAACGAAGCAGTCGGGTTGGAGTTTCGGATATTATTCGATGTGTATTCCAAAATTAAACCATAAATTTGCCACCGCATAAACCAGGAAGTATTTTGTCGCGTATTAAAAGGCCAGCATTATTTCAAAATCAACTATTGTGGTTGCTATTCTTAGTGATCGTATTTGTGCATTGTGAAGTTGAAAATTGTGTATCACTAAATACCAACTTACTTCAGGTAGGGTTTGTCAAATCAGACGTACGTTTTAGCAATGATTATCATTTCAATTTGGTCACAGCTGTAGAAACCGATACTATTTTTTATGAAGATGCCGTTTTGCAACGTTTGGAATTACCGGTGAACCCCAATTCAGAGGAGACGGAATTCCTGTTGGAGATCACGCGATTCAGGCTGGACACCATACCACAATTGCCACCTGCCGAAGACAGAATAGATACGGTATTTATCGGGCCGGAAAATCATTTTATTAAGGTAAATTATAAAATAACGCAAAAAGTTATTACTACAGAATGCGGTGTGGACCAACGCTATTCTAATTTAACTTTTGAACACAGCTTTGACTCCATAGAGGTTGTGAATACAGATTTAGATCGGTTTAATGAGGTTAATATTAATATCATTTATTAGTGCAATTACCATTTGTGCCGGTGCAATTGATGGAATGGCACAAATTGAGCGTTTCATTCCTTCGCATGTACGCATTGGGTATGACCTTGGCGGAATGGCCAATACATTGCTGTCCGATCAATTGGATTATCACGATTTTATAATAGATACAGATATAAATAAATTTCTTTTGAACGTAGAATATGGCAATGCTACTTTTCAAGCCAATGATCTTTATGTTAATTATAAAAGCACCGGCAATTACTTTCGTTTAGGGCTCGATTACAATTTTATGCACGACAGCAAAGATTTCAATGCCCTTTTTTTTGGATTCCGATATGCCGCTTCAACTTTTGATGAGGAGGTTCAGTATCCGTCGCAAAACGCTATACAGATGGATACTCGATGGCCGGTTGATACTTTTAATATTGGTAACAATGGTGTGAACGCAGGGTGGGTGGAGGCCAATCTCGGATTACGGGTGCGCGTTTGGAATAATTTTTATATGGGTATGATAGTGCGTTATAAAATCAAGCCCTGGGTCAATAAAAGTTCAGATGGCACATTAGCGCCTTTTTATGTGCCGGGTTTTGGTAAAGACCTGAATTCCGACCGATGGAATCTGGCGTATTTTATTGCTTACCGGATACCATTTCGCAAGAAAAAAGTCTACGAAGAAGACATTAGTAATAAAGAATAGCTGGTACAACTATATTCTCTTAAAGAATGAATCAACAAATTCTGTCTTGTTAAACACCTGGAGGTCATCCATTTTTTCGCCTACGCCAATATACTTCACAGGAATTTTAAATTCGTCACTTATGCCCACTACAACGCCTCCTTTTGCTGTTCCGTCGAGCTTCGTGATGGCCAAAGCCGAAACATCAGTGGCTTTTGTAAATTCCCTTGCCTGAATAACGGCATTTTGGCCAGTGCTTCCATCCAGTACGAGCAATACTTCATGAGGCGCCACAGGGATAAATTTTTGAATCACTCTTTTGATCTTGGATAACTCATTCATTAAGTTGACTTTCGTATGCAGCCGGCCGGCTGTATCGATTATTACGAGATCAGCTTTGGTGTCAACAGCGGTTTTTACTGCATCGTAGGCAACAGAGGCCGGGTCCGTATTCATTCCGTGCGAAATAACGGGTACATCCACGCGTTCACCCCATAATTTTAGCTGATCCACAGCGGCTGCACGAAAAGTATCAGCTGCGCCCAACACTACTTTTTTATCCCTTTTTTTGAACTGGTGGGCAAGTTTACCGATGGTCGTGGTTTTTCCCACCCCATTCACGCCCACAACGAGAAGTACATAGGGCGCTTTATCGGAAGGAAGGGTAAAGTCCTGTAAATCTTCCGTATTGTTTTCCTGAAGTAATCCGGCGATTTCTTCCCTGAGGATTTTATCGAGCTCCTCTACTCCCAAATATTTATCACGGGCTACTCGCTCTTCAATCCGCTCAATTATTTTGATAGTAGTATTCACACCTACATCTGAGGTGATCAGAACTTCTTCCAGTTCATCAAGCACTTCGTCATCAACCTTTGACTTACCGACAACTGCTTTACCTAATTTATTGAAAAAGTTCTCTTTGGATTTTTCGAGTCCTTTATCGAGGGTTTCTTTGTTTTCTTTTTTATTAAAAAAACCGAATGGCGCCATGGCAAATAAACTTTAATTTTGAATACCCGGTAGATTTATCCCACGGGCTATACAGAACTTCGAATATAAAAAAAGCCCCACTTTTTGCGAAGAGGGACTTTTTCGTAACGTTTCAATAACGCTGAATTATTTTTTAGCCAGCACTTCTTTAACCAAATCTACCGGCACCATTTCTTCTTTGAAAGTGTATGCTCCCGTTTTGGGTGACTTCACGGCTTTGACTACTTTAGCGTAGTTTTTACCTTTTCCTGTTTTAAGAGTTGCAACTACCTTCTTTGCCATGATTATTTAATTTCTTTGTGAACAGTATATTTCTTTAAGATAGGGTTATACTTTTTTAATTCCAGTCGCTCAGGAGTGTTTTTTCTATTTTTTGTAGTAATATATCTTGACGTTCCCGGCTGACCTGAGTTTTTGTGCTCGGTGCACTCTAAAATAACCTGTACCCTGTTGCCTTTCTTAGCCATTTTTTAAAATGTTTTCAGCTCATAAAATAATATTGCCTTGCTTCCTCGCCTTTTTAAGAACGGTAGAGATACCGTTTTTATTT
>DNTA01000289.1 GCA_003500135.1 Cytophagales bacterium | reverse complement strand
AAAGATCGGTGGCAGCAATAAGGGCATGCGGCCCATGCAACTGCTTCTGGTGGGAATAGGTAGCTGCAGTAGTATTGATGTGATATCTATATTAAAAAAGATGAAGCAGCCGTTGGAGGATATAAAGATCACCGTAACGGCTGAGCGTGAAGAGAATAAAGCCCCCGCTCTTTTTACAGATATACATGTACATTTTCGGATGTACGGGGAAATGGATGAAGAAAAGGCGGAAAGGGCAGTACACCTTTCCATGGAAAAGTATTGTTCAGTTACCCGAATCCTGGAAAAAACGGCCAATATTACCTGGTCATACGAGCTCAATCCGTCCTGACTTCCATGTTAAAACCATTACTCTTTTAAAGAAAACCGCGCATGAAGCCTTCAAAACATTTTGAAACGCGAGCCATTCGCACACAATCCGAGCGTAGTTCGCAAGGGGAACATTCGGCGCCTATTTATGCCACCTCCAGTTTCATATTTGAAGATGCCGAGCACGCCAGGGCATTGTTTAGCAATGAAATTGAAGGCAACATTTACAGCCGCTACAGCAATCCGAACAATGACGAGTTCATTGATAAGCTATGCTTGCTCGAAGGCTGTGAAGACGGTATGGCCATGGCATCCGGAATGGCGGCCATGTTTACCAGTATGGCGGCATTTCTCAATCAGGGAGACCATCTGTTGATCTGCCGGAGTGTTTTTGGTTCCACCCATCAGATCACGACCCAGCTTTTGCCACGCTGGGGCATCACGCATACCTACGTAGATATTGACCGACCGGAATCGTGGGAAAGTGCGGTTGAACCCAATACCAAAATGTTTTTTCTGGAAACGCCTTCCAACCCCGGACTGGATATCATCGACCTGGGGTTTGCCTCTGCTATTTGTAAAAAGCATGGAATAATGCTCAATGTTGACAATTGCTTTGCCACGCCTTATATTCAGCAACCCGCTTTGTGGGGGGCGGATATCGTCACGCATTCTGCGACCAAATTTATCGACGGACAGGGCCGTGTACTTGGCGGCGCTATATTGGGCCCAAAAAAAATAATTGAAAAAGTGAGGTTTTTTGCTCGACATACCGGTCCGGCCATGTCGCCTTTTCATGGCTGGCTTTTATCCAAAAGCCTGGAAACGCTTCCTGTAAGAATGGAAAAGCATTGCGAAAATGCTATGAACCTTGCCTTGTTCCTTGAGGAGAAAAACGGCGTCAATTGGGTGAAATATCCTTTTTTGCCCAAACACCCCCAACACGATATCGCAAGAAAGCAAATGAAGCTTGGCGGAGGCCTGGTGACTTTCGAGCTGGATGGCGGATTAAAAGCCGGTCAAAAATTCTGGGACAACATCCGGATGATCAGCAGGTCTTCTAATCTGGGCGACACCAGAACCATAGCCACCCATCCGGCCAGCACCACGCACTCCAAACTAAGTGCTGAAGAACGGGCGGCGGTCGGCATTACGGATGGTTTGATTCGTATTTCTGTTGGTCTGGAGCACATCGATGACATCATTTCCGATATCAGTCAGGCGGTGGACCAGGCCGATGGCTAACTCGAATCAACACCGCGCAATATGCGTACGATCACAATTAGTTTCTGCCTGCGCAATGTGACAAGCGCACGTATCGAAAAAGCGTATATAAAAACCAGCGTAGGGTGAAGGGGTATTGGGAATGTGATATTATCACATTAGAAAAATACTAATTTGATACGCGCTTAACCTGCCTATGGATCAATTAAACGATTTAGGGCAAAAGGCAGTGGTATATTCGCCCATTTAGCGAATTGATCAATTTTTCAATAAAAAGGCTGTAGCCGTTAAGATTATTTTGCAAAAACGCTATGATTTTGATATAATAGAGCTTGTACAGGAACGAAAAGAAAACGAATTTTCGAAAATTGCCGAAATATACAAATATGATCCTGACCGGCGCTGTGCGATAAACAAGGTGGCGCCACTGGAAAAAGTCAAGTATGAGTACGATATTTGGGTTTCGGGATTAATGAACTGGCAAAGTGAAGTACGCGAAAATTTAAATATTTTCGAAGAGCGGGAAGGGATGTTGAAGTTTTACCCGCTCATTGATGTACCGGAAGAAGACGCCTGGCAATATATTTATGAAAATGAATTGCCGGTGCACCCATTGAAGCCATTGGGGTATGAATCGATCGGTTGCAAACAATACACGATCAAGGGAGAGAAAAGGAATGGCAGATGGGCACAATTGGTGAAAACCGAATGCGGTTTACACCAGTAAATTTGAAATAATGAGGCCAAACAAGTAATGAAGCAGCTCAAAATTGTTTTCATTATCAATTGTTTCATAGTAAATCAGGTTAAAATTAGTTAGAGCTAAAGCATTTTAAGTTGTTTCCTGCTTGTTGGCCTTTATTATAAAAACACCATTCTATAATGGTCCTTTTAGCTCCTCTTCATGCAAAATGGGTACATGGCGGGTAAGTAGATTGTCCGCCCTACCTTTTTGCTTTGAAAAACTAAATTCCCACATTCTTTCTTCTAAGCTGTGTAGCTTCCTTTCCTTAGTGTATTTTGAGGATTAATTGAAACCAACTGATCATCGAATATGGCCTTTCCTTCAAATAGCATAAAACGGGACCCTGAAATTCTTAAGAAATTCTTTGGCAGCGAACGTGCCTTGCCCTTTTGGGTGGCCGATACGGATTTTCCATCACCCGGCCCGGTACTGGAAGCGATTCAGAAGCGCAAGGATATTGGTATTTTTGGTTATGAAGTATTTCCGGGTTCTCTGAAGGAAAGTTATTGTCATTGGTTCCATAAGCGGCATGGAACGTTAATTGATCCCGGCGAGGTGGTCAACGCTAAAGGCGTGATGACCAATATTGCCATGGCCATTGAGTTGTTTTCAAAACCTGATGAAGGGGTGATTATCCAGCCACCGGTCTACATGGCATTTCGGCAAACCATTTCCAACGTTAACCGACGAGTGGCCAATAACCCACTCAAGTTAGTTAATGGGCGATATGAAATTGACTATGAAGACCTGGAAATAAGGGCCAGCGACCCCAATAATTCCATTTTCTTATTGTGCAGCCCCCATAATCCGGTGGGCCGGGCCTGGTCGCATGACGAACTGAAAAGAATAATAGAGATCTGTCATGCCCATGGCGTTTTCGTGATTTCCGACGAGATACATGCCGATCTCATCTACCACAATCAAAATTTCCAATCCGTTTACGATCTTGAAGGTATCGACCGTACCGGGCTTATGATCAGTTATTCCCCGGTCAAGACTTTTAATTTAATGAGCATCAGCGATGGGTTTGCCGTAATTCCTGATCCCGCAAAACGGCAGCAGTTTGAAAAGTATCTGGAAAAACTTCACCTCAACCAAGCCAATGCATTTAGCGTGGTGGCAAGTGAGGCGGCTTTTGAACATGGTGGAGATTATGTGGATGAAGTAATGAGAAAGGTGGAGGAAAACCGCGATGAGGTATACCAGCTGTTGAAACGTGATGTGCCCTTTGTACATTCGGTCAGACAGGAAGGCACGTATTTACTATGGCTTGACTTCAGAGGAGTGGGTCAGGATCAAAAGCTACTTCAGCAGCGCCTCGCTGAAGAAGCAAAAGTAGCCATGATCCCAGGAAAATGGTTTGGGGAGCAAGGCGATGGCTTTTTTCGAATGAATATTGCCTGTGACAAAACTATGTTGCAGGAGGCATGGGCCAATATTATTAATATGCTTAAGCTCCACTATCCTGCGCCTTAGATTTATCGGAAAGCAGAACGGTTGAATGCACGGTAGGCATTTCAAAGCCTTTTTCTGATAATGTGTTGAATATTTTTACCGCCACTTCACTTTTGGCGCTCAGGCCCACATCCACATGCGTCCAGAACAAAAGGCGGAAATTCATAGTGCCATCGCCATAGCCTTCAAATAAAATCAATGGGCTTGGTTGGGAAATCACTTTCGGATTCAGTTGAACCACCGCTCTTAAAATTTCCAATACTTCGTCAGGTTTGGCTGAGTACGCCGTTTTAATGATCAATTCCTGCCTTTTGGCCTGATCAGAAAGCGTCCAGTTGATCACCTCGTTAGAAATAAGGTTGCCGTTGGGCACCACAACTTCTGCCCCGCCATAAGTTCGCACCCGGCTGGCCCGAACCCCTATTTTCGTTACGTTGCCCATCAGTGAACCAATTTCAATAGTGTCTCCTACCTGAACCGGTCTTTCGTAAATTAAAATCAGGCCTGAGATAAAATTGTACACCACATTTTGCAGGCCAAAACCGATACCCACACCCAAAGCCCCTACGGCAAGGTTAATCTTATCCCATTCAATTCCTGTGCTTGAGGCGGCAAGAAAAAGCCCGACGACCAAAATAAAATAGTATAAAGTAATTGAAATGGCATTTGGGATTCCTCTTTTTAAGTTGAGCCGCACCAGTATTTCCTTACCCAATAAATAGCGCAAAACATTGGAAATAAGAATGGTAAAAAACAATATGGTAAAGAAGGTTAGAAAATCTCCAATTGAAACTTTTACTGTACCAAACTCCCACGACTGATTTACGAATTCATTCCAGGCATCTGCAATATTTCGTGCTACATCAAACTGGTTAGTTATAGATACAACAAACCAAATCAAAAACACCAGCCCAGTATAATAGACCATTTTTTTTCGGACTTTTTGTTTGTGATGTACAATGATATTCATTTGTCGTATCAGCGGAAATTCAACTAAAAACAGAATACCAAGCTTCGTAAAACTGAAGGTCAAATAAAGCAATAAGCCAATACCGATCGTATTTAGGGTTCCTGTAGTGATTTGTAATGATAAACGCATTACTCCCAGAACATTAGTAATAAGGGCGAGAGCCATTAAAACGAGCAGTATCTGGCTCATAAAAAATGTAAACTTATAGGCAATGGAACTGGTGCGAACCAAACCGTATCGCCTGGAATAAATGATAAAACCTAGCAATAATATAATGAGCACCTGTAATATCAGGGTGAATATGCGGTTCTCGAATGAATCTTTAGGCATACCCGAGAAAGTGATATTGAGAAGAAACAAAAGAACATATCCATAAAATAGATAAGACAGCGTTTTTTGAAAAAGTTTTTTGACGAGTACACTAAGAGGGATTAATAAAAGCAGCAATATAAACTCAACCAGTATAACATTTATTGTTCCATAGATCAATTTTGAGAAAAAGAACGAAACTACTATTGCGGTGGATAAAGGCGCTTCAAAAAATGCTTTTAATTGTGTTTCTTTTTTAAGCCGTAATAATGCCACCGCTCTTTCTCGGTAAAAATACAATACGACCCAAAGAACAATGATTAAAACGAGGTGGATATAAAATGATTGCTCGTAATTGGGAAGTGAGTTTTTAACGTTTTTATAAGCAGCTTTCCAGGAAGTAATTACATATGTTCCTAAACTTAGGGTATCTGAATCCATTTTACTCTTTTCCCAGATTTTAGGGCTGTCCTGAATAAATACATCTTCGCGCATTTCAGAATCTATGGATTCTATCATATTTATTTTCTCAACCGTAGCCCGAATCATCCCGGTGGTGATATCCAGGTATTTTAATTCTTCCTTCTGTTTATCCAACAGTTCGTTGCGTAAAGTATTGACAGATTTCAAGACATCTAAAATGCGTTCTTTGAGGGCTGATTCTTTGTTCTCTAGTTTAAATTGGTTTTCCAACAAATTTTGCCAAAAGACGTCTAGTTCATCCAGTTGGTTGATCGCTTCCTGCAAATCATCATTACGATTACTAAGTTCAGACTGGACGCTTTCAAGTTTCTGTCTTAGCTGGCGCAGCTTTTCTTTTATGTTTTTAATTTCCTGATAACTGCGGAGATCTAAACTTTCCTCGTTTAGGCTATTTAGCGAATCTTCAACATTACTCCTGATAGAATCCAACTGCTGGTAAATGACCTGAATGTTTTCAGGTACCTCCAGCAGTGGTTTGGCATCGTCAATTCTGGAGTAGGATATTTCTATTTGATTGGTTATGTCTGAAATTGACAATATTTCCGCTTCTTCTTTCTTTTCAACCTCTTCTGCAGCTTTTTCCTGTGCGACCGCTGGTGAGCAGAAACATAAAGCAATAAGAAGTAATGATATCGATTTTAAGAATATAACTTTCCGCATGCCCTGGCATTTTATTAATGTTTGAAAATACTGATTTTAAATAATATTTAGTTGAAAAAGCAAAAATGAATAGATCAACGAATTGGTTTAATTTTTAATTATCAGATGCTTCAAATAAAGACAGAATAGATTATATTTATTCCACAATTTGTTGACACTAAAGAATAAGCCATGACTTTCGATTTATCCGCTTGGTGGGAGGCGCTCACATTGATCCAAAAAATATTTTGGGTAGTAGCAGGCCCCTCTACCCTTCTTTTGATCATTCAATTAATCCTCACTTTTGCCGGTGGCGAAATCGACGATATCGATATTGATTCTGACATAGATTTCGAGACCGATCATGGTGGGATCGGCTATCAGTTTTTGACCTTCAAGAATGTGCTGGGATTCTTCACTATGTTCGGCTGGATCGGCATGGCCTGTCTGGACTTTGGTTTCGGTATTTTCATTTCGGTGGTGGTTGCCTTTATTGCCGGACTTATAATGATGGCTTTAATGGCATTTTTGTTTTATCAAATGAGCAAATTACAACAGAGTGGTTCGATGCGAATTGAATCAGCAATAGATCAAACCGGTGAGGTTTACCTGACCATTCCAAAAAACCGTGATGGGGTTGGAAAAATTAATATTACCCTAAACGGCACGCTAAGGGAAATGGATGCCGTAACGGATGATCCGGAACCGCTCAAAAACGGTAGCATAGTCCAGGTACTGGATATAGTAAGTGGCAATTTGCTACTGGTCACTAAGCGATTATTTTAATTATGTTTCACTTTAAATATACAGTACAATGACATTCCTTCTCGCGGGAGTAATAGTGGGCGTCATCTTTCTGATAATTATATTATCGGCGCTTTTCAACCGCTATAAAAGATGTCCGTCAGATAAAATTCTGGTGGTGTATGGAAAAGTCGGAAGCGATGAACAAGGTGGTCGTTCCGCAAAATGTATCCATGGTGGGGCCGCATTTATCTGGCCCATCGTACAGGATTATGAGTTTCTTGACCTGACCCCTATTTCCATTGAGGTCAACCTGACCAATGCCCTGAGTAGGCAAAATATCCGGGTGGATGTGCCCTCTCGATTCACCGTAGGGATTTCAACAGAGCCCGGCATTATGAACAATGCGGCAGAGCGTTTGCTTGGCCTCGACCAACAACAGATTTACGACCTGGCCAAGGATATCATATTTGGTCAGTTGCGATTGGTTGTGGCTACGATGGACATCGAAGAGATCAACAGTAATCGCGACAAATTTTTGGCCAATGTAGCCAGTAATGTGGAGGCCGAGCTGAAGAAAATTGGTTTGAAACTGATCAACGTAAACGTTACGGATATTAAAGATGAATCCGGATACATCGAAGCGCTGGGTAAAGAAGCGGCCGCCAAGGCGGTAAATGATGCCAGGATCAGCGTGGCGGAAAAGAATCGCGATGGTTCAATCGGTGAATCGGAAGCGACCAAAGAGCAACGAATAAAAGTAGCCGCCCTAAATGCAGCCGCAAAAGTGGGAGAAGCTGAAGCGCTTCAGAACGAACGTATACAGGTAGCAGAAGCAGAGTCGAAAGCCAAAATCGGAGAGTCCAACTCACTTTCCAGGGCCAACTCCGGGGAAGCTGAAGCCAAAAAGCTCGAGCGTATCAGTGTTTCCGAAGCGAATGCCCATGCCGTTGAGGGAGAAAATAAAGCAAAGATATCTATTGCCAATTCGGATGCTGAACGTCGCTTCCAGGAAGCCGAGGCACTGAGAAAAGCCATAGCTGCTGAGAAGGTTAGTACTGCTAAAGCCCTTGAAGAGGCTTACGAATCAGAAAGGACTGCCGAGGTGGCCCGTGCCGAGCGCGATAAAGCGACACAAATGGCAGATGTTGTGGTGCCGTCGGAAATTGCCAAACAAAAGGCAGAAATTGATGCTGAAGCAGAAGCGGAAAGGATTAGACGACACGCTAAAGGTGAAGCAGATGCCACTTATTTTAAAATGCAGGCGGAAGCAAAAGGTCTCTACGAAATACTGAGCAAACAGGCTGAAGGATTTGAAAAAATCGTCGGAGCCTCAGGCGGAAGTAAAGAAGCCGTTATGATGATGATTGCAGATAAACTACCTGAATTGATCAAGCAGCAGGTAGAAGCGATCAAAAATATCAAGATCGATAAAATTACTGTTTGGGACTCCAACTCAGGTAGCGGACAGGGCCCGACTACGGCTAACTTCATTTCCGGATTGGCGAAATCATTGCCGCCAATGGACGATTTGTTTAAAATGGCCGGCATGGAGCTTCCTTCTATTTTGCAGGGAAAAGGCGAAACGGCCAGGGATGTAGAAGCGAAGGAAGTAAAGGAGGAAAAGCCGAAACAAACTGCACCGGCAAAAGATAAAAAAGACAATAAGCCCGAAAAAGGTGTTTAATCTTTAGTCATCCAGAATAAAATGCCGGTGGAAGATCATTTATCACCGGCATTTTTTATATATGAAGAGCTGATAGCGCTTGCTACTTCATCCATTCATACATATCATAATGATGATGGCTCAAACCTTTCTTTTGATATACCTTTTGAGCTTTGGTATTGGTTTTATCCACGTACAATCGAATACCCATCACTTCTGGTTGGTTGGCAACAATATCTTTTAAGCGCTGATACATGGTGTTGAAAATCCCCAATTTGCGGAATTCCCTCTTGACGTAAACCGATTGCAACCACCACACATTTCCATTGCGCCAGTCGCTCCACTCGTAGGTGATTAAAAAGGATCCAACCACTGTTTCATCTGCCACTGCTACAAAGTATTGCCCCTTTGATGCGTCTTCGAATACGGCTTGAACACCTTTTTCGAGTATGTTCCGATCCAATTGCAGCGATTCGGTTTCCATGGCCATCAACAATTGAAACCCGATGATATCAGGGCGATGATGTGGTTGTGCGGCTATTATTCGAATTTGATTTTTGCTCATACTTGACAAACTCCCTATACAGTTTGTAATAGTACAAAATATCCTTTACATATTCAGCGGGCTCAGTACCCCGGCAGTAGCCATATTTAACTACTTCATCAGTGTAGTATTTCGGATATGACTTGTTAATGATCATTTTTTCAACATTGTCATACCAAATATCAGGATTAAGGTCATATTTTTCAGCCAGGCGCCGGGCATCCTCCATATGGCCCTGCCCGACATTGTAACTGGCAAGAGTAAATTTGATAAGCTCCAGGCTATCAGCATTTGGTATTGATTTTACCCAGTACTTATGCAGGTAATCCAGGTGACGAACTCCTGCCAAAAGGTTTGATGAGGGGTCATCGAGGTTATGGATTTGAAAACTGTATTGTTTAGCTGTTGATGGCAAGACTTGCATAAGGCCTATTGCACCCATCCAAGATTTGGAGTTAGAATTAAAATTAGACTCCTTATAAATCTGAGCAGCCAATAAGATCCAGTTCCAGTTTATTCTTTCAGCATAGTACCTGATCAGTGGATCATAGTTTGATATTTTTCCTTCCTTCGCCGGCTTATAACCTCTCCGGATATTTCTTTTTACTGCGGCATTGGGGTTAAAATATCTGTTTTTGATCACGTTATAATCCAGCGATCCTCTGTGTGTGTCAATCCAAGAATTGAGGGAATCGAGCAGTTGGTCGGCGCTTTTTGGCACTGCCCAACCAATAGGCCGGTGTAAACTTATGGGTGTATTGATATCGATATTGCCGAAAAACGACTTCAGTGTACGGGCACGGTTTTCGTCGGCGACGGTATAACTAATTTTTCCCTTCGCTACCATTTCGATCAGGCTATCTGTTGCTACCATTCCAGGAATGGTATCAATACAAATATTAGTGGCTGTTTCTTTCATGAAATTTTGCAGGGAGCTGTAAAATGACGATCCTTTACGAACATGTACGGTATCGCCATTTAAGTCGAGTGGGTCTCGGATGAGCGCATCGTTTATTTCATCGAGGGTGAGCTGGCGATAATTATCGGGTAATTTTTGGATAAGTACCTGGCGGGCCCGAAGAATTGGATTTGTAAAGTTGACCAGCTCCTGGCGGTATCGTGTTATGTTGAGATTACCGGCGGCAATATCATAATCGCGTATGGCCAGTGTATCAATAATGTGGTCAAGATTGGTTGAAATTTTAATTTCTAATTCAAGGTCATGGTCTCTGGCGAACCAGTTCAACATTTCATACTCAAATCCCCTTGGAACCCCTTTATAGATCAGGTAGCTCGTAAGGCTATTATCTACCAATACTCGTAAGACGCCGGGAGTATGTGTGTACCTTACGGTGTCATATCTATTGCCTTCCTTGGTTCCCGGGATGTTGCGGTCCGGCGAAGGATCGCTTTTATTGCAGGAAATGAAAACAAGCATCCCAATAAATAGCCATGGAAAAATTTTCCGGTCCGTAAATAAATCCATGCTTATAAACTAATAGATTACGATCAAAAAACCTAATGCAAACCATCAGGAGTCTGGTTTTTTCCGAACTACACCACAAATTGTTATCGGATTTGTAAATGGATATGATCGTCGTGACGAACAGAATGGCAACCCTGGAAACGCACTTTAGCATGCGATATGCCGAGATTGCGCTTTAAATATGGTTCAAGGAATATTTTTTCTACACGGTCATGGCCGACCATGATTTCTATAAGGTCTGCGGTAGCTGTTTTATTAAATACACCCTCATAAAAAGGTCTGTGCCAGCCGAGGTACCTACTTAATCCATAAACAAAACGTCCTGAACAAACTTCAGTTGCTTCGTTCACAAATATGCCATAACCGGTTGCAGAAGGATTGGGCACTATACTTCCATCTTTTTCATATACAAAAGCGAGGTCAATTTTTCGGCCATCATCATGACTGAGGTGTGGCCATAGTGGAAAACCATTAATGAAGGGGAAACCCGCATCAAGGTAAAACAATTTGGCATCGGGGTATTTCGACCTGAATTGATCGCCAATTTCGAACATTGTACGGTACAAATCCTCATGAACATAATGCCGGTTCATCAAAACCGTATAAAAAGCTTTCGGGCGAATAGTTGCCTGACTGATCGGAAGCGACTTCCGGTTGAATATGACAGATAAGTAAGGTATGATGGCAAAGGTTGAAAAAATGTAAAAGGCAAAAAACAGTATTGGCAATCGGAAATCCGGCCACTGCTTTTTATTCATTCGCTTCCAAATCAATAAAATCAAATACACAATCCCTCCGA
>DNTA01000174.1 GCA_003500135.1 Cytophagales bacterium | reverse complement strand
CATGTGACATATGAATAAGATACCCTTTAGGATGAATAACATTAAACTGATCCACAAATAAGAATTGAGTATCTACTTCCACCCATTTACCCACTATATCCCCCACAGAATCCCTATAACTCCTTCCATGTCCTGAATAACCTGCCTGGGCCGGATGCTTCCTGGCCATAATCTGCAAATAGTCTTCTTTGATCTTTATTTTCATAATAATTTTCGTTTGTTTCTTCTTTATTTATGTAATTCTTAGAAATGTGCAAAAAATGTTGGTATAAACACCTGCAAACTTGAGACACTTCTTTAAAATGTCCAACATTATTTGCCTTATACCTTTAATATTTCGGCTCTAAAATCTGTATTCCTGTTTCTTCATCCCAGACCGTTGTGGTGCATTAGTACAATTCAATGCCATTCACTTCAAGCATCGCAAACAAAAGGTCTGCGTATGGGTCTTCTTTTTCTCTTCCGCCCCATTCAGGGTCAACAGGCTTACAATGTTTTTTAGAAACTTCGCCTATAAACTCGTAAACATCTTTAATGCCAGAAGTAAGATCAAGGAAGTTGTCATCTATGTCCTTTTGTATTGCTTGGTAATTCGGTTTTTTATTTTTATTCCACATGATTTTGTTTGTTTTTAGTTTAAACTTATTCTTTTGTGGAGGCTTAACCAATGATTAGAATATATCCCTAGCTCTGGATACATTCCTTTCAATTGCTGAATAGCCTTTATACACCTTCTGAGCGATGCAAATTTTATATAATGGTTATCCCTGAAGTCGTCTGCTTTCTGCCTCTGATCGATGGCATAAGACCGTATATAGTTTGCTTTCTCCTGCTTTGATATCTCCAGTAATTCAAATCGCTTATGCTCCTGGTAATTCCTTACATCAATTAAAAAGGATTCTAGCTTTTCCTCAGCTCTGTTTAAAGCTTCTGCCTGGCTATATCCGTGTATCTCTTTATGTTCTGGGAGGCGTGCATCTTTGTAATAAGAAACAACTGCCTTTAGGCCCTGTATCTTCCTGCTTATAATGAAGCTTTGAATTTCTTTTTCGGTTTTCATCGAATTTAGTGTTTAAAAGTCTGAACCCGTACCGGGGTATGATCCCGGCGTAGTTCCAATATTCACGGGTTAAATGGTGTTTGGGGTCATCTGCGCAAGCCTGTCACATTGTTTCCTGCTTATGAATCCCCATCGATGCAAATAATGTATGTTTCTATAGTTTGTGTCGAATATCATATCCATTCCACAACCACCAATTGAAAAGTAACCATCTTTGGACCTGGCTTCAGTATAACCTAGTGCCTTGAAAAATGCCCAATAGTTACGGTGAAAATACTGCATGCCTCCGGTTTTGCTTTTCTCTGTTGACATAAACTTAATTGTTCTACTCATGCCGGAGGATGAGACGGAACCAATTGAATTGATCATGCGACCTTCCTTTATTGCTTTTATGTAGGTCATACCTGTTCTGATAAAGTCGTCAATGTCAAAATAAGTCATTTTGTAAATGTTTTTTACTAACCATTTTTCATTTTCAATTTTCGATTTAATACGCTCAATTTTTGTCATTGTCTTGAAATTTAAAGTTTAAAGTTTGTATCGATTAAATATTTTCCTTATTGGGCCGCTCAATTTATCAGCTATTTTCAATCTCAGGTAATTTTGCACACCGGATATTTTAAGCTTATAATCTTGGCCTGGCTCGTTTGACTGTTTTGGCAGGATTATAGCCACCTTTACGGCCTTTTCTTCTGTAATATAGCTTACAATACGTTTTTTGGTTTTGTGCTTGTATATCCCCGTTAAATGGACGGTTTTGGCTGTCTCTTTTATTTCAACGTTCTGCAATAGCTTACCGGATGCCCTATTGAATTGACGACTAATATATTTTACTTGTTCGCTGGTTTTCATGATACGGCCAATTCAATACTAAAATAGATTAGTGCTATCAGAAGCGGCGCAGAGATAAATATAATACATTTTAGCAGCCTATCATTTTGCCGTTCAATCTCATTAGAGTGATCAATCAATTGTTTAGATCTTTCAATCTCTGCTTTAATGTTGTTATATGCTTTCATTTTAATTACAATATTGATAATGACAAGCTTCGCAGTAAACAAATATTTCGAGCGTATTTAAAGTGTTCTCGTCAATTAAATAACATGCAAAGCTTTCGCCGCAATCACACAAGAACCTGCCTTTTTTAATGTAAGTCTGAAAGTTTTCTGACATTGCTTGTTCTGCTGCTTTAATTGTTGCTTCCTGAGTTTTTAAATAAGTTTCCATTTTGTTTATGTTTAATAGTAGTAATATGTTAATGAATACATAGCAAATGTAAACATATAATCTATATAAACAAATTAAAACTTAATTATTTTTCATTTTAATGTATCTATATTTTATAGTTCCAAAAAGGCCGAATGCGTGCAATTATTTAGTATATTTGCCTAAGCGAATATACGATTCCCAAATTGGGAACTTTTTAAAGTATGTATGCTTGTATCGATCAGTTCCATTCTTGGAATAGTACAAGAACGAAAAGAAAAACAAGCCTTCATCGGCAGCATTTCCCACTCATTGAGGCATAGAGTGCAATTTTACATTTCCACCGTCTGAATGTATGGTAAAACTAAACTGTTAGTTATTGCATAATAGTGTTGTGAATGCTGGATTTGTGCATATAGAATTAGCGAAAAAGCCAGGAAGGCCAAAATGTACCCCACCCGGTCACACAAAACCCGATTTCCGCAAAAAAAAGCCGGGCCTCTTATTAAGCATACTTCGCATTTTTTTTAGAGAACGGAGTTATCAACAATTTATCCACAATCGCAATAAACGTTGATTTACTGTTTGTATGTACAGATTTATTCCATATGTTTACATTGTAATTTTAAAGCAAGCAAATGGAATTATTGAGTAACCCG
>DNTA01000066.1 GCA_003500135.1 Cytophagales bacterium | reverse complement strand
TTCTTGAAGAGAGTATTCAATGACAGCCATACTTTCTTCAACTTTCAATTCGTATTGACGCAAGAAATCATTGTCAATTAATTCAACAGTTTCAGTCATAATTTTCATTAATTTAAATTCTAGGTTGGTCGAGAAGAACTATAATTTCTATAGTTTTGCCTTGCAAAGATACAAAAAATAGCTTAATTATTGAATTATAGATTGTTAAAGCCTCCTCAAGTCTTTAACGGGTACCAGAATGGAACAATCCGATTTAAATACTTCAGATTTAATTCATGTGTATATGATGCCCGGAATGGCAGCAAATCCTTTTATTTTTGAATATATCAAATTACCTGAGGATCAGTTTCAAATCCATTGGTTAGAATGGATACCGCCGCTTGACAAAGAGAAGCTAAACGAATACGCCCAGCGTATGTGCCAGAAAGTGACACATGACAACCCTGTACTTATTGGAGTTTCATTTGGGGGGATGTTGGTTCAGGAAATGGCCCATCACATAAAATGTCGTAAAGTGATCGCTATTTCCAGTATTAAATCCTACCATGAGCTGCCCGTCCATTTGAAATTTTTGAGAAAAACAAAAACCTACAACATCTTACCTACACAATTGGTGAGTAATATTGAAGTCCTCTCCAAGTTTGCTTTTGGAGAAATGGTTAAAAAAAGAGTTGAATTATATAAAAAATATTTAAGCGTTAAAGACAAAAAATACTTAGATTGGGCTATCAGAGAAATAGTGTGCTGGAATCAGGAAAAACCTGATAAGCAAACCGTTTTTATTCATGGTGATCAGGATTTGGTTTTTCCTCACTCCTGTAATGCTGACACATTAGTTGTGAAAGGCGGAACGCATATCATGATCATTACCAAATATAAATGGTTCAACAAACACCTTCCGGAATTGATTCTGGAAGACTCTACCCAGTAGAATATGAGTTTATAATTTTAAAGAAGTAAGAAGATGAAAGCCTTAAAATCCATTCTGTCAATCATTGGTCTGGTGACTGTTTGCTGCATGTTTATTTATGCCGTACAGAAAGCACCGTCGGATGCAGAAGTAACAAGTGAAGCACCGATTGTTAACGACTATAATGTGTACGCACTATCTGTACCGGATCATTTAAATTTTGCCGGGGAAGACTTGCCTTTGGAAAATCCTGATGTATATGAAAAAATGGACAGGGAATTATTGGTTAACACGTACTGGCAATCCAATGGTCTTCTCATGTTCAAGAGATCAGCTAAGTATTTTCCGGTGATTGAACCCATTTTAAAGGAGTACGGAGTGCCCGATGACTTTAAATATCTGGCGGTGATCGAGAGTGGGTTGCTCAATGTGGTTTCTCCAGCTGGGGCGCGCGGATTTTGGCAAATTATGAAGACTACCGGTCAGGAGAATGGCCTTGAAATTAATGACAATGTCGACGAACGTTATCACCTTGAAAAATCAACTCGTGTGGCCTGTAAGTATCTCCTAGATGCTAAAGAACAATTTGGCACATGGACTCTTGCAGCGGCATCGTATAATGCAGGAAAAAGCGGTATTGAGCGTCGTCTTCAGGATCAGGGTGTTTCCAACTATTACGATCTCCTTCTGGGGGAAGAAACAGGCAGGTACCTGTACAGGATCGTTGCTCTAAAGGAGATCCTGACAAATCCTTCAAAGTATGGCTTTAATTTTACCGAGGAGCATCTTTACAAAAATATTCCAACTTATTCGGTTCGGGTGGATACGGCTGTTACTAATTTTTCCGCCTTTGCCGAGCAATTTGGTATCAACTATAAAATATTAAAAATTCATAATCCGTGGCTTCGCGAACCACATCTGAATAATTCCTCTGGAAAGGAATATGTTATTGATATTCCCGAAAAAGGTTACTATTCATCTACTCCTTGAGTTATTGGAATACGTCAAAAATAATATATGGACGATACTGGTAGCAATTAACTATGCTCTGGCTATCGTCCTTATTTTTGTAATTCTTTTTAAGCAACTCAACCCCAGTAAGACCATCAGTTATATTCTGGTACTCCTTGTACTTCCGTTTATGGGTCTTATTGTCTACATCTTATTTGGGCAGGATTACAGAAAGACAAAAATTTTTAACCGAAAAAATATCCTGGATCAAAAAGTAGTTCAGAGAATCCTGGATAAATTAAAACTAAAAAAATACCAGGAAGAGTTCATTGAAGAGGTATTGGGTGAAAAGTCGAAGTTATTTCGATTGATTTACAATAGTGAAAAATCCAAGCTCACTATTTTTAATGATCTGCAGGTTTTAGTGAATGGTGAAGAAAAGTTTGAAGCACTTATCAAGGATTTAAAGAACGCCCAGCATCATATACACTTAGAGTACTACATATTTGAGGATGATGTGATTGGAAAAAGAATTGTTAAGTTACTCTGTGACAAGGCTATAAGTGGGGTGGAAGTTCGTTTTATTTATGATGATGTAGGCAGTAAAATTTCGAATGCATCTAAAAGAAAGCTCAGAGAGGCAGGAGTGCAATATTATCCGTTTATGCCTGTATTATTCTCGGGTCTTACGAGCAAAATGAATTACAGAGACCATCGAAAAATTGTGGTTATTGATGGTAAGATTGGTTATTTAGGCGGCATCAATATTTCCGATTACTATATAAATTTGAATTCGAGCAGATATTGGAGGGATACGCATTTGAGAATTGTTGGAGAAGCAGTCAAACCCTTACAGATCTTATTTTTTACTACTTGGGATTTTGTAAAAGGAAGTAGTATTGCATTGTCTGATGCCTATTTTCCGGAATTCCAACCAAAAGAAAGAGCAGGAGTACAGATCGCTGCCAGTGGACCAGACACCGACTGGCCTTTTATATTTGAAGCCATCTTTGCAAGTATTTCAGCGGCACGTCGTTACCTCTATATTACAACACCGTATTTTATCCCCAATGACCAGATACTTACAGCGCTTCAAACAGCTGCGAGAAGTGGAATTGACGTAAAGCTGCTCATACCTGCTTCTTCAGATTCGTGGATATCGGGTTCTGCAACAAACTCTTATTTGGAGTCTATGCTAGATGCCGGGGTTCGTGTTTATCGTTATACAAAGGGGTTTATTCATGCCAAAACCATGGTACTGGACGATGAGATCTGTTCCATCGGTACAGCAAATATGGACTACCGAAGCTTTGAAATTAATTTTGAGGTCAATGCCTTTATCTATCACAGAAAAACGAGTAAAGAGCTCAAGGCCCAATTCCTGAAAGATCTTGAAGATTCGGAAGAACTCATTTTGGAGGTATGGAAAACCAGGGCCTTACGTTTTAAACTTCTCGAAGCCCTATCAAAACTATTAGCACCGTTACTCTAGATTTAACGTCTTCTTCCCATTTGCTGGCGATTTCCATAGTGCTGGTTGGGAATCGAGGCCTTCTTCATTTGTTGCTTCATCATTTTTATCTGGTCTCCAAGCATGTTTCGCTTGTCTAATTTCTGAGCTTCATTCAGCAATTTCTGAGCTTCCAGTTTTCGTCTTTTACTAAAGGCAATGCCAGCTAAATTCAATTTGGCCATTGCCAGATCGTGATCCATGGACAATCCAAGTGTGATGGCTTTTTTAAAGTATTTCTCAGCAGCGTTCATATTATTCTGGGATTCCATAACCCCATATAGGAAATTAAGATAGCCCTGTTGTTTTCTGACCAGGCTTGATTTTGGATTTTTAATCTTATCCAACCATTTTCTCGCTCCTTCGAAATCGTTTTTACGAAGTTTTAAAAATGCCAATAGAATGATCTCATTTTTGAAATAGAGAAAGATGAATATGGAAGCTAGCAGTAAAAACATGATACCGTTTCCAATATACCCTTCATAAAACTGATAAACAGCGTAGGCAATTATGGCTGCAGCAAGAATTAATTTGATGTTTTTATGAAACATGAGGCGATAATTTAATGGGCTGCAAAGTTAAGAAAACAAATCACAATAATTTTATTACTGCTTCTTGTTAAAGTAAAAACTTGTTGTATATTTGCACGCAGTTTTAAAAAACGTCAATCCTTTAAGATTAAACATATAAAGACACAAGGCAATGAGTAAGAGAACGTTTCAGCCATCGAAGAGAAAAAGAAGAAATAAGCACGGCTTTAGAGAGCGAATGGCAAGTGCCAATGGCAGAAAAGTTTTAGCCAGACGACGTGCTAAGGGAAGAAAAAAATTGTCTGTGTCCTCTGAAATGAGACATAAAAAATAATGATTAACAATTGTTAATATTAAAAGGTGTTACTTAGGTGTAACACCTTTTTTTGTACCCCACTGATAGCTATTTTTGTACACCGAAAAATCCTGACAAATGCCAAAGAATAAAGACATCAAATCTATACTGTTAATAGGTTCCGGACCCATTATCATTGGTCAGGCTTGCGAATTTGATTATTCGGGATCGCAAGCTTTACGTTCGTTAAGAGAAGATGGTATTGAGACCATTCTGATCAATTCGAATCCAGCTACCATTATGACGGATCCAACAATGGCAGATCATGTGTATTTATTACCACTAACCACTAAATCCATACTCAAAATTCTCAAAGAGCACCCTCAGATTGATGCCGTTCTACCCACCATGGGAGGGCAGACTGCACTTAACCTGGCAATAGAAGCTGATGAGAAAGGTATTTGGAAAGACTTTGGGATTGAACTCATCGGTGTAGATATTGATGCCATTAATATCACAGAGGATCGTGAAAAGTTCAGAGAGTTGATGTCAAAAATTGGCGTAGGCATGGCTCCTCAGGCAACGGCCACTTCCTTTCTAAAAGGAAAAGAGATAGCCCAGGAATTCGGGTTCCCGCTGTGTATCAGGGCGTCCTTTACTTTGGGGGGCGCCGGAGCTTCCATAGTATACGATGAAAAAGAATACGATACGTCGCTTACTAGAGGATTGGAAATCTCTCCGATCCACGAGGTGATGATCGACAAAGCTTTGATAGGCTGGAAAGAATATGAGCTGGAATTGTTGCGGGATAAAAATGATAATGTAGTGATCATTTGTACCATTGAAAATATGGATCCTATGGGAATTCATACCGGTGACTCCATTACTATTGCACCAGCCATGACATTGTCTGACAGAACCTACCAACGCATGCGAGATATGGCCATTCACATGATGCGCAGTATCGGTGATTTTGCAGGTGGTTGTAATGTACAATTTGCCGTGAGTCCTGATGAGAAGGAGGAGATTATCGCCATAGAGATCAACCCAAGAGTATCCCGTTCTTCGGCTCTGGCAAGTAAGGCAACCGGGTATCCCATAGCAAAAATAGCCGCCAAGCTGGCGATTGGCTATACCCTGGATGAACTCGATAATCAAATCACCAAGTCTACTTCTGCTTTATTTGAACCTACTTTGGATTATGTGGTGGTAAAAATACCACGATGGAATTTTGACAAGTTTGAAGGGTCTGACAGGACCCTTGGGTTGCAAATGAAAGCCGTGGGTGAGGTCATGGCCATTGGACGTTCTTTTCAGGAAGCGCTTCATAAAGCCACTCAGTCCCTTGAAATTAAGAGAAACGGACTAGGTGCTGACGGTAAGGGCTACAAAAATTACGATCAGGTTATTGATAAATTAAAGCATGCTAGTTGGGACCGCGTTTTTGTGCTGTACGACGCTATACAAATGGGAATACCACTGAGTCGTATCCATGAGATCACCAAAATTGATATGTGGTTCCTAAAACAATACGAAGAACTGTATCACCTGGAAAAGGAGATTTCTGCCTACAACATTGGTACCATTGAGAGAGAGCTGCTGCTTGAGGCAAAGCAGAAAGGCTATGGAGACCGTCAGATTGCCCACATGCTCAATTGTCTTGAAAGTGAAGTGTATAATAAGCGCAAGGAATTTAACATCAATCGTGTTTACAAATTAGTCGATACCTGTGCTGCTGAATTCAGAGCTCAGACCCCTTATTATTACTCAACCTTTGAAATGGAAATGGCTTCTGAAGGAGGTGAACTTACTGTGGCTAATGAAAGTGTGGTGTCTGATAAAAAGAAGATCATTGTTTTGGGGTCAGGTCCTAACCGCATTGGGCAGGGTATTGAGTTTGATTACTGCTGTGTGCATGGTGTTTTGGCTGCCGCAGAATGTGGTTACGAAACCATTATGATTAACTGTAACCCTGAAACAGTATCTACCGACTTTGATATTGCTGATAAACTCTATTTCGAACCAGTCTTCTGGGAACATATCTACGACATCATTCAACATGAAAAACCGGAAGGTGTCATTGTACAATTAGGAGGGCAAACAGCTTTGAAATTGGCAGAGAAACTCGATCGTTATGGAATAAAGATCATGGGGACTAGTTTTCACTCGCTTGATCTGGCCGAAGACCGCGGAAGTTTCTCTACGCTCTTAAAAGAAAATGATATTCCTTATCCGGAGTTTGACACAGCAGAAACTGCCGAACAGGCACTAGAGGTGGCCGATCGACTCAATTTTCCAATTCTGGTGCGCCCATCTTACGTACTTGGCGGTCAGGGAATGAAAATTGTGATCAATAAGCAGGAACTTGAAGAACATGTGATTGATTTATTAAAATCGATCCCAGGGAACAAACTGCTGCTGGATCATTATCTCGATGGGGCTATTGAAGCAGAGGCAGATGCCATATGTGACGGTGAAAATGTATACATTATCGGGATCATGGAACATATTGAGCCCTGCGGTATACATTCCGGCGATAGCAATGCCACCTTGCCACCGTTCAATCTTGGAGAATTTGTCATGCAGCAGATAAAGGACCATACCAAAAAGATCGCTTTAGCCTTAAATACAGTTGGTCTTATCAATATTCAGTTTGCTATTAAGGATGATATGGTTTATATCATCGAAGCTAACCCACGAGCATCGCGAACCGTTCCCTTTATTGCCAAAGCCTATGGTGAACCTTATGTTAACTATGCTACTAAAATCATGCTAGGGGAAAAGAAGGTGTCAGATTTTGACTTTAATCCAAAGCTCAAAGGTTATGCCATCAAACAACCGGTCTTTTCATTCAATAAGTTTCCAAATGTGAACAAAAAACTAGGGCCAGAGATGAAAAGTACAGGAGAGAGTATACTTTTTATTGATAGTCTAAAAGATGACGAGTTCTACGATCTCTACTCAAGAAGGAAAATGTATTTAAGTAAGTAAGCTGTTGCGGTCTAGTGCCCAACCATCCTAATGCAATGCCTAACAAATTGTTAAAGGTTTAGACGGGTGTTGAGTCATCAAAGATTTTTGTATCTTTGATTATCAACTTAACCTATGATGAATAAATTACCACTCTTTTTATCTTTATTTGTATGTATTTGTGCGATGGCCCCTTTGTCTGCAGATGCTTCGAATACTTTTGATCAGACCATGTTAAGGCCTATTGATCAGGACTTTTCTTTTTCTATCAAACCAAATCCATCGCGAAATTATTTAAATGTCATTATTGAGAATGGTACTGCAGGAGACTATCAGATAGAAGTCTATGATGTTCTTGGAAAATTGGTCCTGAAGCAGTCACTTTTTAAATTACACACATCTATCTCGGTGGCGAGTTGGAAAGCAGGCGTTTATCTGGTGAAAATTTCCAACGATCAACAAACACAGACCAAGCGCTTTTTAAAGCAGTAATCAGAACTGCTTAACAGATTAAATACCTGTTCAGGAACTTCTATTCGGGAGATTCTTCCGATCGTTTAAGGATGTTTTCGGGTAATGACTTTTTTGCTTTAGCCCCCATTTTCTTTAGTTTTTCCACTCTGCTAATGAGATTTCCTCGTCCTTCAACCAATTTGTTCATAGCAGCAGAATAATCCTTTTTTGCATCATCAATTTTTTTGCCTACACCAGTAAGATCCTTAACTAAACCTTCAAATTTATCATAAAGCGCACCAGCTTGTCTGGCAATTTCTATCGCATTACGTTGTTGCTTTTCGTTGTTCCACATGGTATCAATTGTGCGGAGTGTGGCTAATAATGTTGAAGGTGTTACGATCACTATATTTTTTTCAAAAGCCTTATTATATAAGGAATTGTCTTCGTTT
>DNTA01000278.1 GCA_003500135.1 Cytophagales bacterium | reverse complement strand
ATATGGAGGCTTCTTTTTTTTTTGTTTCATAATAAAGATCGTTGAATAGTTATTCAATTCGATGTTTGGCAACAAGTGCTAACGGTATGTCACGGTATGTTCAATTATGTATATTGAGCTACTATTTCAATCATTTCTCATATATTTACCCGGGAAAACCTTTTTATACTTGACAAATCCTGAAATATGTCCTCAATGAAGCACAACATCGCCGCGCTTTTCGACATGGATGGTGTAATTGTACATAGCAATCCTCACCACAAACAGGCCTTCGAAATATTTTTGAAAAACCACAATATCAATTTATCTGATGACGAACTGAAGCATCATGTCTATGGCCGCACGAATGATGAAATCATGACTTACGTTTTAAAAGATGAATTTACTCCGGAGAAAGCCAAAGCATGGGCCGATGAGAAAGAAGCTCTTTTTCGTGAGTTGTATAAAAACGATGTGGCACCGGTTGATGGTTTGATCCCATTTTTGGATACGCTGAAAAATGAAGGGATAAAAATGGCCGTTGGCACCTCCGCCCCTATCGAAAACCTCGATTTCGTTCTGGATAGCCTTAAAATTCGAGATTATTTCGAGGCCTTGTTGTATTCCGCGCATGCAGAGAACAGCAAGCCTCACCCTGAGATTTACCTGAAAGCCGCGAAACAACTCAACATGGCGCCCGGACAATGCGTGGTTTTCGAAGACTCCCTCGCCGGAGTGAAATCAGGATTAAATGCCGGCATGAAAGTAGTGGGCCTCACAACAACCCACAGCCCCGAAGAACTGAATGGAGCTGATATGACCATAAATGATTTTAGTGAGATTTCTTTGGGCGATTTGATAAAACTAACTTCTGCCTAATAAGTTTAAGTGTTACTTTTAACAATTATTTTTTAATAATTATTGTTGCTCTTAAAAATCATCATAAACCCCAAAAAACTTTACTTTCATAACTAATTGATTAAGAGTGGTTTATAATTTTAAGTTCGCTTTCTTAATCAAATTACTTCGGATTTTAAACTTTTGAGCCCCTGAGGTGCGCACCAGACCCTTCCTGAGGTAGTACCTCAGAGGCGCTCTGGTCTATTGTGACCCGGCCTGTGGTGCGCACCTGACGAGCCCTCTGGTCTGACGTGGTTTTTCGTTATTTCTATTCAGAAATGGCTTCATTTTTTTATTGATAAGCCCTATCCCATTCATACTGTTGAGATGCCTTTGTTTTGTACCCGATGAAGACGATCCCTATAAATAGTTTTTCATTACATTTCTCCTATTCAAGGTGTCACCCTTGGCATAAGGTTATTCATTGACAACATACATGTAAATTAACAGCCAACAATTTGGTAATAAGATACGCTGCGTCAAGGTGATTAAAAGCATGCATATCGTATTCAAAAATCAATTAGCGAATAGTATATGCTGCTGGAAATGAGTTTTTTCTTGAAAGCGTAAAATCAGAGGAAACCTATCGAAAAGCCCGGCATTTACTTCCGGGCTTTTATTCATTATTTCAAATAGCTGTCTAACCAATCAAAAAACACGCGGTGCCAAAGAATGCCATTTTGCGGACTCAGCACCCAGTGTCCCTCTTCGGGGAAATATAAAAACCGGCTGGGTATTCCTTTGATCTGTGCAACCTGAAAGGCTTCCATACCCTGGTTGATCGGAACCCTGAAATCCTTTTCACCGTGGACCACTAAAATCGGGGTATCCCAGTCCTTTACAAATTTATGCGGGGAGAACCTTTCATAGCTTACCGGTTGAGGCTCTCTCCAATACGGCCCACCGATATCCCAATTGGCGAAAAACAATTCTTCTGTGCTGCCATACCAGCTTTCCAGATTAAACAAACCGCAATGCGAAATAAAGGTTTTAAACCTACCCTCGTGAATACCTGCTAAATAATACACCGAATAACCACCGTAGCTCGCACCTACGGCGCCAAGCCGGTTTTCATCCACATAGGGCTCTTTGGCCACTTCGTCGATAGCTGCCAGGTAATCCTTCATTGCCTGTCCACCCCAGTCGCCACTGATCTGGTCGTTCCAGTCCTGGCCAAAAGTCGGCAATCCTCGTCGGTTTGGCGCCACCACAATATAGCCATGCGCGGCCATCAATTGAAAATTCCAACGATAGGAAAAAAACTGGCTCACTGCTGATTGCGGTCCGCCCTGACAATACAAAAGTGCCGGGTACTTCTTCTCAGGATCAAAATCCGGCGGATAGATCACCCACGTCAGCATATCTTTGCCATCTGTTGTTTTGACGATGCGTTTTTCAACTTTACCCATTTCTGTGGCATCGAGCTGTTCTTTATTGACCACTGTAAAAATTTCTTCCCCACCATTTTTTACATCGATCCGGAACAACTCAATGGGTTGCGACATGCTGGCTTTTGTACCAATTAGCTGATTATCGGCTACCACGATATCATAGTAATTGTGTATGCCTTTGGTAATCGCCACAGGCTCGGCATCTGGAACTTCCCTCCTGCTATCCAGCAAATTGTTTACTTCCATTGCAAATACCTGGTAAGTTGCTTCCACACCCCCTATGAAATATACTTTCTCACTATCTTCATCCCAGCGAACATGTGAAGCGCTCATATCCACATTACCTGTTGCTGATCGTTTTAACCCGCTTTGTGTATCCATTAGCCATATCACATTTTTATCGGACTCGAATCCGGGCCTCGCCATACTCAGCCACGCCAGGGTTTCACCATTCGGGGAAAATACGGGATCCGTATCGTAACCATCCATACCTTCTGTTATGTTCACCGTTTCACGGCTTTGCAGATCATACTGATACAGGTCAGAGTTGGTACTCAGGGCATATTCTTTACCGGTTGATTTTTTAGACACATAAACCAGTTTTTTGCCATCGGGGCTCCAGGTGATGTGCTCTGCTCCTCCGAATGGGTTCAGTGGCGTATCAAATTTTTCGCCCTCCATTACATCAACCGGACCACCAGTGACCTCCCCATCATTGTATGGAGCATAAAACAGGTAACTGTATTGATAGTCGTGCCAGCTGTCCCAATGCCGGTACATCAGATCATCGATGATCCTTGCGTCTGCGTGGGGCAGGTCAGGATACATGTCGTTGACCGTACTATCGAGTTTTACCAGCATGGTAAATGCGATATGTCCGCCGTCGGGAGCGTAACTAAAATTAGAGATGGATTTCTCAAAATCGCTTACCTGTTGCTTATCTGTGCCGTCGGGATTCATTTCCCAAAGCTGCATTTTGTCTGATGTATTGGTCAAAAAACCAATCTTCTGACCGTCTGGTCGCCAACGGGCATTGTAAACGCTGGCCTCCATATCGCAGGTGAGGCAATTGGCTTCGCCGCCATTTATCTTCTTGCCATAAAGACTGCGCTTCCCTTTATTATCCTCTATTCTATACCTGGTAACGCCATATATAACGGTTTTGGCATCAGGAGAAACCTGTGGATCGCTCAATCGACCGAGCTTCCACAATCCTTCCGGTGATAATATTTCCTGTGCATAAGGCGTGGCAGAACACCACATGAATACTAAAATGATATAAATAATCCTCTTCATAATTTTGATACATTTTTGAAAAACAAACCGGGATTCCGGATGACCGGAATTTACATAATTATAAACCAAAATTATGTAATCGTTTTTTATAATGAATTACTTTATGTAATCTATTGCAAATCCTTTGAAGAAATAGGTTACCGGCTTGCCGGCATACACTGAAAACAATTCTACCCCGGAGGAGATGATGGAAAAAATGGAATGGGAAAAGGGTAATAAGTGGGCTTTTGGGGGCTATGGGCCCTAACCCCGTTTTCTACGGTTTTTGTGGTCAATAAACACGAGAATCCTTCATAAAAGTTAAAAAGCCTGGCTTAATTTGAAAATGAAGTAATGCCCGTACCCTCTCGACCATCTTCCAGTGCATTTCTGTCAAAGTGTCTTCTTTCCCTTATGGCGATATTGATTTTTTTCACAATCTCATCGAGGGTCTTAACGGAGCGCGATAACTTACTAATGATCACGATATCTTCTGAAGAAAGGTCAGAATATTTCATCAAATTCACCAGCCCCATTATGGTACAAACCGGCGCGCGAAGAAGGTGGGCATTGATAAAGGCATACTCGGCAAGCTGCTTGTTTTGATGTTCAAGTTGTTTGGTGCGTTCAAATACCTTGTGCTCCAGATTGTTGTTGGATTGTTCAATTTCAACTTTTTGCGATTCAATAATTTCGAGTTGATTTTGAAGATCCACATTGATCCTGTCGATCTTTTCTTTTTGTTGTTTGATTAGCGACACGTTGTCATTAATTGGTAAATAAATGGCGTAGATGTTATAGCTTTTTTTGGGAAGGGGGAAGGCATCAACTCTTTTTTCGGGGCGGAATTGAGGCAAGGGGCAAACGAAGTTGGGTCAAGTCTTCAAACGGTGCTTCCGTTCAAACGCGTGTTTGTCGACGTAAGGAACGTCTACTGAAGACTTGTCGGGAAGTTCGGCGTTTTTTGGCACAAAATCAAGTCCGGGCTTATCTTTCCTCAATCCGGC
>DNTA01000067.1 GCA_003500135.1 Cytophagales bacterium | reverse complement strand
TCAATTTTCCATCTCCTTCTTTAAATGCTCTACAAACCTATCGCAAAGGGCATTCATTTCATTAGACATGTACTCATCACCGGTTGCATTTAATATGCTTTGTGCCAGGCCGCCAAGGCAGTCAATATAAAACCGCTTCATTTCGTCTACAGGCATTTCTTTGGTCCACAAGTCTATACGCAAAGTATTGCGCTGACTATGGTCCCACATAGATAAACTAATAGCATTAGTTTCTTTTGCCACATCACCATCCGGATTATCGGTGGCCGTCCACGTAATTTTTTCCGGTATATTTTGCTTATCGAGGTCTATTTCAAGATTGATCTTAGATTTTTTCATGCTCACCCTTTATATATTAAAATAACTTCTTACTGTTTTCTCGTCTTTGGCCAGTTGGGCTTTTAATTCGGGTAGACCGCTGAATTTAACTTCGTCACGGATGCGTTTGTGAAAGAATACTTTGATATCATGGTCGTATATGTCATGATCGAAATTGAAAATATGTACTTCCATTACTTTATAGCTGCCGTGTACTGTTGGCCGGTAGCCGATATTAAGCATTCCTTTCCAAGATTTATCCAGCACATCCACTTCAACTGCATATATACCATCAGCCGGTATAAGTTTATGTTCAAAAGCTACCTCAATATTGGCCGTGGGAAAACCCAATGTACTACCTATTTTATCCCCATTGGTCACTTTTCCATACACATCGTAGTGCCGGTCAAGGTATTTATTGGCTTTTTCAATATTACCGGTTTCCAGCGCTTTTCGTATCTTAGTACTGCTCACTGCCACATGGTCCACATCTTGCTCAGGAATCTCCTCGACCTCAAAACCGTATTTCGGACCGTTTTTCTTTAGTTCCTCAAAGCTTCCCGATCGGTTTCTTCCGAATTTATGATCATAGCCGATCACCAGCTTTTTTGTTCCTATTTTGTTCACCAGAATATTTTCGATAAAATCATCGGAAGACAATGAGGCAAATTGTCTTGTAAACGGAATGATGATCAGGTGGTCTATTTTGTGCTTTCGTAAAAGTACTGATTTTTCTTCTAATGAGGATAGCAGGTGCAAACTTTGATCTTCATATAAAACATGCCTGGGGTGGGGCCAGTAGGTCAGAAGGACGGTTTCACCACCTTTTTTTTGTGCTACATCCTTGATTCGGGACAAGATTTTTTGATGGCCCACATGCACTCCGTCAAAAGTACCGCTTGTCACGACGGCATAATCAATTTTTTCAAACTCATCCGGTGAATTATAAATCTTCATCTCTTGCCGATACTACCTCTTGTTGAATTTGTTCAATGGTTTTGGCCTCTTCAATAGTAAATGATCCTATCCGTGTTCGCCGTAGCGCCGTCATATGTGCTCCAACGCCCAACGCTATACCAAAGTCGCGAACCAGGCTACGGACATAAAACCCCTTGGAACATACGATACGGAAATCTACTTCCGGAAGTTTGATTCCGGTAATTTCAAATTCATGCAAGTGTACTTCTCTGGGCTGAATACTGACCTGCTGTCCACGACGAGCTTTATGATATGCCCGCTCTCCATTTATGCTAATGGCGGAATACAATGGCGGTTCCTGCATAATAGCCCCTAAAAAAGAACTCACTGAACCATATATTTTGTCTTCGGTGATATGATCAATATTCTTTTCATTATCTATCTCTGTTTCCAGATCAAAAGAAGGAGTTGTTTTTCCGATGATCATGGTGCCTGTATATTCCTTTTCCTGAGCCATGAATTTTTCAATCCGCTTTGTCATTTTTCCAGTGCATAAGATCAAAAGACCCGTTGCCAGGGGATCCAGCGTGCCGGCATGTCCAATCTTTTTTATTTTAAACAGAATACGTAGCTTTTTTACCACGTCGAATGATGTCCAGCGAAGATCTTTGTCTACGAGGAAAACTTTGTTTAAAAAGGGATTATCGTTGTCTTGATGGTTTTGTTGACTCATATAAATGACCAGGCCAGTGCAATAGCGCCTACAATGAAACAATAGATGGCAAAATAAATAAGCTTGCCATTTTTCACAATGCCAATCATCCACTTACAGGCCCATAAACCCGACAGAAAAGCAGCAATAAACCCTGCTGACAGTGCTATGGCAGATATGCCACCGGCCACTTCGGGTACCTCCATGTAATCTTGCACTTTTAGTAACATAGCGCCGATAATTGGTGGGAGTACCATCAAAAAGGAAAAACGGGCAGCTTTTTCACGGCTAATATTCAACAATAGCGCGGTGGAAATAGTGCTTCCCGACCTTGATATGCCTGGGAAAATGGCAAAGGCCTGTGCCAGGCCAATTAATAAAGATTTGGGATAGTTGACACTTGTGTTACCGGCTTTTTTATAGTAAGTAAAACTAAGTAACAAACCGGTGATCAGAAGCATGAAACCTACCAGCATAACATTGCCGATGAAGAGTGCTTCTATTTCTGCTTCCCAAAGCACACCCACAACTCCAACCGGAACCATGGATAAAAGTATTTTAGCAGAAAAGTCCTTTTCATCATTCCATTGGAGATTGAATAAACCTTTTACAATTTGTGCAATGTCTTTTCTAAAAACTACAATCGTGCTTAATGCTGTGGCTCCATGCACTATAATGGAAAACAAAAGGTTGTCTGTCGTTTCAACACCCAGAATATATTTTCCCAGCTCAATGTGCCCTGAACTACTCACTGGAAGAAATTCTGTCAACCCCTGGACAATACCGAGCAGGATGGCTTCCCAGGTACTCATTATTCCTTTTTCTTTCCTTTATAAAAGATAGCAAAGATTTCTACAATAAAACCCAGCATAACAAAAATCGGGCCTATGGTAATTCCCAATGTTCCGAATCCATAGTCTTCCTTATCTTGTGTCATCAGGAAAAATCCAATAATTAAGAGCGCTATTCCGGCTAATAATAGCAGATAGTTGCCTTTCTGAAAAGCTAATTTGTCTTTATTATCCATATCAATAGAGTTCGTCGAGTGACATTTTTAAATATTTGTTTACGGCACGGTAAGTACTGAAAAAAGCGATAATGCTCCCCAATAGTAGTAAACTTAAAAATACAAGCGCTATTTGTTCCATTGTAGCCAGTAAATTGAGATTTTCAATTTGAGAATTCCCATACTGGAGCAATGCATAAATCAGGGCCGAGGCAAGTAATCCGGATAGAAGTCCGTGCCAAAGAGATCGCCTCAAAAAGGGCATTACGATGAAAGAAGTTTTAGCGCCTACCAGTTGCATGCTTCTAATTAAAAAGCGCTGGGAAAACAGTGCGAGTTTTATGGTATTATTGATAAGAATTACAATGGTGGCCAGTAAAATAATGGATACGGTAAGTAGTAAAAGACCGATCTTAGTCAGGTTGGCATTGACTTCTTCAATGAAGTTTTCAACATATTCCACCTCAAAAACACCATCTATTTCTTCAATATCCGCTTTTATGTGTCTTAGGCTGTCTTTTTGCTGATAAGGCGTAGTAATGCCGACGTTAAAAGCATCGCGCAGAGGATTATCGCCCAGGAAGGCCACAAAATCTTCCCCGGTGTCTTCAATAAATATTTCTGCAGCCTCTTCTTTACTAATATATTCAATAGCATATCCTTCCTCGTTAGAAGAAACATAGGGTTTGCTGCTCAAGATCTTCGTAATGCGAAGTTGATCTGATTCTGTGGTGAATTTATGCAGGTAAACCTGTATCCTGACATTGCTTCTGATCTGTTCGCCCAGGGTGTTTGAATAGAGGATCAAAAAGCTAAAAATCCCGATTACGAACAATGCCAGCGTAATGGAGAAAACCACACTTGCAAAAGGATAACTGCCTAATTTTTTCTTCTTGGTCCTTGCCACGTTTTGCAGATTGATTCAGCTGAGTTGCAAAGCTAATAATTATTTGCAATCGATCTCAAACTGCATATAAATAATGCAAATATGACATTAGAATGACGCATGGGATTAATCACTGTTGCAAAAGGTGCTTATTTATCCCTTTGTAAGGCGCGTAGCTCCCTGATCAATGCTTCGTTTTCGATCTCCACCAAAGGGGTTTCTTTGTATTGACCTGAATTAAGGAAATAGAACTTGCCATAGTAATAGAGATAATATCTAGGCTCATCAACGGATGCACTATTATATTCAATAATTTCGTAAGGCGACTCATCAAAATCCCCGATTAGATAGAGCTTACTATTGTAGAATTTATATTGAATGGTTTTTTTATTGCCCTTCAGCATTTCCACTTCCAGTTCCGTACGGCTTACATTTTCCTCAATATCCGGTTGATTAATGTCTCCCGGGTCTTCGGTTTCTATATCCGGAATGTTATCTGCTATTTCTTCCATTATTTCCGGTTTTACAATCTCGGGCTTTCTGGCCAGAGTAGTTTCCTCCGTTTTTTCACTGACATCAGTTGTATTGTTTTTCACTGTCGGAAGAGAGTTGTTTTTAGCGGTTTTTGCTTCACTTTCTTTTGCCGATTCAAACTTAACTTCCGGGACAGCAGGAATTTCTTCCTTTTTTGGGATATAAATTTCGGTATTGTTTGAGGCTGTGATATTGACAGGTGAATCCGGTTTTTCAGTAGCTAGCTGATCTGCACCCCAAAACAATGCAAATCCAACTGCGGCAGCTACACCAGTAACTATTGTAGTATTCCTCAAGTTGAACAGGTTAGTGGCGCCCGGGGGATCAATTTGATCAAGCCTGTTTTTCAGCGACAATCTTCGATGGTCTTTTATGCCATTGATCACATCTTTCTGAAAGGTGTATTCTTCTTTCAGGCCGGGTTCGTTGATCAGCCTGTTTTCAAATTCCAACCGCTCCAGATCACTCATCTCATTTTCGAGATAACGGCTTACCAAAGATTCAAATTCAGCGTTGTGGTGCATATCAATCTAAAAAATCACTCTTAGAATATTTCGATCTCACTAGTTCGTACAACTTTTCCTTGCACTTATATTTTTTTGTTTTTGCTGTGTCTGTGTTGGCATATCCCATCTTTTCAGCAATATCTGTCATCGACATGCCGTCAAAATAATGATAGGAAAGAATTTTCTTACATGTGTCACCTAATTCATCAATGCACTCGTGAACAATGCGAATTCGTTCTTCCTGATCATCTTTTATAAAATCGGTCCTGTCTTTTTCTTCGTGGACCAATCTGCTCTTTCTGCCCAGTTCTTTGCGCCAAAGGTTCAGGCAGATACTGTATATATAAGTACTGATTTTGGAAGTGAGGACTAACTCACCATTATTTACTTTTTGCCAGAATACTACCAGTGCATCCTGATAAATATCTTTGGCCTCGTCCTCAGAACCACTATTTTCGATCACCAAATTGGTCATCATCCTGTAGTATTTTTTATACAGGTAATCGAGGGCAGATTCTTCCCCACTGCTTATTTTAGCAAGAATTTCCTTGTCTTTCATTACCCTCTGCCTTTTATACGACAATTATTCGCGATGTAACCTGTAAGCCACAAATTTTTAATTATTTAACCGCAGCTTAACAACTGAGTTATCGGTAATTGCAAAAATCTGATCATCAAATTTATATGAAATCTGGTAAATTCCTGTAAAATTCCCAAATGCAGGTAAGATTCCATGCCTTTTTCCAAAATAAAAGCAGGGTAACTTAATGCTTTGTCTCCCTTTTCCCTTTATTGAAATGCCGGGGTGGATATGCCCGTATAAATTGTAAAGGCTTTTATGTTTTGTTTCCTCATGGGTGAAAATGTAAGGCGGTTTGGTAAAAGTATCCACCACCAGGTCGAAGGTAGCGTATAAATTATCCTCAAGAATATCGTGATTCCCTTTGACCAAAACGAAATTTTCCACTTTATTTTTAACGACCCCCATCCAATTTATCCAGCGCTCCCAATCTTTGTTATGCCGGCTGTGAAATAGATCTCCCAATATCATAACCTGCTTAGGGTTATATTGGTCAATCGCCAATTCCAGTCTATTGAAATCAGGAAGGTGAACACTATTTGGGATAGCCATACCGTGTTTTCGAAAATGAGCGGCTTTACCAAGATGAAGGTCCGATAGAATGAGCATATGCTGCTGTGCCCAGAAGAGAGTTTTATAGGGACTCAGGTATAATTTTTGTTGCAAATGTTGTAATTCAAGGTCTTTCAAAGAAGAAAAAATAAGAAATTGTTACTAAAAGTGATCAGTAATAAATAGTTTAACAGTTTGAATTCAATTAATATCAACAAAATTGAAGATCATGAAACAAGTTTTAGCATTATTGATTTTTGTTCTCGGCATCCAGTTGACCACAGCCGCTGCTCCTGACGACATCCTCGGTATTTGGTTCAACGAAGAAAAGGATGCAAAAATTGAGATTTACGAGAAAAATGGAAAGTTTTTTGGCAAAATTGTATGGCACAGTACAGGAGATGATGTCGACCCTTATGATTCAGAAAACCCGGATCCTGAATTACGCAAGCGCAAAAAGATGGGGATGGTCGTCCTGAAGGATTTTGAATATGATGATGGTGAATATGAAGAAGGCACCATCTACGACCCAAAAAACGGTAAAACGTACGATTGTATAATGAAGCTCCAGGATGATGGCTCATTGTATGTAAGAGGTTACATTGGTTTTTCCCTGCTTGGAAGAACTACCTACTGGACCAGGCCGGAATAAAGACCAGGATCCAATTGAGAAAAATTTGAAAAGCATGTCTTGAGGCATGCTTTTTTTATTTTCCAACCATGTCTTTTTGCATTCTGGCCAGTCGGTCTGCCAGCTTTTCCGTTGTCAGTCGTTCCCTCAGCCGGTCGGCCATAATAGGAAAGGCAAATGGTGTAAAACGCTCTGGTTTTCGCAGTATGATTTTTTGCTGGTTGATCTTGCGCATTGCCCCAATAAGTCTCTGATAATCCAGTTGCAAAGTGATAACTTCTTCTCTTGCCTGCTGAATAAGTAAATTATCGGGTTCGTATTGGGATAACACGTCATAAATGAGCGCTGAGGATGATTGAAGGTGTCTGGAGGAGATGGTTTTGCCGGGAAACCCTTTAAATACCAACCCGGAAATAGCGGCAATATCCCTGAATCTCCGTCGGGCCAGTTCACTGTGGTTCAGGCTTTGCTCCACATCTTCCAATAAATTTTCGGCGCTGAAGAGATCAAGTTCCAGGGCTTCTTCAATAGGCAAGGCCTGATCAGTTAATAATTCAAAACCGTAGTCATTCATTGCGATAGAAAAGGTAATGGGTTTCAACCTGGCTATTCTAAAAGCAATAAGGGCTGAAAGAACTTCATGAACGAAACGACCTTCAAATGGATAAACGAAAATATGATCCCCTTCTCGGGAGCGGATATGTTCGATCAGTAATTCATTTTTTGCCGGTAGGGCTGATTGATTTGCCTGTTTTTTTAGAAGTGGCGCAATGCATTCCATTTCCGGGCCCTCATATTTCTCTTTACAGGCTTCTTCAAGCTTAATCCGGATCAGCTCGCTGAGCTTGGAGGACAGCGGTAGTTTTCCTCCCATCCAACGAGGAATGGCGCCTTTTTTCTTACTGGATTTGCGCACAATGGCCGTCATATCTTTTATGCGTACCAGTTCCAGGTTTTTGCCCATAAACCAGAAGGCATCCCCTTCGCGCATTTGAGCAATAAAACTTTCTTCCACCATGCCTATGGTACCGCCCGATAAAAACTTGATCCGTATCATGGGGTCACTCACGATGGCTCCTATTGAAAGCCGATGCCTGTAAGCTACTTTTCGCGATTGAACATAGTAGCGGCCATGCACTTTGTGTACCCGGGCAAACTCTTCGTATTCCTGAAGGCTTCTGCCGCCCTTTTCAATAAACTGCAACACCCAGTCCCACATGATTTTATTCAAATGCCGGTAGGCATGGCTTTTTTTAACTGTATGATAGGCCTGTAATTCATCAAAACCCTGTCCTACGGCAAGCGTGACGAGAAACTGTACCAATACATCGAAACTTAGCTCAAGAGGCGTGCGCTCCTCGTGGTGTTGTTGATCGGATGCAAGTCGCAAGGCAGCGCCTTCTACGATTTCAAGTGCATGGGTAGGCATAAAATGGATCTTGCTCAGCTTACCGGGTTGGTGGCCACTTCTCCCAGCCCTCTGAAAAAAGCGGGAAATGCCCTTGGGCCCGCCTGCCTGGATAACAGTTTCAACCGGGGTGAAATCAACACCCAGGTCGAGGCTTGAAGTACAAACTACCAGTTTCAGCTTACCTTCTTTCAGGGCGGTTTCAACCCATAAACGTATGTCAGGATCTATGGAGCCGTGGTGTAGCGCCATAATACCTGCCAGGTGCGGGGCTGCATCCAATATGTTTCGATACCAGATTTCAGCCTGTGACCGGGTATTGGTAAAGAAGAGGGCGCTATTGCTTTTTTCAATAATGGGCAACACCTTTTGTATCAACCCGGAGCCTACATGGCCAGCCCAGGGGAATTTTTTTATATCGTCGGGAAGTATTGTGGACAATTCCGTTTTTTCCTGACTTTTAGCTTTGATAATATCCGATTTACGCTCCGGCTGAACGTGAACGAGGACTTTTAAGGCTTCTTCAATATTGCCAATGGTGGCAGATATGCCCCAGATCTTTAGTTCGGGCTTGATATATGTGAATTGTGCCAGGGCTAGTTCCATTTGAACACCCCGTTTGGTGCTCATCAGTTCGTGCCACTCATCTACTATCACGGCTTTTAATTGGCTGAAATACTGAGCGCTATCTTTATGACTTAGCATAAGATGGATGCTTTCCGGAGTAGTAATGAGGCAAACCGGTGGCTTGCGCTTTAGCCTTTGCCGGTCGGAGGAGGAGGTGTCTCCGGTTCGGATTGCCACCTCCCAGTTCAACCCCATTCCCCCGATAGCCACTTCCATTGCTTTTTTTATGTCAGAAGCCAGTGCACGAATAGGGGTGACCCAAATGTATTTTAATCCTTTGCCGGGGTTGGGGCCTTCATTTTCCTGTAATTCCAACATACAAGCCAGCCATAAAGCATATGTTTTACCGGCGCCCGTAGGCGCATTTAGTAAACCATTTTGCCCATCCAAAAAGTTACGCCAGGTTTTTAATTGAAAATCAAAGGCTTGCCAACCTTGCCGTCGAAACCAGTTAAGGGCCGGACGAAATCTCTTGTGTTCAACTATTTTCCTCATGAATAATGTCCAAAGCTACAAAGAAAAAAGTGGCACTTTTGTTTGTCTTAATTTGTTTTTATAAATGAAGGCCTTAACAAAAAGGAGGATTTATGGGACTATTCAATAACCTGAAAAATTACAGGATGCTCCACCATCCTTTTGTTTTTGATCTCGTTCGCGTAATGCTTGGTATCCTCATCTTCTACAAGGGCGTAATGTTTGTAAGCGACGGATCATCGCTCAATGAAATCATTGATAATAGCCGGGTGGGAGGCCTGGCAATGATACTGGAACATCATGTTGCTTTTACCTTATTGGCAGGAGGCATACTGATCACCCTCGGACTGTTGACCAGGCTGGCCATCATTTTTCAGCTTCCTGTTTTTATTGGGGTGCTGCTCAATCCGGATGTTAAGTATGGCTTATATTCGGTATACAACGAATATACCTTTTCTATTTTTATGGTTTTGATCCTTGTAGTCATGCTTATTTATGGTTCAGGGCCATATTCTGTTGACCATTTTTTGAATAGGAGTAAAAAAATTCAGCATAGCCACTAATTTTTAACACCTGATTATTTTGACAAAAAGCTACTTCTGATTATCTTAGGGTAGCTTTTTTTAATTACCGCAAATAATGAAGACTATGAGGGTAATCCTTTTAATTGCGCTGGTGTCCTTTTGTTTTACTTCTTCCCAAGCTCAATTTGGTTTTTACGAATTTGGCGCCAGGCGGCAGTCCCTGGCTTTTGCTGATGTCGCAATGAATGGTCCATGGTCGCTTTTCAATAATGTTGCAGGTATCACAGGCATAGAAAATACCTATATAATGGCCGGCTATCAGCGGTATGAACAGGTGACAGGCTTTGACCGCTACGCAGTGGGTCTGATCAAGCCTATTCGAAGTACGGCCATAGGTGTTTCGGTTTACGGGTTTGGCGACGAAATAAGCAGCGAACGAAAAGTAGCGCTAAGTGTAGCGCATAAGGCAGGGCGATTTAGCCTGGGTGTAAACACACATTTCAGTCAGATCAGTGTAGAGGGTTTTGAATCCCGGTTTTTTTGGATGGTCGATATCGGCGGCTTGGCAGAACTGAGCGATCGGCTTAACATCGGAATGCACATAAGCAATCTCAATCAAACAAAAATAGCAGAATTTCCGGAGGCCAACCTTCCTTTATCACTTGAGATCGGCCTTTCGTACCGGCCGGTTGAAGAGCTAAATATTCTTTTCGAGATCGAGCAGGCTACTATATCTGAAATGCAGGCGGGTTTCGCAATGGAGTATCAGCCGGTGGAATCATGGAAAATGCGAGGTGGATATCAGCTGGAAAGGCAGCAATTATTTGGAGGAATTGGCTTTGGAAAGCGCCATTTTGAAATTGATTATGCATTTGCTTATCAGTCGTTTTTTGGTTTCAGCCATCAATTGGGATTGTTGTTTAACTGGCTGCGATATGAAAAGTAAGGTAGTGTTTTTGCTATTTCTCATAGCGGCAAATACAAATGTGTTTAGTCAGAATACGCAGGAGGCGCTTCAGGAAATTTCCTGGGATGCGGGCAGTGGAAATATGGACCTCCAGCCATGGGAAGATCTACCGGTCAACCAGTTTGAAGTGAACCAGGCGGACTCAACAGATTGGATGGAGTTGGGTTTGTTTACGCCAGATCAGGTAAGCGCCATAATGCACTACAAAAGAAGATACAAAACCATAAGAAGCGTATTTGAACTGAGTACAATCCCCGGCATCAACGAGTCAATATGGCGACAATTGGAATCCCGGCTTAGTTTTGATGAAGTAGAAAGGTTGAAAAATAAAGGAACACATCACCGGTTATTGATGCGGTACAGCCAGACATTGGAGCAAAGGAGGGGCTATAAGTTCCAGGAATCGGTCAACCGGATACCGTATATGGGCAGTCCGGTCAACTGGCTATTACGTTACCGGGGTTTACTGTCTGAAAATACTGAAATAGGTTTGATATTGGAAAAAGATAGTGGTGAGCCTTTTCTATGGCAGCCTGAAAAACAATATTTTGGTTCCGAGTACGTGGGTTTATATGTTGATTTAAAAAATTTGTGGAAATTCAACCGTGTCATCCTGGGGAGTTACCGTTATCAAAACGGGCAGGGCCTTGTATTTGGATCTTCTTTTTTCAATACCAGACACCCCGAATACCTGGTCTACAATAAACTCCAACAAAATTCACTGAGGCCTTACAGAAGTGCAAATGCCGCTTTAAATCATTTCAGAGGCTTGGGAGCGTCATTTGGAAGAAAAAATTGGAGATTTAATGTATTATCATCTTCCAGGCTGGTATCTGGCACGGTTCATTCGGCCCCGGATTCAGCTTACTATCTAAATGCTATCAGAACCAGTGATTATTTTCGAACGGAAACAGACCTTAATAACCGGTTTTCAGCGAGACATGACCAGGTAGGTATCAGCACGTCATTTGAACGAGGCCCCTGGCATGTAGGTTTAAATATGCTGGCAGGACAGTTTACTTTACCACTTACAATGCTTGACACGGGCAATACCTATCATGCATCCAGTTTGTTCTTTCAATACAGCGGTAAGAGGTGGTACGCATTCGGCGAGGTGGCCCGGGATTTTAAAAACCGTTTAGCAATCAATGTGGGGTCTTTATTTCATTTGGAGGAGGGTATACAGACCATTTTAGGCCTGCGACATTATCAACCCGGGTATTATGCTCCCAACAGCAATGCTTTTGGTAGGTTTAGCGGGAATCAAAATGAACAGGGATTTTATTGGGGGTTAGTGATGCAAACAAGTCAATTGTTGAAATTGAGTGGTTTTGTGGATGCCCATCGTAATTTAGAGCCCCGATTTGGTTTGGAAAAGCCTGTTTGGCAACAAATATATGGTTTTAATATCACCTACACGCCTTCAAAAAATTTAGAGTTGAAGTGCCGCTACAGGAGATATTATGAAACCGACTACCAGTTGAACGAGAATGGCAGGTTAAAAATACCTGAAGCAAGAAACCGTTGGCAAATAATGACTTCAGCCCGATATGTTCCTTTAACAGGATTGCGCCTCACTTCATTTTGGGGCCTTCATGCATTATCCAGTCAAATGGGAAAGCTGTTGGCACAGGATATTGAGTATAAAAAAGGCAAGTATACCGTCTATTATCGGGTGGCGATTTTTGATGTAGATGAATACGACGTCAGAATGTATTTATATGAAAATGATTTATTGTACTTTTTTAATGTGCCGATGTTTCAAAACAGAGGCAATCGACATGCCTTTATGTTGAGGTACAAATTGAATAACTCAATTTATTTCGGGTTAAAGCTTCAGATGTTCAATTATCAGGATGTCAACGAAGTAGGTTCCGGTTATGAAGCCATAAATGGTAATAAAAGCCATGTGATAAGAATACAGGCCCGGTTGAATCTTTAGTTCAATTAATTCGCTGATTGGTAAGGGGTTACAGGAACAGACTTAAGCTTTTAAATATTAATGAAAATCGGGTGATAATAATAAAGCATAGGAAAAGTGGATTATTACTGTTAAATGAATAAAATTCGGAGTATATCAGATTATTATTTTCAATAAACTTGGCGTTTGTTTACCATATCAAATTTCAGTCTCACACGAATTCTCTTTCTATACATGTTTAATTCCCGCATCAAGCATGTTTTTACATTGGCTGTTAGTATGAAAGCGTAAAAAATTTCAAAATTCATATGAAATCATTAGATAATAATTAGTAATTATTTTCAAATATCAGTAAGTTTGGTTCTAGAATTTTCAGGCAGCGCTGGTAAATAACTTTGCAAAGAATGTAATAAATAAATTATTATTATCGCTGTGCTTCTGGCAATTCCGTTTTCAGGGCAAGGTTAAATATGGTATAAATATTTTAGGGGACATTATTTTATTTTCTTATTCTAGCAACATGGAAGACCTTCAAAGATTAGTAAAAATTGTCACAAGATTAAAACAAAGACAGTATCCGTTATTGGAATTAAAAAGCATAAATGAAAATTCCAGTAAAGAGAACTTATTCTTCAGGCACATCAGAAAGGGTATTGTCAGTACTGATGATGATGCTGCCGAATTATTGTACGGAAGTAAAAGTGAAGACGACCGTTACAGAATGTTAAAATCAAGGTTGAAGCAAAAGCTGCTCAATCATATTTTCTTTTTGGATTTCACTGATGACAACGAAAAAACACCGGAAAGTCTCGAGCAGGAGTGTATCCATCTTTTACATCAGGGCAGGGTATTAATGCTTACCGGTGAGCTGAAGATCGCAAAAGGATTATTTTTTAAGGCTTACACTGCTGCAACTCGTTATGAATTCACCCATTACAAGGTACAGGCGTTGGAAGAAATGGTTAAGGTATACAGCGAAAACCATCAACCTCATGTTTTTGAAGACACTGTAAATGAGTTAAACGAAGTAAGAAAGCTTTACAATGCCGAGGACGAAGCCAAGCAGCGCTATTACTACATCAAAATGATGTTATCAAAATCGGTCAATTCGAGAAGGAAAAATATGGATTATGCCATTGAGTCCATTGAATGGTTTCATAAAAAGTGGAAACAGTTCAAGTCATTTAATCTTTTTGAGTTTTACTACAAAACAAAAAGGAATGTAATGACGCTTCAGGGAGAGCACGAAAAACTATTGGATTTTCTTAATGATGTTCTTTCCGGAAAAGTGGAAAGGTACGAAATCAATGAGCAACGCCTGGACATCAGCAATGTACAACATGCAAAAGTGTATGCCTTGCTTAAGCTGAACAGGATCAATGAAGGGCTTGAAGCTGCCAATCAGTATGAAGAATTTGTAAATGAAAGCCAAAATGAGTGGTTTGATCTGAAGGAGCTACAGGTATTGTTGGCAATGAAAGGTGAGCGATTTGACGATGCATTGGAATACATAGGCAAAGTATTTGAAAACAAGCGCTTTATAACCCTGGATAGAGTAGTAGAGAATAAATGGAAACTCTACAATGCTTATTTGCATTTTGCACATGCCAGTAATTTCCATATGCGAAATTTCAATTTTGCCAAGTTTGTCGATTTCGTTCCCGAATACGATAAATCGCTCGAGGGTTACAATGTAGCCTTGTTGATACTGCAGTTTATTTACTATGTAGAACAAGGTGATATGGATGAAATTGCTATTCGTAGAGATGAGCTGAAGAAATATATGGCAAATCACTTTAAAGAAAACTTCAGTTATCGCACGAGAACTATTTATAAGCTACTCAATATTGTGGTGGAGAACGATCTGAATTACCGCAAGATATTGTCGCGAAGCAAATATCTGATCAATAAGCTCAATGAAGCTGAGGTATTGGAAGATACGTACAACGAGATGGAGATCATATCCTATGAATTCCTGTGGGAGCAAATGATGAACATGATCAAACTCGAGCGGGCAAGTTCCTGGGATTAATCAAAACAGTTATAAAGAAAAGGCCGGTTTTTGCCAGCCTTTTTTTATGTCACAGCACATTAGGAATACAACTTCTCAGAAAACTGGAGTACAATGGGGTTTACCAGGCCGGCAAAATCCATATAAGTCATTTTGATGGCCTCCCTGTGATTACCTGCATTAAATGCGATATAAACGTCACCTGTCAGGCTTTCCGATACAAAAGTTTCCATATTCCATAAGTTGCCAAATGGTGGCATTGCGCCGGTTTCACATTCAGGAAAGAGGTCTTTGAACTCCTGTTCGGTTACCAGTTCGCAATTGCTGCATCCGATAACTTTTTTCAATTTGTTGAAATCGATCAGGTATGAGGCTGGTAAAACCGCCATGGCAAGGTCGCCGTCTTTTCTGAATATCACTGTCTTGGCAATTTCTTTACCTGGTATGTGCGTGGCCGCCGCAGTCTGCAAAGCAGTATGTGTTTCCATATGAGGGATCAATTCATAATTGGTCCTGTTCTTCTGCAGGAATTCAATAAGTTTCTTGTTAGCCATAGTATCCTCCGTTTTTAGGTTAATAACATGATGTGAATTGTGTTAGTGTTTATTTATATATACGATTATTCAATCACCTGGCTGACATAATTGTCATTTTTCTTTTATGGTACTTTCTGGTAACTATTTTCCATATGTATGGCATCGTGGTTACATTTGATCATAAAAATTAGTAATATTACATCAGATCAAACTACCCAACACAAAATGCAAATTGTCAATAAAATCCAGGAACTGCCCTGGCATCCTACCCGGCTTTGGAGAAAGAGGCCGGTAAGTTCAGTCAGAAAAATTATCCTTCATCAGGAATTAGGTACCAGTGACATTGCCGGGGTCAATCAATATCATATAACCCCCGGGCCAAACAATCATATCTCCAGCAGGGGCTGTCCGCATTTTTGTTATCATTATGGTATAGAAGAAAGTGGTGAAATCCTGCAGGTAAATGAACTCAGCGACATTACCTGGCATTGTAAAGGCCAAAACGAAGTAAGTGTAGGCATTATGCTGGTGGGCAACTTCAACGGACCGGGTTATGATATGGGTTCCAAAGGGCCTAACGAAGCACAACTAAAAGCGATGGAATTTTTGGTAAAGCATCTGCAAGAGGCTTTGCAACTCACAAATCAGGAGGTATACGGTCACTACCATTATGGTAAACCGGCCTGTCCTGGGTTTATAGCAACAGAATGGCTCGAAAAATGGAGAAATGACATTTCCACTGAACCCAAGAGTAAGAAAGTAGAAAAAACAAGAGAGGAAATTCAAAAAAGGCTGAAAGCGCTCGGCTACTATCATGGCAAGATCGACGGGATCATAGGAGTAAAGAGCGTTTCTGCCATCAGGCGATTTCAGAAGGACTCCAATCTTGTAGCCGATGGAATTGTGGGGCCAAATACCTGGAAAACCCTATTAGCTAACTCTTAAACCCTTTTCATCATGCAACAAAAAAAATATTCAGTGGAGCAAAGGCAATTTTGGTTCTCATGGGCCTCCAAATTGCTTTTTACTTTGATAAGTGTGAAGTTTTGGGGCCTTGTGGCCAGCGTGTCAGTATCTACCTACCTTATCGTCAACAATTCTATCGGCGCCGGTGAGTGGGTTACTTTCAATACCACCATTTGGGGGTTGATCTTTGGTATGAAGGAGATTTTCAGGGTAATGGAACAAAAAGATATGAATGAAACAGAGCTGGCCGATAAAAAAGCCGAAGCCCGCGAAAAGATTGCCCGGATCGAGGCAAGCGCCATTACTTCTTCGCAAAGCGAGCGAAGCCAGTATACGCCTGAAGGGAAAGAAATTGTAGGAAACGAACCCAGTTGATCATGAACCTTTCTGTGAAAAACTTAATTATAGGCCTCATCATCCTGGCGGTAATTGGAATTCTAATCTATTTCGCCATCACCGGTAATGGTCCCGGCACACTGATTGCCGGCCTGGCCACCTTGTTTGGCGGCTACAAGTCCAAAATTTTCGATGGTAAATCGCTTGAGGAAAGTTTGGATGATGTAGAAACGCACCATATGGAAAAACGAGCTGGATGGGAGCAGATCAGGCAGGAATATGCCAGCAAGTATGCTGCATTGGAAGCCAGAATGGATTATATCGACTTCAAAACGGCTAAGCTGACCGAACAAATCGATAACCTGGATGAGGTACAAAAAGAGAAGATCAAAAAGATCAATGAATCCACGCCGGAAGAAATGCTGAATGAATTTAGAAGATTAATGAACCAATGACATGAATAATCAAAAGTTTTTCACTGTTCTAATCGTCCTCATCATGAATTTAGGGCCGTTTTTTGCCTTTGGGCAAGATAACTTGCCCCGTTTGATGTATCCCAATGATCAGTTTACCAATAGTACCAACGATACACTTTTTATTTTGTCCTACGGTGACTTCCGCAAGACCTTGATCAAGCTCAACGAAGCGGAAGTAAATCAACTGAGGGTTGACTTGTTGAAACAAAAGGTTCAGGCCCTGGAGGACAAAACCTTTCTCGCAGATAGCATATGTCAATTGAGAAAAATGGAGTCAGACTTTTGGAAAATGAAACTGGATGAGACAGATAAGCTTTTGGAAGCATCATCTAAAGAAAAGGTGGAGCTGCAGTATGAAAATGAACGCATAAGGCGTTCCAGGGTCTATTACATGACAGGGGGCTTAATAGGAGGAATACTTATCACTACCCTTTTGGTAATTGGTACAAATTAGACCTATGAAAAACCATTTTTTTATTTCTCTCAGGTTGGCCCTTGTTTTGTCAGCCTCTACTTTTTCATTAATATACCCACAAGCACAGGATTCATCTGTTGAAAGTAATACTTATCAATTTTACAACAGCTTTTCCAAAACTGATATTCAGATTGATACCGCTGAGGCCACATTCTTTATTTTGCTCGGCGATGCGGGTAAACCAGATCCAATACAAAACAGTGCTTTGCAAAAACTAATAGCTCCTTTTAAACCTTATAACGCCACTGCACTTTTTCTCGGTGATAATATTTATCCAAATGGTATGGCAGGTGGTAATGATTCCCATGGCCGGGAAGTTATGCAACAGTTGGTGGAGCCCTTTGAAGATTATTCCGGTCGGATATACTTCGTTCCCGGTAATCACGATTATCATAAAATATGGAAGCCATCGGGAAACAAGAGGATTAAGGCACAGGCAAATTGGGTAAACGCCAGGAAAAAGGAGTTCAAAAAGACAAAAGAGTTAGCACTGTTGCCCGACCCAATTGAAAAAAAAGGTAAAAAAGCTGAGTCAAGAGTGATCGACGACAATACAGGGCTTATCATTCTCGACACGGAATGGTACCTCAATAAAAAGTGGTGGTTCGATTATCGCCGGACATTTGACCGTTTTGAAAATGCACTTTCCGATCAATTGCAGTCATTGAATGAGCGGGGCATTGAAAATGTAATTGTGGCGGCCCATCATCCGCTTAACAGCATTGCAAAACATGGTGTTCATCACAGCCCGTTTCAAAAACAACACCTCAGTCACAAACGATACCGTAAAATGCGCGATAAACTCAATGTGATCCTGAACAGCTCAGGTATCGAAAACATCATATATGTTGCAGGACATGACCACACACAGCAAATAATATCAGAAACAGGTTTTGTACAGGTCATAAGTGGTGGTGTGAGCAAAAATACCTACCTCTTTTCACCGGATACCAAAAATGAAGAAATACTGGCCTATATACATCAGCCTGAACCCTTAGTGAATGATCTGCCTTACAAACAGCGATCACAGGCCAGGTATGCCCTTAATAACCTGAAATATGCCGCCAACCAACGGGGCATGATCATTTTGGCCCTCTACTATGATCAATTGTATTTCAGCGCTTACGGCTTTCAGAGTGGCATTTCTCAGCCATTTATATTATTGTCGCAGGGTAGGATATTTTAAAATGATATTTGTTGCAACAACAATCTGTTGTTTAAAGGGTTGTCCTTTCATCTGTTCACCTAAACCAACTATATCATGAGAATCATGCTACTCCTCGCTTTTGGACTACTTTTTCACTGGAACAACAGTGAAACGACTACAACGAATGAAAATAAATCTATTACCGTATGCCATAGCGATGCAATTGAAACCTTCGCAGCCCTGGGCTCAAATCCTGATTTCGTGGAGGTACATCCTAATCCGAAACCCTACGAACATATATCTGAAAAGGGTAAGGCCATATCATTCAAAGCATCGGATGGGAAAGAAGCATATGGCTACCACGTCCCCGCTGATAAGAAAACTGGTCAATATATATTTGTATTTCACGAATGGTACGGGCTCAATGACTATGTGAAAAAGGAGTCGGAAAAGTTGCAAAAGGACCTTAACGTAAACGTTCTGGCGATTGACCTGTATGATGGCAAGGTAGCCGATAATCGCGACAACGCCTCAAAATATATGCAGGCTATGGAGTATGAAAGAGGGAAATCCATCATCGAAGGCGCCCTTGAACATGTAGGCGCCAATACTAAAGTGGCCACTATTGGCTGGTGCTTTGGTGGAGGGTGGTCATTGCAGGCATCACTGATCCTCGAAGATAATGCTTCGGGCTGTGTGATGTATTATGGCATGCCTGAAAAGGACATTGATCGGTTAAAAACACTACAAACAGATGTTCTGGGTATATTCGCCTCACAAGATCAATGGATAAATGAGGAAGTAGTGGATGAATTTAAAACCAATATGAAGGCTGCAAATAAAGACCTGGAAGTATATGTTTATGATGCCGGCCATGGATTTGCCAATCCGAGCAACCCTATTTACGATAATGAGGCAACCAAAAAAGCCTATAAACATACTTTAGATTTTTTAAAAGCACATTTATAAAATTCAAACAGGCCGGATGATATTTTCTCCGGCCTGTTTTTTTATTGTCGCTACATCGGGTAATATTGCATAAAAAAGTTATGCCTGATTTCAGTGATGCGGCCATTACCAACCTTTCGGTACACTTTGTTGGAAACAAAATCCAGGAAGAATCCATTCGCCTTTCCGACAGGCAACTTCAGCTAGATGAAGTCATACTGGAAACGCTAACCAGGTATTTTACCAAACCTTTCAAAGATCAGCCGTTTTACCATCTTTTTCATGAAACGGATCTATCTTTGAATGAGGTTTATGTCTATGCCAAAAGCATTTTTGACGACAGGCTCGCTACCGATAACTTTCATCTGCAGAGCATAAAACTTGCCAGGCACCTTTATGAATGTGCCGATCATCCTAATATCAAAGGAGGTGAATTTTACGTGACATACTTCGATCAGTGTTATGTCGGGGATAAAATGACCTCAGCTATTGGTTTGTTTAAATCTGAAAATAAAGACGCCTACCTCAAAGTTTTTGAGGAAAACAATGAATTTGAGATCAGGAAAGAGGAAGGTATCAATATCAATAAGCTGGACAAAGGCTGTATCATTTTCAACCTGCAGGAAGAAGAGGGGTACAAAGTGATGCTTATCGACAATACCAATAAACAGCAGGAGGCTCAATACTGGAAAGATCATTTTATACAGGCACAGCCCATCAAAGATAATTACTATCATACGCAAAACTATATGCAGTTGTGTAAAGACTTTGCCATGGACGCCTTTCCAGAAGCTGGAAAAGCCGATAAACTGGCGCTGGCAAATGAATCGGCTACCTTTTTCAAAGAGACTGAGGCTTTTGATAAAACCAGTTTCCATGAAAAGGTGCTTCAGGAACCCGAGATCATTGAGGCTTTTGAAGATTACAAGCAAAACTATGTAGCCCAGAAGGAGATAGATATAGTCGATGAATTTGATGTGGCCCCACAGGCGGTGATTAAAATGAAACGCGTTTTTAAAAGTGTGATCAAGCTCGATAAGAACTTCCATATTTATGTGCATGGCAATCGCGATTTGATCAAAAAAGGATATGACGAAGATAGTGGCTATCACTTTTACCAGGTGTTTTTTAAAGAAGAGAGCTGATTAGTGCAACCTTTTGCTTTTGACAGGAATCTTATAAACAAAAACAAGTCTATGAAATTCAACAACGAAACACCCTTTCGCAGCGCTATCATGATTATTCTTTTTATGGTAGCCACCCAATTTGCTATGGCTCAATCCAGTGAAACCCGTGAATTGAGAGGTTTCGAAGAAGTATCTGTGGGTAGTGGAATAAATCTTTACATCAAGCAGGGCGAGGAATACTATGTGGAGGTCATTGCCGAAGATCGGGATGATCTGGAAAAAATTAAAACCGAAGTAGTTGGTGGCCGGTTGAAAATATCCTATAAAAGGTCTGGCTGGGGCTTTAACTGGAACAACAAAATGGAAGTACGGGTTACCATGCCTGACATTTATGAAATTAATGCTTCCGGGGGCGCCGATGTATATGGAGTAAATCTTATCAGAACAAAAGACCTTGAATTAGGGGCATCAGGAGGAGCCGATATAAAACTTGAAGTGGAAGTAGGCAATCTTATATTGAACTCGTCTGGTGGATCCGATATAGAATTGAGTGGCAAGGCATTGTTTCTCGAAGGCCAGTCCAGTGGAGGTTCTGATATTAAAGCCTATGACCTTCGCGTTAAACGAGCCAAATTGAACGCTTCCGGTGGTTCAGACATACAAATTACGGTTATTGAAGAGCTGGAGGCCAATGCAAGCGGAGGTAGTGATATTTACTACAAGGGCAATCCTACCAAAGTAAGGTCCAATAGCGGCGCCAGTGGCGACGTGAACCATGTGAATTAAAATATTTACAACTGATCAACATCTGAAAAGGGACTGGCAATTTCAAGTCAGTCTCTTTTTTATTTACCTGTCCCGAAGTATTTGCAGCTAACATATGTTTCATTTCCAATTGCAGGGCAATGAATATTAGGATGTTTTTATCATTTTCGTATTTTTATGGTTGGCGAAATGAGAAAAACACAGGTAACAGTCATTGGCAACAGGCAGGCTAATACAGAGCAACTCGAGCTGGCCTACCGGGTTGGAGGTTTTATTGCTTCACTTAACCATGTTTTGATCACAGGGGGTAGAGGAGGAGTAATGGAAGCTGCAAGCAAAGGAGCCAGAGACCAGAACGGTTTCGTATTGGGTATCATTCCGGGTAGCCATTTTGATGAAGCAAATGCATACTGTGATGTGGTGATCCCCACAGGTATGGGGCACATGCGCAATGCGCTTAACATTCAGGCGGCTGATGTGGTAGTCGCTATTGGTGGGGCAGCAGGCACGCTTTCAGAGCTGGCATTTGCGTGGATACTTAAAAAGCCCTCGTTGTGTTTTACAAATGTGCCGGGTTGGTCAACCGAAATGGCAGAGCGGGCATCGCAGTCCGGCGCTGAAAAACTCTTCATTGGTTGTCGGGATTTTGACACGTTTACACGTGAGATTGAAAAGATAACACATAACTATTCACCAAAATAAATATGGAACAAAAAGAACAGCAGTACGAGATCATTTTGTTAAACCTGTATTGTTATATGGTGGAAGAGGACGGTTTTGACGATATATATCTCAAGTTTAATGGAAAGAAATTTTGGCCCATCAACGGCAAAAAGATGGGAATTGCAGCCGATACGGTGACAACGCTTGATATCAAACTGGGGGAATTTAGTCCCGGGGAACCGATAAAAATAGAACTTTGGGATTGGGACCTGCTATCCGCCGATGATTTTTACGGAGACTTTAGTTTTGTTTTTGAGGGCGACGAGGGATCATTTTCAACAGACCTGCAACAAAATACACGCAAAACCAGAAGGGCTCGATACCGGTTAGAATGGGAAGCTTTTCCAGTACCATCTTTTAAATAATATTGTAAATATGTAGCGTCAACTCGTATTTATCTGTTATCTTGCGACTTGAAAAAATGATTGAAATATGTTAGATGCTCCCATAACCGACGGCGCGAATCTTTTCTGGACGATAGTCATTATTGGTGTTGCCTTTGTCAATGGCCTTGGCTTAATGGATCAGTACATGAGCAACAAAAAGGAAAAGGAAGAATCTAAATAAATTAGCAGTTAAGCGCAAAGGAATTCCAGCCGGTCATCGACCGGCTTTTTTATTTTTACGGTATAATTAGTTCCCTTTTACCCGTTTGCTAAGAGGTACATTTCCACAAATCGACCGATCTCTTTGCGAAAAAAGGTCTTTTGCTGTTCGTTTAAATCATTGTATCCTTCAAAATGGCGGCCAGGATCCGAGAGGAGTTCATTTTCTTTCTCTTCCACAGCCAATTTGAACTTTTCATTCGGAGTGCCAAAAAAAGTGCCAATAAGGATACTATCTAATTGGGCTTTCACGTATGAGCGCGCATGGGCAATTACGTCTTCCATAAGAGCAAGTTAGCCATTCTTATTTTGAATTACTGTCATCCGACTAAAATTAAAATTAGATAAAAAAGGGCTTATACTTAAAGATTAAGGTGATTTTCCGGGATTATGCAAAACACCCCCCTTATTGATAGGAAATAGATCCAGTTGCACTATTTTAAGATCACGTTCGATGCCAGTCAACCGCCCTGACTTCACTATTTTGATCAATGAGATATATGAGCCCATATTGATTGCTGCCAGATTTACTATCGTAACAAATAGTTCTGATTCTTTACACTGTCTGTGAATGACCGAAAATAGCAGGTTGGCTATCAGTGCGATCCATATCTGGGTTTTGATGCCTTCTGAGCTGTCCGAGAAAA
>DNTA01000150.1 GCA_003500135.1 Cytophagales bacterium | reverse complement strand
AAATTCGATTCTGGATACTGTCTTTTCGCTTAGTGTTTTAGAGTAAGGAATTAGATGCCCATAACTTACAAAAACGGTATCTGTAAATGTTTCTATTTCATTACTTATTCTATTGTAGAAGGTATGCTTTATTTGAATATAGTCATTACCATTTACTTCTATTGCTTTTGCACGTGGAACGGTATAAGTCAATTTATCACGAAAAAAACCAGAAGGGAATTTGACTTTCATTGCGGTCCTTTTTTCACCAATGATGATGACTAATTCATCTTTGATGTAGGTGTCTTTTCCTTTTGACACTTCCGCTTCACCAAAAACCAATAAGTCTTTGAATCCATCATGGTTGAAATCACCAAATTTGTAACTGTCATAGTAGATATTATTGGTACGATCAATGGTAAAGCTATTGTATTTACGATTGTAATACCTGAAATTCTTCTTAATGAATAATTCGGCTTCTTCGATTGAATTTATTTCATCAAGCACTTGTGAAAATGCTACGGATGGGATGAATAATATAAAAACGACAAATCTCATTAACGCTTGAATTGAGGCCAATCGAAATATCACAACGCCCAAAAATTAACACCACCAAATTCGGCGATTTACCCGAAGTGGGCGATTGAATAGTTAAATATAAACAAACCATCTATTCCTTTGCCCGTACTAAAACGATAAAAGCCCAGATCTTTCAGGCCGGAGTTTTACGTAAGTCCCAAACCGCAAAATGCTTTGTCAGCATTTTCAGCGACCTTCCGGGCGCGGAGGTTACTCATCTACAATGGGGTGGGGCATTTCGTACTGCTGTTAGAATATGGGATCTTGCAAGATAAATCGGAGCATACTGTTGTCCAGCTTTTGCTTAATCAAGACCTTGGTGTCGTCGATGGTCTGCTACAGGTCGGCCTTGTTGCCCACGTTTTCGGTGCTGATGCAGCACGTTTGACCAGTTTTCTCAGAGCGGCTTTTTACCTAATATCCCATTAATGGAGTAGGATTTTTTACAGTGAGTTTTATTCCATTATTTTTTTGATGGTATCCATGTGCAGGAATAGTTTACCACTATCAGGCAATTTTTCGAACCCATACTTCAAATAAAAATCCTCAACTTTCTGGTTAATAGGGTCAATTACTACTGCCATGGCCCCAATGGCATTCGAAGATATCTCATAACTACGCTTTAAGGCATCAATTAATAAAATCTCACCTATACCATTTCCTTTTTGACTGATATCTCTGGCCAATCTACCCAATAAAATAACGGGTACACCGTAGCTTTTAGGGATTTTTTTCCGATATCTCTCAGGTATGTGTTCTTTCTTTTCACCTGCTGTACTCAGTGTATAATAGCCGATTACTCTATTATCATTATTTAGTAATACATAGCATACTGAAAGCAGTTTTTTTTGATCCTGTCTGGCTTGGTTTCGTAGGTAGTGGTTTAATGAGTGTTCTTCACACTTAAACTCATTTCTGATGTGGTGTTTCTCTAACTTTTCGATTTTCACTTTTACCAAAAATTTTAAAATATCGTTGTGACGCCTTCACTAGATTCTCGTTCGGTTCAGTGTCAGTGTCACCAAAAATTGCTTCGAAGAACACCTCTCGATCTCTTTCAGATTCCAGAAATCTTTCATTCTCAGCGATGATATTTTTAGATTCTTCATACATGATCCTGGTAAAGAAACTACTAAAAGTATTATCACCACTGATAGCTTGTGCCCTTCTGAACAATTCAAACTCATACTCAGATACCCGTATTTCAATCCGTTTATCTTTCTTACCTTTCTCCGATATCATGTCTGTTGTTTAAGTTTTGATTATTTGTACGGTAAAATTACGGAAAAGTTGTGAGATATCAAAAAATACATCTGCCCACCTTCAGGAAGTATCAATTGACCTGGTAGAAATGCAAATAATATTCCGAAATTCTAGTAACGATCGGCGTGCGGATTCTTCCGCTGCCCGGCAAGACACAAATAATATATTGTACCCCTCCCCCTGATGTTTTTATTGTCGTGCTTCATGCGTATCTTTATTTAATAATAACACAGTACTATGAAAGACTCAAATGAAGAGGAAAGCGCTAAACTTAACACCCTATTCCTAATTGGGAATGGATTTGATCTAGCTCATGACCTCAAAACACGTTTCACTGATTATTTGAAATATCAACTTTTAACTATTATTGAAAGAGAAATGATAGTAGGTGGTGAGGACTACAATGAAGGGAATTTATTTGAAATCATAGAAAATACCTCAAAGGCCCCTGTTGTGAATGAAAGTAAACTTCTAGAAGAGATTGAAAATGATAAACTAGTGAAAATCTCTTTAAAATCACCACTCTTGACATTAAAAGAGGATTGGGTAGATTTTGAGTACAACTATTTTATACAATTGAAAGTCAAAGCTGAAAATTTGCTTGGTGGCAATTACTATACGAAAGATCTTCTAGAAGATATATTGAAATTGAATGAAGACTTAGAAACGCTTAAAAATGAATTTGAGCAATACTTATTATTGAAAGTAGAGGGGGAAATAAAAAGTATAGGCTTACCTTTTAAAGAATTGTTTGAAGATTACAAGAAAATGAGTATCGATCCTAATTCAGATATGATGTTTCTAAATTTCAATTACACATCAACAATCCATCGCTATTTGGAATTGCTTGAGTTGCCTGATGATGCCGTCATCTATATCCATGGAAAGCTAAATGATGATACTGGATACAACCCCATTAGATTTGGTATAGGGGACGAAAAAGATGATACTTACAAGATGTTTGAGGGCTTTAATGAAGATTGTTTTATGGAGAACTTCAAATCAACCTTTTATGCAGTTAACAAAAACTACCGAAATTTAATGAGATTTATCGATACAGAACCATTTAAAACAGTGATAATAGGACATTCATGTGGCATTTCAGACCGTATTTTATTAGGTGAAATATTGGAGCATGAAAATTGTAAAGAAATCCAAATCTACCCTCGTGATAATGATGATTTTCATGTGAAGGTTAAAGCTTTATTACGAATTTTCACTAAAAAAGATGAGTTTAGAAGGAAAATTCGATCTTTAGACCGATCTGAACATTGTCCACAAGCATCAAAAAAGTGATTTAGTTTTTCATAATTTTTCACCCTCCCCCTCACTCAGAAATTGCCATCCGTGTTAAAAACGGATAGCTGAGGTTTGGCTCATTTCCTTCATTTTTCCCGACTACCCCCCTACTTGAAATCCAGCGACGTGTTTAGGTAAAGACCATATGCCTGAATACAGACCTCGATTGACACCCGACGAGTACAACCTTATCAAAGCCTACAGAGATGGAGCAGCGACACAAGTAGAACGATCGAAGCCGACGGAGCGCAATGTGTTTGTGGTGGGTGACCTGCACGAACCCTTTACCCTCGAAGGCTACCTTGAGCACTGTAAACACGTATATGATAAATTTAACTGCAATCACGTAGTATTCATCGGGGACATCATTGATAACCATTTCAGCTCTTACCACGAGACTGTCCCAGACTCTAAACAGCAATTAAGAAT
>DNTA01000020.1 GCA_003500135.1 Cytophagales bacterium | reverse complement strand
ACTTGACAAAGTAGGATTAGTAAAGGCATTATACCCGTTTCCACGTTTGTAGTGTGACAAACGCTTTCATCAATACATCTGCATTGCCAAAGCAGAAGAAAAGGTAGTACTTTGAGGGTGATTGCATCGCATCTTAATGATGAAATTAAATCATATACATCATATGTAATTTTAAAACCTTAGCGTACTATTCCTTATTAAGGGTCATTTCAAAAAATTGATACCATGTTCCCTCCCTGTTCATTTCACCCACTTCAAACCACTGTCCCTGATCATTCATTTCAATTATATATCTCATATCGTCCCGGGGATACCAATAAAATTTATCATCAATAAGCTCGGCTTTGTATTCACCCACCCTGCCATTGGCAAGATATGACCGGAAGTTGTAATGCTGTTTAGCCTTATCGTAAGTGACGATGGCCAGTGCATTGTGGACGACTTCACCCTTATGGCTACCCACCCCCTCGATAAGTATGGCGGCGCTATCCAGTTTGAACCGTATATTTTCCGTTTGATCGAAGAGGCGCTTTTCCCTATCCCGGCCCATCATCCACCCTTCGCCCGACCAATCACCTACAATGAAGGCCAGCTGGGTCATGGCCGCTTTCGCCTCCTGATCTGTTTCAGCGAATTGGGCAAAGCTGTAATTAGATAACAATAGTATTATGCAAATGAAATGGATATTGATCGTTTTCATGTCGAATGGATCGGTTTTAGTTTTCAATATAAGTGAAGTACAAGTCGGTTTTGTATCGGCACAAGTCAGATACTAAGGAACAATATACCATATCTTTCTTAAATTATCCATTTTTGACAAATCGCATATAGCCGGCTGTTAATTTTACTTTACCAAAATCCATTTAGGCGAACTTTAGACGTAATTCAATCCACTTTGCTTTAAATGAATTATCAGGCGGCCTGGTGCTTTGTGAATCCACTCATCACTTTGCCCATAATCAAAACTTTGGCCCATCTTGGTGTCATGCGCAGGTTGTAAACAAGGAATTTTGTTAAAGAACCGGGAAGTAAGGTGTTTCTCCTGCCGATGGCTTCAATAATAGGTACCCCAACGGCTTCAGGTTTTAATGTCAGGTCCATATTCATGTTAGCCCGGTCGGCGAACCCACTTTTTACTGGCCCCGGAGCGGCGGTTAACACATCTATTCCAATGGGTTTCAATTCTATGGCGAGCGCTTCTCCCAACGACTGCACATAAGCTTTGGTAGCCGCGTAGTGAGCAGCATTGGGCACGCCCTGGAAGGCCACAATGGAACTCATCATGACAATCGCTCCTTTTTGTCCCTGTGTCTTCATTTTATTGGCAAAATGATGGGATAATTGTAATAGGGCGCGACAGTTGAGGTCGAGCATATTCATTTCCTGTTCCAGGTCAGCGGATGTAAATTTTCCGGAAGTGCCATATCCGGCGTTCAATACGGCTATACCGATATTAAGATGACGCGTACCTTCGATGAGCTTTTCGACATCCTGATGTTTGGACAGGTCACCTTTTACCGGTAGCACTTCTACCCTGTATAATTCAAAAAGCTGTGTACTGATCTCATTAAGCGCCAACTCTCTTCGACCGGTGATAACCAGATTAAATCCTGCCTCTCCAAATTTCAGGGCGATTTCTCTGCCGATACCCGAAGTAGCGCCGGTAACGAGCGCCCAATTGCCATATTTGGATTTGAGACGCTTAATTGTTTTTGATGATAATTTCATATGTTTCATGATTTAAATTTTTACAAATGGTTTTGCCTGTAAAGCCTGAACCAGTACTATGATCGCCAATGCCAGATATAAAAAAGCCATCATAAAAGTGAGTTTAATATCTTTCAATATGTACCAGGCAAGTAGAGGCAAAATTTGCAATGCATGCATGCCAATGAAGTGGGCCACTCGTAGATCGCCCAGGCTCATGCTCCAGTTTAAAAAGGGAAGTCCCCTGCTGCCATCGGGACCACCAACGGTATGCGATAAGCGCGATCCCATGGCAAAGCCTTGAAAAGAAAAAATGACAAATATTGCTATTCCGAGTCGAATTGACCATATAAAATACTCAGGTAAATCCTGAGGGGATTGTACAAAAAACTTATAACCTATGAAGGCTATCGCGAGCGTCGCCACGCTTGCCGCCAGCGCCATCATGGAATATAGGGCGGAATAAACCGGGGTAGAGACATTAAAGTGGGAAGCCTGTCCTCTGGCGGCCTGAAATACTATATAAACAATCTCAAAGGCAAGCGTCAAAACGATAGTCCAATTGAACAGGTCAATATCCCGGCCTGGAGACAGGTAACCTGTATACCAACCCATGGTCCACGACAGTATGCCAATGGAAAGTGCGAATTTAACCGGTTTGTGCCATGCATTGGTACCGGCTAATTCTATAGGTTTTACTATACTTATCGCGATGAGTAATAAGGCAAGTACCAGGTTGGACATTCCAAACCAATAGAGCGCTTCATTTCTTTCTTTTAACAGAGACAACCATTCCATTTTTTAAACTTTTATGCAAATCTAGGAGGTGTGCTACTTTACGGACGATAACAAATGTTAACAAATTATCTTGCCTGGCTCTTAATACGACTCAGGTGGATAGGGGTAATGCCAAGGTAGGAAGCGATCATATGCTGCGGCACACGGTTGTGGATGTTGGGAAAGATCTCATTCATCAGCGCAAACCGCTCAATCGGTGATAATGTGTAAAGGTGTTGAATTCGGGTATCGAGGTAGATATAGTAATATTCAGCGATCATCCTGCCCAGTTTTTCACCTTCTTTTAAATGTTCGTAGCCCCATTCAATGGCTTTGCGTGGCATTACAATGACTTCCGTATCTTCCATCGCTTCAAGCTGATAGCGTGACCTTTTACGTGTGAGGAAAGCATTATAATCGGCGATAAACTGATTTTCAATTGCAAAATGAGTGGTGTGTTCCCGGCCATCCAGGTCGATGATCTTCACCCGGAGAATACCTTGTTCGATAAAATAGACTTCATCAATAAAAGTATCATCATCGCTAAGAATAGCTTTTTTGGGGAAGGATTTTCGATAACAATAAGACATAAAATGACCTGCTTCCTCTTCAGAGATTTCGATCATTTCAGATATGGCATTTTTTAGTCGATACATAGAATAATGGAATAAACCACAATTTCGGATCAGTTGTTCCCACTAAAGTGAGTTTTTATTTATTCGGGTACTGATTTCAATCTCATCCGCTTCTCAATTTAGCAGTTAATTGTTTAGAGCGTTACAAACGATTTCTCAATACAACGGCATTGCAAATACATGTAAAAGAATGCAGAGAGTTTAAATGCGATTGTTTCGACAGGTAACTTTCTTAGTAACATTCTATCCGATCAACCAGATATTCCTGGTTACCCTCGTTCTTCACACTAATAATTCTTTATTTGGCATGCCATCAGGCCAGGGGTAATTCAATTTTAAAAGTGCTGCCATTACCCAATTCACTTTCTACCTCTATCTTTCCCTTGTTTTTTGTGATAAATTCATTGCAAAGTTTCAGGCCAAGTCCGGCGCCTTTTTCATTTTGTGTGCCTTTAGTGGAATATTTACTATCCAGATCAAAAAGTTTGGGCAATACCTCCGGATCGATCCCCACGCCATTATCACATATTCTGATCATTACATTGTGGTTGGCGATATTCATTTTCGAGGATATTGAGATGGTTCCGTTTTCGTGTACAAACTTAATGGCATTGGAAATCAAATTCCGAAAAACCGTACTGACCATGTTTTTGTCTGCATAAACCTTGATATTGTCTTTTAGATCGACCACTACTTGTATTTTTTTTTGCGCTATGTTATGCCGTAGCAGGTCAAGTGTTTCTTCTATTGAGACACGAAGGTCAAATTTCATAGGTTCCGGTAACAGCTTGCCGGTTTCAGTGCGAGACCAGAGCAAAAGGTTTTCCAGAAGGTTGTAGGTTTTTTTCGCCGAATTGGAGATGGTTTGTATAAGTTCCTCTCTTTCGTGAATGGGTATATCAGTATGTGTTTTTTGCAGGATATAACCCAACTGAATGAGTGCTCCGATCGGGCTTTTTAAATCATGTGAAATGATGGAAAAGAACTTATCTTTTTTGTCATTTAGGGCCTCTAACTGATTATAATCGGATTCAATTTTTTTGTTCTTTTCAAAAATCACCTGTTCATCGGCCTCTTTCAGGATTAATAAATACCCAACACTTCCAATAATTATAAAAACAAAAGAGAACATTTCTACAATGATTTCAAAGGGATTACCGCTGTAGATCAACTGATATTGTTCGCGCCCTGTAGCTGCCCCAAAAAGTCCGGTAAACAATGCTATTTAAAAAATCAGATACGCTATGGCAATGAGCCTTACCTTTGCGGTTTTCCTCTTTATTAAGATCAGGAATGTACCGGAAAAAGTAAAAAAGGTATCCCGCTACTAAATCATAAATGATGACAAGCATATATTCTTCTAAAAATGGCAAAAACCAAATTATTAATACCGAAAGAGCGGATAGAATGAGAATGGCCTGGAACACATTTTTTCAAAAGACATTATCAAAGGAAATAACGGCAAATAATTCCATCGAATAACCGGTAATGATTAACCCTCCACCAATATTTACAGCATAATAATCAGGTAGATCATAGCGAGCGCTCAATAAAATCACCCCGGCGGTTTGAATAAATTTACTTACTGTAAAAGCTGTTAAAAACCTATTGCGTTTTTTATTTGAAATTACAAAGTACAAAGGAGCAGACCAATACAGGCATCTACGATTCCAAGCAGGATCCATATGGTTTTGGTCTCCATATTATAGGTGTTGTGTTATGAAAATAGCGAAAATTTGCATGGGAAGCCTTTTATTTCTGCTATTTATGGAACCGGAACATTTTTCTGGTGTAGTTAAGTATGTGCCTTGATAATGCTTTACTGATCGCAATTGAGTTATTTAATTATTATACAATTCAAAGTTCCATTCCAACCTATCAGAAGGTGGTTGATTACTTCTATACCTACTTTTTAAATGAATCGGTAGAAGCAGTCCCTGTTTATGATTATTCTCTATATCCCGCGCCAATAGGAATGTCTAAGTAAATATACATACTTGAATTTCTTGAGGCATAATCGTATTGTGCTAGATCTGTTGTCTTCATGATATTGGTTAATCCAAGATAATAGGTCGCCCCCAGGTTCATACCGTTTCCTTTGAATTTATACCCTAAACCACCGGATAGGCCTGCATCGATCCGTTTGATATGGTCCCGGATATCCAGCTTGAAGGTAACGTCATCTTTATCATTGACTGTGTTATAAAAAATATCGTCAGCCTTATTCCGCAATCCGATCTGTCCACCCACATTGACAAAAAATTGTTTGTTTCCACCAAAGCGGTATTTCAGATGCACAGGTACATACCAGTACCTGATATCACGATTGATGTGGCCCTCGAGGAATACTGCGTCCAGTTCAGGGTCATCCAGGGAATATGGAGCGATCTTTCTTGCACCTACATTGGATTTTACCCTCACCCCTGTATTCAGCCAGAGGTCATTTTTGAGCCTAATGTCAAAATAAAAGCCCAGGTGAAAATGGTTAAATCCTTCCGATTCCTCTATTCCGCTCAGAAAAGAACGGTTGAGGCCTCCTTCAATGCCGAATTCCAGGTTGGGGGAATTGAGCTTATCGCCCAGTAATAGTGATATGATGATCTGTGATTGGGCCGTGTGATATATGGTCAGCATAAATATTAAAAGAGGGATTGCAATCAATATCTTTGAAAGGTTTTTCATGTGGTTAATCTTTGGGTTGGTATCTACTCAATTTCGCTATTTTTTTATGAACGGTCTCTTTTTCTACACATAAATCCAATTTATTTTTTTAAAATACTTTTAGGCAACAATAGCTGTGCCTGGAACCTCCATTGCCACTCAGGTCCGAAATCCGGTCTGACAACATTGTAATAGAGTTGGGTCTGAAGGTTAACCGGAAGCTCATTAGATCAGCCAGCGGATTGGCCACCTGCTGGGAGAGGGTTTCCCGAACATTTTGCTGGGCAAGAGCTGAAGACGAAATAGTTTGTAACAGAAAAGTTAATATGACAATTATTCTTCTCAACTCTTTAGTTTTTATAATTCAGATTTTTGCACCAATTTTCTCAAAATACCTAAGAGAATTTAGTGTCCCCGTAGGTTTTTTTCATTGGAATGGATAATCTAGAATTGGTTATGTCCTAGTCCAGATCACTATACGCGGATGCACCACTTCCTGATCATCCGGATTTTTAATATCAAATACCACCTTGTACAATTGTCCTTCGGTAAATTTGAATTTGCCTTTGTCTGCGTATTCTTCATTCACCGGCAGACCTTCGTCATGACCCATGTCGGATGACTAGGGCTTGTAGTTTGTCATGCCTGGCCCGGTTTTGTCATAGACATTGAAGAATTCGTCTTTCATGATGGTGGCGACTCCACCTTCCGGCTTCTCGATCAGATCCTCCTCCAGCGTTTTGACCCGAACCTTCCACCCCTCCGGTAGCTTCTGGTAAACGCCTGGCAAGGAGGCCAGGAATTCATCGTACGTATATTGCGGTTCGAGGCCCAACTCAAACCCTTTCATGACCCAGGTGTTGCCTTCAGCATCGTCCAGAAGAATCACGGTCGTGCCTTTGTTCCAACCCAACCCACTGTTCCGGGCAATCGTCACGGGCTTGTAGGTCGCGATTTCTCCCACACTTGTGTTCTTGCCCATATTCAGTTGGGCGCACCACACAGTTGCAAGACCGTCGAAATCCCTTTCGGCCCCAACATCGATTTCCACCCAATCGGGCAGGCAGAGTTTCGGGCCGTTCAAGGACGCACCGAGGACGCCGTATTCCTTCTGAATGTGGTAGAAATTGAGGCCCTCGAGCAGCGCTTGCGGGGCAGTGTCTTTCGACTCCGGGATGCCCTGAGGGGTGTACATGGTGTTGTAGACCGCAGCGACTACGTCTTCCGTGTCTGCCTCGCGGTCGACAAGGAAGATTTCGACGAATCGCACCTGGTGTACATTGTCAACACGATCGAACCTGGCATCGGCGCCGTCGCCAAAAACTGCGGGTAGCGCAGGGTCTTGTCCTACGCAGGACAACAACAAGCCCCATGATAGGGGTATCGTCAGCAAGGCCACATTCATAGTTCTCATAATCTGCCTCCTTTGATTTGTTCTCATAATTTATCTCCTTTGAATTCGTCGACGTTTGCTCTGCAACCGCTGATCATGGGGGTCTCAACGTCCATCAAGTACTAAAAGTAAGATGGGTCACAACAACTCTTTGCTCTTGTCCATCCATGCATCGAATATGAGTTATATGAGCAGTTTTAAATTCATTTGTGACCCATCCTGCGACTAGTCAATATCGGTAAACTCGGAGGCAGATACTTCCTGATCATCCGGGTTCTTGATGTCGAATACTACCTTATGCAATTGACCCGGAGTAAATTCAAATTTGCCCATACCGGCATATTCCTCATTTACGGGCATACCTTCATCCCGGCCGATATCAAAAGTTTCGTGAGCGGTGTAAGAACCATATACCGTCGCTGTAATATCCATTTCGCCCACCTTTTCGTCATTGATAAAGAGTTCGACAGTTGAAGGCCCATTCAATACAGGCTCTTTCATGGTGTGCTTTAATGTGATCTTTACATCTCCATAAGGGATTTTTACATTCCCGTCAAAATCATGCCAGTAAAGACCTAGTGTGGAGTAGCTGTACCTTAGTTTGCCGTCCATAATAAACAGCGCCTGACCACCGATATGTTCACCCACGGCATAGATCACCCCTTCGGTAGTTTCATCGACGGTGACGTAGGCATTTACCTCATAGTTCGTTGATTTGATCTCGGGGCCGGCCAGCTCAGGAACGCGGTAGACATTGGGTGTCAGCTCCCAGTGTTTTTTCCCAGCCCGCTGCGGATTGGATTCCGGTTGCAGCATTCTGCCCATAGAACCACCCACGGGGTATACATCGTACTTTTCTGCCTCTTCCCAGAATAGTTGCTCTAACTCTTTTAATTTTTCAGGATACTGATCGGCCACATTCACCTGTTGAATCGGATCTTCTTCAATATAATACAATTCCCATTCGGTATTCAGGGGATCGAAATTTGCCATGGCTTCAGGATCCAATGACCATGGAATGCGATACGGTTTCCCGGCAAGTGTCCAACCATCATGATACAAACCCATGAAACCCAGCATTTCAAAATATTGGGTGGGATGGTTGGTTTTGGCATCTGCATTGTTCCATGCATAAGTGAGAGATTTTCCCGGATAAGGCTTTCTTTTCTGTCCGTTTACATAGTCGGGTGCGGGAACACCGGTAACCTCCAGGATGGTGGGCACAAGGTCGGTCACATTCTGGAATTGCCTGCGCCATTCACCTCTGGCCTTGATCGCTTTGGGATAACGTATGGCTGTGGCAGATATGGTCCCGCCAAAATGTGAGGCCATTTGCTTGGTCCACTGAAACGGGGTTGATGAGGCGTATGCCCAGGCAACTGAATAATGGTTGGCCATGTGTGGCCCTCCCCAGGCATCCAACCCGCCGAACTCTTCGAGCTTTTCCAGCTGCTGTTCCATAGTGAGTGGTGGAAATCCGTTCTGCATCAGAAGCTCAGAGAAGGTTCCTGTGGGGGTTCCTTCTGCCGTACAACCATTATCAGCAGTAAGATAAACGATCAGTGTATTATCCAACTCACCCATTTCCTCCAAATGGCTGATAACCCGTCCGACATGATAATCAACATGTTCCAGGAAAGCGGCATTGACCTCCATCTGCCTGGCAAGGTATTTTTTTCCCTCTTCACTGAACGAATCCCATTCCGGAAGAACATCCGGCCAGTCGACCATTTCTGCATCTTCGGGAACTAACCCCAGTTTTTTCTGGCGCTCCAGCAATTGCGCCCTGTAGGCATGCCATCCTTCATCGAATTGTCCTTTATACTTATCCCGCCACTCTTTGGGTACCTGGATCGGGGCGTGAACAGCGCCTGGCGTGTAATACATGAAGAAAGGATTATCCCTTAAGCCTTTCCAGTTGTCCAGCCACCTGATTGCCTGGTCGGCCATACCGTGTGAAATATGGAAGGTTGAGCCATCGGCGTTGGTTTTCGGGGTTTCAATGGCCGTCGTATTTTCATACAGCAGTGGTTTGAACTGATTGGTCTCACCTCCGAGGAAACCCCAGAAATATTCAAAACCCCATATGCCTGTTGGCCAGCTTTCAAAAGGACCCGCGGGAGAGGCTTCTTCCATGGGCGTATTGTGCCATTTACCAAAGGCTGCAGTGGCATAGCCATTGTCGGTTAGAATCTTAGCTATGGAAGGTGTGGTGTAATCAATCTGAGTATTATACCCAGGATACCCGGTGGCAAATTCGGAAATAATACCCGTACCTATCTGGTGAATGTTGTAACCGGTAAGCAAGGAACCACGGGTTGGTGAGCACACTGCCGCAACCGACATATGCGTATATCGAACCCCTTCATCGCCTATACGATCAAAGGCAGGTGTTTTCATGATGCCTCCAAATGAGGTGGTACTCGAATATCCGGCATCATCCAGCATGATGACCAGTACATTGGGGGCTCCCTCCGGAGCCTCGGGTTGCCCGATAAAATCGGGTTTTGAATCTGCCAGGGTTTTGCCCTGCACGCCTTTCCATTCCGCATTTGGATAGGGAATGGCATTTTCATTTTTTGATGATTCCTTTTGGTCGCATGATGACAGCAGGAATACGAAAACGGTAGTAATAGTCAGTAGTGCTTTCACGGTCTTTTGGTTTTATTACGATTATATTTTGTCAAATCATATGATAAACCCACACTTGCAGCAGGGCTTACCTACCTGCTAAATTAAGTAATAAGACAGGGAGCTAATAGACAGCATTGTATAGTAGGATAGCCACAGGGAATTGTTTTAACCTGAATCATGCATTAGCATTCTATTCCAAGTCCAAACTTTTTCAATATCAAGCATTTATGAACATTTTGGTACTCATCGTGATGGTTAACCACGCCTCCGTGCCAAAATTGCTCTAAACACCTGATCTTATTGCATTTTGGGCTTACGTGACGAATCCTAATGCATGGTCCAGGTTTAACTGATTTATTTAACCGTGGCGTAGAGATCGGTTTTCAAAAAACTCCGGACGCTTTCCAGTATTTCTTCCGCATGGTGGCGAAGGGTGTTTTCCGACAGGTCATGGGGGTCCAGCCGCGAATACCAGGCCTCTCCAACAGTAATCCATAAATTTAGCAACTCACTCTCCGGGGCTTGCAAATGAAAATGGTCGGCAAATAGTTGTAGGGCAAAAGACTTCGCAGTGCTTTCGTAGGATTTTATAAATATATAATTAAAGTCGGCGATTTGGCGATGGCGGAACACCTGGAGATTAAAGCGCAGTTCAACAGGATACTCTGACAGAAGTTGATATAAATCGGGAAAAAGTTTATGGCATTTGGCCTTTCCAACCTCGCTGAACTGCTCGCATATCTGCCAGTGCATCTTTAAAAGATCGTGAATAAACAAGTCCAGGTCGCCGAAGTGGTGGTAAAAGGATGCCCTTGAGGCGCCAATCACCTTGCTGATGTGATTAATACTCAGTTGATCCGGCCCGTGTTCCGCAAATTGCCGGTAGCCTTCTTCAAGCCATCTTTCGCGCCCGATGTGGGTAATGGTTGACATCTCTTTATTTCATTCTTGTAAAGCAGTTCACTATTCAAACGAATTCCTGCCCTTTCCGGCAATTTCGAAGAATCACAATTCAACACCGAAGCAGATATTGCTAAAATCATATTTCAACAATTCAAGATGGTTAAATCAAGGGTTAAATACAAATCAGAATGGGTAAAGGTTGTTTTAATGGATCTCAAGTATGGGGTCAAACCATCAGATCATTCCCGAAGCCTGGTCACCAATACTTAATTGCCCGCTGAACCAGGTACGCAGGCTTTGGTAAACCTCATCACTATTGAGCAGGTCCAAATGTTTGGTTTGATATACCGTTTTGCAGTTTTCTTTGGCAAAATTCAGGGTGTACCTGGAGTCTTTTTGGCGTCCCAGCGCACTTTCGACCGGTACAAGGCCGTCCCCCAGCAGGTGATTGTTCAGCAGGTTTTCCCGCCGGCCCATGCAGGCGGCAACGGCATAGCATTTCACATACTCGGGCAGGTCGATGTGGAACTTTTTCTGAGCGTAGTTTTTAAAGCGGTCATTCCCTTTCCAGTTTTCTTCGACTACATTGCCAAACCTTAGATCTGTAATGCCCGCACTCCTAACCGACCCCAGCCTTGAAAAGGGTTTGACATAGGGGTGCACCTCCAAAAGCCGGTGGACGTGATGGCCGATCTTTTCCAGCGGTGCGCCAAAATGCGGGGTACCCAGAAAGACCATTTTATTTATATGATTAGGCCAGGTTTTATCGTCCTGCTGACCATAATAAATCGCACTTCGGGCAACGAGTCCGCCCATGCTATGGGTCAAAAAAGTTATGCTTTCAATGGGCACCGGCCATTTACTGATGAGCTTTTCCATTTGTTCACTCAGCATCCGGCCATTGTCTGAAATGTGCAAGCCGCTGTTATATCTCAGATAAAGCGGGGTCAGGTTGAACTCGGAGGCTAACTTATCGCCGTGGTTGTGGCCTTTGCGGTTCCACTGAACATCATTCATACACAGGCCGTGAAGCATCAGCAGCAAATGACCGTTTAGCTTCGGGTATGTTTCAAGGCTTATGGAATGAAGTGAAAGTGGCTCATCCTGGTATCTGATCTGCATAGGCGTGGCCAGTGGATTGTGATTGGCCTGCAAATAATCGCCTACAATGCCATTTGTTATGGCCAGCGCTTCCTCCTTTTTGGCAAAAGAAATCCCGGTTTCCTGATGGGGGCGCCAAAGGTTCAGGATATGGTCAAGGCCATGCCCAACGAAGCGGGAGATGTGTTTCACACTGAAGAAGACCAGACCTGAAATCCCTCTTATCATCCGATGTATCGGGGTGTGAGGTAAAGCAGTAGGTTGTACGATGCTGTGATGGGCCTTTTCGGTCATATCCGTCACCTGGATAGTGGCATGGGTGAGCAGGCTGACCATGCCCCTTAGTTCAGAAGTGCGAATAGATGATTTTTTGGGCATGGGCTTTTTTGTTATAATTATCCTAACGGCGCGAACACCCGCTTCGTTGCTTTTTTGTTGCAGAGGGCCACTCCGCACCCTTATACCCCGGTTTTGTGACTTTGCAAACCAGTATGATCATTAGATTTAAATGGTTTCTTTATGTTATAATATTGTTAATCCACATATGAGCCGACCCTCATGCTCCAAATGCAAATGCCTGTAATTTTATTTAAGGCAAACGTCAGGGCCTCCGCATGGGACAATTCTACCGTAATGGTTTATGTTCCTCGATTGGAGCGTTACAAACGCTCTTCTCCGGGCATCTGCATGGCACATGCAGATGAAAAGAAGCATAAAATGTTCGGTTTCACCGAGGCTTAATTTATAACCACCCTCTAAGTCTTAATTGGAGAGTTTCTACATCACAACTGGGACATTTCTTTTTTAATTCGACAAAATATTTTGATATGCATTCATCATAGTTTTCACCTGTATCGCATCGCATACTTAATGCCCCGCCCAAATGTTCAGCCCAATTTGAATAGGAAAAATAGTGATCGTTGATAAAGCAATTTTCTTTGTTGGTATAGGAAAAAAATTCTTGAGTATGCTCTTCGAATACGAACCTGTAAGTAGTGTGAATTGCCAAATCTGCCAGTGCACCATCTGTTTTGTCCATTAATTTGCTTACTAGAACAAAATAAAAAGGACGCACTTCATCGGGTTTGGAGTTCAATTCATTAAAAACCTTAGTGGTTGCATCATCATCTGTAGGCTTCCTTTCACCTTTCCAGAATTCAATAGCCTCCTTTGAAACACTATCGTGCATCAAATAATAATCTAGTTTACAGTCAACATTTGGTAGGTCATCCTTTGATAGTTTTGCTTCAGGTTCAACTTCGGTTATTCCACTTGTTGATTGATCTTTTTCCTTAGGCGTTGCACAGGAAATCATGATTAAAATGAATAGAAAATGGACTCTCATGTATTTAATTTTGTATTATCCGATTTATTATGAAAATCATTTTTAATTGATTAAATGAATCTCAAGAACACTATACTAAACAAATATGCCAGCCATAAAAAATGAAATCAAAAAGAAGTAGAACAAATATAATATTTGAATGACTTTATTGCCCACATCTTTTAAGGACTTAAATTCCTCCTCCATTTCTTTGTTTCGAAAAAACATGGGGGATAAAAGCTCAAATAATTAATATGGATTAATTTGAGATTGGGGTTCTTTTTCATTCATTAATTCAACTTGCTCTTGTAGAATAAAAATATATTTAAAATGATAGAAAATCTCCATAAAAATAATAATAAGTGAAGTAATGATTGAAATAAACATAGTCATGCCTAAAAAAATAGCTTTGAAGTCCATAACTGTCGTATTGTTTCTACTACGCCAATTTAGTGATCATTTCTTTAAGCGAAACCATTTTCAAACCATCAATTAATCAAATACTAAGAATTTATAAACTAATTTTCACATCTTCACATAATCTTCAACTCGCTGGTATCGAATCACCAAATAATATCATACGCGATGTTTTTGTGTCCCCACAAACCATTTATAAACATTCTTACAGGTACGACAGGTATGTTCAACTTGATATCGAACAAAAGGCCTGTGCAAAGGGGCATTTATCCAGGCTAACTGAAAGGCGATTTATAGGTGTTGTGTTGTAAGCTTTTTCTGACTTGTCAGAGTTTTGCTTCGAGTTTCGGTTTGTGAGGGTAAAAACCGAGGTGTTTTTCTTTGGCAGGACATATGTTCACTAAAACAAGTACCGTTTATATGTATAAGCCTTCATTTTTTATATATTTAAGTAAGCATCATCAAGACATTATGACCATATTATCGCATATCACCCTGAAAGAATACCGTCGGTTCATTATTTCCAAACTGATGAAATCGCCATCCGTTATATTTATTTCCCTGGTAGGTCTGGCGCTTGTCATTTATTACTTTGCCGATCCACAATTTGGTTTGTTTTACCTTTTCGCCGGGGTTCTTTTTTTAAGTTACCCCATTATCACCATATCATCAACCGGAAAAGCTTATAAACGCAATAAACGCATCCACGAAAAAATCACCTTTCAATTAAACAATGAGAGCCTGGAACTATCCGGGCAAACCTTTACATCTTCCTACCAGTGGGATCAAATCAAAAAGGTGGTCGAGACCAAAAAATATTTTCTGATTCATGCCGGTATTACCGTATTGACCATGATCAATAAAGCCCAAATCGACGAAGTCAGGGTTAGTGAATTCCGGAAATTTTTTTATGAAAAAGGGAAGTTGAGGTAGAATTCCAAAGACTATGATTTCTTATCATTTGATCTGTGTTATACAATACTTCAAGAAAAGGAATTATTGATGTGTTAAAAAGTAGCATTAAACTCATTATTGAGACTATATTTTCGTGATAACTAAAATTTTATTACAATCTACTCAGCAGAATAATGTGAAAACAACCTCAATAAATTGAAAGAATATGCCAAACAATATAAATATCACTCCTACTGTCATATAGGTATTCTTTTTGTTAGAAATTCTTTGTTCATTAATGTGTGATTTAGCCTTACCACCGTCTAATTAATAGGAATTCAAAGGGGAGTTTAAATAGACTATAAGAACTCCAATAAAGTTAAATACTAAGCCAATGGTACTAAATATAAATTCACAAATCATTGAAAAAACTTGATTTATTTTAAAAATTCCAATATTTCAATCAAAAACTAATATATTTTCAATGACTACTTCTTTTTAGGAAGTTTGTAATTCTTCTTTGCCATCATTGAAATAATTGAATTATGAAAGGTAATATATTATATTTTAGAATATCTCTTCCTCTTAGTTCGTTACGCCAATTCTCGTTTTTTAGAGATTCTGAATATTTATCAATTAATTCTTTTTCCAAAGTTCTTAAATCATTAAGATAAGACATTCTAACACCCCGGGGGCTTCAACTATCACGCCCGGTAACATTTCTAACACGCCGGGCGCTTCAACTATCACGCCCGGTAACATTTCTAACACGCCGGGCGCTTCAACTATCACGCCCGGCGCTCCAACTATCACGCCGGGTGATATATCTAACACGCCCGGCGCTTCAACTATCACGCCCGGTAATATTTCTAACACGCCCGGCGCTCCAACTATCACGCCCGGTAACATTTCTAACCCTCAAGGTGAGGCATCCAACTCATCGAACTCCTGAATCACTGAACCACTGAACCTTTGAACTTCCTTAAACCTTAAACCTGAAACTAATTCCCCGAACCCTGCACGCTGAACCCTGAACCCTGAACTCTGAACTAATTGAACTCTGAACCACTGAACTTTTGTGAACTCTTGTGAACGACCCAAACCTTTGTCTTCATTTCATGTTTAAAAATCATTGCATTTGAACCTCTAATCCTGCAAATATGAAATCTTCAACCATCATTACCCTGCTTTTCTGTCTTTCTCAAATTTCCATAGCACAAGTGAACATTACTTTCGAAGTAAAAGCGCTTACACTCGACAGTACAAATAAACTGGGCATAAGGGGGGACCAGCCTCCGTTGAGCTGGGAAAAAACCATCTATCTCGAACCGCATGAAGTCGTTAATACCTTCATTACATCTATTGATTTTGACAGTGAAAGACCTTTTTTTGAATATAAATACGTAATCGAAGATTTGAAAGGCGAAGTTATTTATGAGCTCGATGGTCAGGAAAATCGTCTGGCCTTTTTATCGGATAACAAAACAATGGTCATAGAAGATCAATGGGATGTGCAACCGGTATATTACATAAGTGATCTGCCCTCCCTTCCTGCAGAATATTTACAGGAAGATGCCGACATTCTCGGGCAAGCCCTGTGGCAGTTGCATCCGGGTGTTGAGCGCTACCTTGATAGCGCCGCCTTTTTTGTCAACCTGGAAGATTTAAAGCAAACCTTCAATCAACCGATGAGCTATACCGAAACCTTCAGGCATTTGTCAACCTTTGTGGCCACCTTAAGATGCGGACATACCTACGCCAACCCCTACAACCAATCCGGGTTTATTAAGAAAATACTGCTCAGCCAGCCGGACAAGCTTCCTTTTGGTCTGGTATGGATTGACAAAAGGCTTTTTATAACCAAAAATGCCACTGGTGATCCTGCATTCAATAGAGGCGCTGAAATCCTTTCGATCAATGGAGTGCCGATAAAAGAGTTTGCCGATCAATTGCTCCCTATGGTGAAGGGCGATGGGAGCAATGAAGCGGTTCGATATGAGCAGTTAAACGTAGTCGGTTACGATGCTTACGAGCTTTTTGACATATATTTCCCACTGGTGGTCAGGCCAAAAGAAGGTAGCTTTGACTTGAAACTGAGGACCGTCTCTGGTGAAATAGTGATGACGAAGGTGAAGCCCATCACCCGAAAAGAACGGATTGATGTTTTTCAAAATAAATATGATGATCTTCCCAAAACGATTGATGAAACATGGTCATGCCGCATCATCAATAATCGTATTGCCTATCTCAAACTAGGCACCTTTACGGTATGGAACTTTGAAATGGATTGGAAGAAATATTTGAAAGAGGCCTTCAAAAAGTTTGAAAAAGAAAATACTACTGACCTCATAATCGATATCCGTGGCAATGAAGGGGGATTGGATGCAGTAATTGAAGAGTTGCAGCAGTACATGCTCAAAAAGGATTGTGATTACGGCGCCTTCGAGGAGCGAATAAGATATACATATGTAGACGAAGAACTAAGGCCTTATTTAAAAACCTGGGATAACGGTATTTATGATTTTCGTGGAAAAGTGAGTCAAAATTCCAATGGTTCCTACAGCTTTACCTCCAAAAAGGATCAGATCATGCGCTTCAAAAGGAGCAATAAAGCTTTCGAAGGCAATATCTACTTGTTCGTAAATGCTGCCAATAGCTCCTCAACCTTTTACCTGACCAGTATCACCAAAACTTGCGGATCAGCGGAAATCGTTGGCGAAACGACAGGAGGAAATCAGAAAGGCCTCAATGGTGGTAATATCTTCTTCCTGCGCTTGCCCAATAGCGGCATAGAAATCGACATTCCCGTATACGGTCAATTTAATGACGCCGCAGCAGACGGGGGTATCGAACCGGATGTATTCATAAAAAGAAGGCCGGAAGACCTCAAAAATAGTACAGATGGTCAGCTAGACAGGTTGGTTGAGTTGATTGAAAATGAATAAATAAGGGTTTTGAAGGTAAATCACTTCCATGCACCGGATTTCCAAAGCTGGGCTCATGAACCCTTGAACCCACTTGCCTCCCGAAGTTTACCTAATAAGGTGAATCCTGAACCCTGCACGCTGAACCCTGAACCCTGAACTAATTGAACCCTGAACTCTGAACTAATTGAACCCTGAAC
>DNTA01000221.1 GCA_003500135.1 Cytophagales bacterium | reverse complement strand
ACTTGATCTTATTGCATTTTGGGCTTTCATGACGAATACTAATACATGATCCAGGTTTAACGGGCTTAAAAACTAAATTTCTGAAATATTATGAAGCTCATAAATATCACTAACATAAATGGAACGGTTGAACTGAATAACAAGGTAAAGATGCCCTATTTTGGATTGGGCACCTACAAAGCCAAAGGAGGGGAGGTGAAAAATGCTGTATTAAAAGCATTGCAGAAGGGATATCGGTTAATAGATACAGCCTCCATGTACGCCAATGAAGATGAAATAGGAACGGCCATTGGCGAATCGAACGTAGCACGTGAAGAAATTTTTATAACCTCGAAAGTGTGGAATGCCGACCAGGGCTATGAGCAGACCAAAAAGGCGTTTCGTATGAGCTTGAACCAGCTGCAGTTTGAGTATTTGGACCTTTACCTGGTACACTGGCCGGTGGCTGGTAAATATTTAGAGACATGGAAAGCACTGGAAGAGCTTTATGATGAGGGGCTTGTTAAGGCAATAGGCGTCAGTAATTTTACACCGGAGCACTTCGAACATTTAAAAGACAATTGTAATATTACCCCTGCTGTGAACCAGGTGGAATTTCATCCATGGCTCTTACAACCTGAACTTCAGAACTATTGTACAAAAAACAATATCAAAGTACAGGCCTGGGGGCCCTTGATGCGCGGTAACCTGGACGAATTATCTGTTCTCGATGATATTGCTAAAAAGTACAATAAAACGAAAGCACAGATTTTATTGCGATGGGATTTGCAAATGAATGTTTTGACCATTCCCAAAACAGTGACGATGTCGAGGATAGAAGAAAATGCCGATATATTTGATTTCGAATTGGGTGAAGCAGAAGTGCAACGGATTTCAGGAGCTGATGCAGCGCGTCGTTTGGGACCCGACCCCAATAATTTTGATTTTTAAAATAAAGGGCAGGACCGGGGCCCTACCCTAAACAACCAAACAACCTAACCATGAAATCTTGATGTCTACAAATTTAACGGGTTAGTTTAATTTATGGATAACAAAAAAGGGTTGAAGAAGGCTCAATTCGCAAATTGAGCGCTATAAGGTTAGAATATTAAATAATTCATAGTGTATTAAGCATTGATGTACCTTAGTTACAATTTAGAATACTTATGGTTAGATATGATGCTATCAAAAAATAATATATTTTACATTGTTTTATAATCTTTTGATTTGCTAAAAAGTAAAAAATAGGTACTTTTGCACCGCCTTATGGGAAAAGAGGCGTTTAAAAGGTTCCATAGCTCAACTGGATAGAGCAACTGCCTTCTAAGCAGTAGGTTCGGGGTTCGAGTCCCTGTGGAATCACACAGGCCATAGCATGTAAAGCTATGGCTTTTTTGTTTGATATATACATCTTCGCCCATCTGTTCAAATTTCTTCTTCCATGAATAAAAGGTGGCCGGAAATAAACCATGTTTGTCAAGGGTCAATTTTACACCCTGTTCCGAAGCCTCTTTCAATATCGAGAGCTTCTCTTCTTTGCTAAATGTTCTTTTTTTCTTTGACATAATTACTAATTTAAAACTATAATTATGTCCGAGGTATTAGGGGGCTAAATCAGAGATTAAAGAAAGAAATGACCCAACATTTAGATAAAGTATCGTTAGTGATATTGCTTGTGATTCTTTGTATTAGTTGTAAAGAAAGAAATGAAGAGAAACTGTTTATTAAAAATATGGTATTCGGAATAGACTATCATTTTATAGATTATAGTAAAATCCGGGAACAATCATTTAAATTTCCTCCTGAAAATTTTGATATTAAGTTTACACTGGTGAATGAATCAAACGATACTATAAAATTTGATTTCCAATCCAACAAATACATAAAAGGATCGAATACATTAGTAGCTATTTATGGGAAAGACTCTGCAAAATTACAACCAATTAAAAGTGAATTAGATTTAATAATTGAAGATGAACAAGAAGTAACTGCTTATATTAAATATGATGACTACCATATATTCAGTGATTTATTTGACCCCAATTCTAAAGATGAAATTTTAACTTTTTTTGAAAATACAAGCTTTGTGATTGACGAAAATCAAGTTAGGGTATATGGAAAACCTATAATTGAATATTATTTTATGGACACTTTGGTAATTATAAATATGAATAAAATAAATTGACTCCACTGGTTTAAATTACTTTTCAGCGAAACAAGTGCTATAAAATTTTAGATGGCAGCCGGGCGGGAGGGTTATCGCTATGTTTAATAGAGCCTGTCCCGCCCTTATGCGGGAGAGAGTACGCCGAGGATGAAACCGAAGAGACCGGATGGAATGCTTTTGAAGCAAGGATGTACGACCCGGTTATAGGGCGAGCAATTTCTATTGACCCAGCTAGACAGTTTTGGTCCCCATATGTTTGGGTGGGGAATGATCCTATAAACATGATTGATCCGGATGGTAGAAATGGGGTCCCGACTGTAGATAAAAATGATGGTCAAATAACATATCGTTTACCTGAGCTTATTTTCTCACCTGATGGAGAAACTCAAAGTTATTCAAATGGATTTTGGAATTTCATGCGGCGATTGGATGAATTAATAATATGTAATAGTTGTCCTCAAGATATTAATCCATTTCCTGTTCAATTTGTTATATGGGGCGAAGGAGGTGAAATTGGTGATTATTCGAGTAAACCAAACCCTGATGCAACGACATATCATGTTAACTATGATGATATTGCTGAAATCTTAGATCTTTTTGATGCCATGTTTCCAAATAGTTATAAAGCGACTAAAGGTACATTGACAGAACAAAGAAATAAAGCAACAAATATCGAACCTTCATTGAATAAAGTTGCTATTCAGGAAATAACATTAGAAGCTCATGCTCTAGTGAATAAATATAATAATACACTTTCAGGGGCTATAGAATCATTTGCACCCAGGGGATATGCTGTGATAAAGAAGCCTGACTCTGTATGGCATCACTTTGGTGTAAAAAATGGAGGGGAACCTGTCAGATGGGATTCTATTAAAGTAGCTAATCCAGATAAAAATTAAATACTTTTTATGAATATGAAGAGAAATATAATTTTAGCCATAATTTTACTATCAATTTTTATGACATTCTGTAAAAATGATAAAAGGCTTTCATCTGATTTGCAAACAGATGATACAAGAGTCGTGAATTTGGATACCGTATATTTAACTAATCCGAAATTTGATAGTAGTCACAAGCAGCTAATAATTTCTATATCATCACATTTATCTCAACAACCCGTGAAGTTAGATGCAATTAATGAGGATACGATAAAAATTGAGGTAATTGGTATCTCTACCTATCCTATAATAATAAAAGAAGAAAAGAATGTGTCTTTTGAGCAAATCAACGATAGCTTATTTTTTATAAAGGTTTTAGATACTACCAAGGTTTATTTTGAGATATGGCAAGATTACGGAAAGGGCAACGTAATTAGTAAGATTCAGAATTCGACTGATTCAGTAAGATTTGTTCCTTATGATGGTATTAGACCAGTTGGTCGTATTATGTACCCCTAGCTGTTCTAAGGTGTGCTGTAAAGTAAAAGAATAAAACCAAAGCCTTGCATCAAGCTGGGTTTTTTCATCTCAGAGCATTGATGAGAGCCTTAATTTCCTTATCGGAGATATCATCTTTTTCACCTTTGTTGTTGATGGAAAACAGTATGAGGTTAGTTAGTTTCAGTGACTTGCACTAAAGACATGACCCTAGCCCAGCTAGACTTGCCTTTTCCTTTAGAAGCAATAGCCAGGCGGAATTTGTATATTTCGTTGCCCCGGTGAGTGCCTTTGGTAGGATCTGTTTCCAGTTCATCGATCAAATCAGCAATCTCCGATTTGAGGGAACGATATTTTTTAGCCAGACTTAAAGGTGGCTAAGAAATTGAATTACCGAGATACAATTAAAGGAGCATATAAAATACCAGCATGGAAAAAGTCAAATTAACAACACTTAGTCTTATTTTGGTAGTTATGACTATCATACAAACTGCATGTTTAAGGAAAGAAGCAAAAAAATCAGCAGTCTCATGATGTAATTAATTATAAAGATGCTGTATTTAGAGATTGCTTATATGCCTCAATTGACTCAATCACTAAAAATATTGATGTAACAAATAGAATTTTGGTGTTTCATAATATCTACCCTGATAACGTTAAGCGTATTACAATTGAGGGGGTTTTGCAAGAAAATCATGAGATAAAAAGTGAGAACTTAGAAATGTTAAGATCATTATTGCATGTACTGGATGACTCAGTAAAATTGAATATTTCAGAAGGACGTATTCATGATTCATATATATTTTATCACAAACAAGAAAGTATAGAACGCAATGTAGATTTTGATGGAGAAGATTTTTTTGGAAGTATAAGTGTGTCAAATGTGATAAGAAATGAGACATCAAATAGGGCATGCTATTATTTAGCAATTCAATGTGGTAATGATTGTAGTGCAGGATATATTGTATATACTGTAAAGACTAGCAGTAAATGGGTGATAGATGAAATAATCCCATTGTGGTATTAACTTTGCAAAATTGCTATGTTTAATGCTTCGAGATGCCAAGCTGTTAGAGTCCGCAACTCGTCTTCCCCTGGCGAACGTTTCTTTTTTACAAAACGCGTGCTGAATAATATTCACCTGTACTTTTTTTCGTTTTTATTTAAGTAATTTCCTGGAATTGCTACAATTAAATACGTGGCAAGACCAAAATACAACTAGTAAAACCATAAATATGATACTATTAGTACTCTTATTTTTTCAATGTGTTGACATTGAAAATATTCAAGAAAAAGTAAAGGAAATTGATTTAAAAGTGGATATTCTTAAAGTAGAATCTTTTGAAGATGCCGATTTATATTCTGACTCAGATAATAAATCATTCGAGGCTTTTGGGATAAAAAACATCGCTATTGTAAATCTAAAAAGGTTTTACAAGGATAATGAACTCGTTAAAATGTCAATTTATTTTGATGGGGAATATGCGAATCTAAAATCTCATTATTACCTATGCAATGGTGAGTTAATTTACTTAAGACGAGAACTCAAGTCCTTTTCATTACCGAAATGGCATGATGAATTTGATGCAAAAGATTACACTATCAAAGAAGTTATCTTTTTTGTATCAAATAAAGAAGTTATCAGTTTGAATCAAGCAGGGATCAAAAGAGATATAACGGAGACTCAAAAAAAGAATATCTTCAGAGATTTTGAATCATACAAAAGTTACAGAGAATAGCCCCACCAACGCGCATCACTTTTTTGCAATACCCTCTGTACAATTTTGTTGTCCGAAGGTGGAGACCGGTACCGATACGGTTACCAAGGCCTGTCCCGCCCTTTATGCGGGAGAGAGTACGCCGAGGATGAAACCGAAGAGACCGGATGGAATGCTTTTGAAGCAAGGATGTATGATCCGGTGATCGGGAGGTGGATTAGTATCGATCCGGCAAGGCAGTTTGCAAGTCCTTATTTAGGGATGGGCAACGACCCAATAAATGGAGTGGATCCTGATGGTCGAGATTGGTATAAAGATAATAATACTGGTAAAGAAGTTAATTTAATTGGTGTAACAGGCGATGTAGATGGATATGAATGGATTTGGCCTGATAATTTATCCATGAAACTTGAAGAGGTTGAAATTTCTGCTGGTCTTTCAGAAGTTGAAGCAGATGCGGTCAGAAATGGTAAGTTACCAACTTGGATGACTTTTAAGGCTGAATTTGTCACTAATTTTAGTGCAGCTATAAGATATGGAAAGTTAAGTTATGAAGATAAATTTATATATGGCCAAAGATATGATGTAGGAAGTGTTGATCTTATTAATTTGGAATTCGGATACGATAGGTTTAATGATGGGGGATATGTAGATCTTTCATCTGGAAATGTAAATTTTTCATATCAAATTGAAGCACTATATGGGGATTACGAATCAAAATTACAACTAAATCCATTTAAGGAATCATACAAAGGGACATTCAGTACTGGATATAAGATTATTAGAACTGGAGCGAATTATGATAGTGTTCACGGCACTTATCCTGTCATAGGTTTTTCCGAAAATTGGGCACGATCAATAGGTTTTGGTAGTTTTAACGCGGGAATCGAAGTAAGTGGTTTTATTGGTGCACGTTTTAGTGGATTATAATTTAATATATCTTATGAAGGAATTAATAATTATAGTAAATATTTAATATAGCCACGTTTTTATTTCGTTATGGATACATGTATTCACATAGAATTAATATCGTTAAACAAAAGATTATTTTTTTGAATGATAAGCTAACGACACTAAAAAATTATAGTAATTTCTCAACAAATTTTTATGATTTTAAACCAACTTCCAAACCAACATTTGAATTCGAAATTAGGGAAGAGTTCATGGTAAATAAAATATATAGCGAATTAATTAGTAAGTATCTTTCAATCAAAAATTATCAAAAAAAATTATTTAAAGCCGAAATCTGGGTGTATTTATTTATACTTCTAATTTCAGTTATTATTTTTAATTTTATAAAATAAATGATTATTGATTTTATTAATGTAACCCCATCGACGCTAGTTTCCTTTTTGCAAAACTTGCCTTGCAATTTTAGATGGCAGCCGGGTGAGAGGGTTATCGCTATGTTTAATAGAGCCTGTCCCGCCCTTTATGCGGGAGAGAGTACGCCGAGGATGAAACCGAAGAGACCGGATGGAATGCTTTTGAAGCAAGGATGTATGATCCGGTGATCGGGAGATGGATTTCGGTTGACCCGGCACGGCAATTTGCCAGTCCTTATTTAGGGATGGGTAATAATCCATTACAATTAATAGATAGTGACGGAAGAAATGCTTCACCAATTTATACAAGTGAGGGTGACTTTTTAGGTGTTGATAGTGAGGGATTTGAAGGTGATATAATCATTATGGATGAGGCAGACTATAAAGGATTTACTTTCAATGGTGAAAAAACATTAGACCATAATTTTGTGATGGAGTTAGCAGAAGAAGGAGTATTTGCTAATTACATTTCTAGTGCTAATTTAGGATTATCTTCTATGGCAAAAGTTTTCAATCATGTCCTTAGTCAATTACCGGAAATGGATATGAGTTTATTATTAAAGTCAATTATATCTTTATATGATAGAATGGGTGGTATAAAATATAATGATGGCGCCGCAATATCAAATGAATTTAGCACTAGTTATATCAATGGAGTTGGTAATTACCCAGTTAAATTGACAATTGGTATGACAAATAGAAGACTTAATCAGGGGTATAAAACTACTGTAGAAAACCTCCAAAATGCTGTAGGGATTCATGAGTTTTTGGGACATGCAATTATGCTATATGGAAAGGGTAATGGACCTCATTATAAGGCTTATGAACTACAATTTGCCCATCCTACTTGGAAAAAAGTAGGTGACTCATTTAAACAAGATATGTTAGAAAATTATAATTATCTTTTAGAAAATGAGAGTCATTAAATTCATCATAATTGCCTTGTTTTGTTTATCGAGTTGTAAGAGCATGAAAAATGAGCTTATTGGGAAATGGAAACTTATTAAAACAAACGACACTCTACCATATGGTATTAATTGTATCGTTTTTGAAAAAGAAGAAACTCCATATTATCTGATTTTTAATCATGATAATACTGTACAGAAATTGCCTGGATTTATAAATTATGATCTTGAAGATAAGTATTTCGGAACCATAAGTGATTTCAATTTATTGGGAGATAAAGTATTGCTTTGTGATTCTTCTGATGAGTGGAATTACAAAATTCAATACTTAAATGAAGATTCCTTGTTTTTGGTTAAGAAAAACGGAACTTTTGAAATTTATCAAAAAGTAAAAAGACTGGAACCAGAAACCATTAATCATGATTATGATATGGTCATATCATCATTTTTTGAAAGCAATAATTGCCCAAATTATGTTTTGCATATCACAAAAGATTATAAACTCTTATTAAAAAAAAATAATACTTTCAATGAATTAAGTATTGAAAAAATAGATGAGTTAGGGTTGAAAAATATTATTCAGCAAATCAATCCTCATGAACTTAAGAGTGAATATTTATCAAGAAGTTCAGAAACGCATTTAAGAAAATCAAGTTTTATCTTTTTGAACGAAGAAGACACAATAAAAAGTATAATTTCCGAAGGGGTATACACACCAACTGAGTTAAAATATCTATTAATTGTATTAGATGATATCATAATAAAGTTGTAAAAGATCATTTGGGTAATGTAAGGCAAACTTTTAACCGTAGCGCCAGTCCAGGAGTACTGCACTACGCCAGCTACTATCCTTTTGGCCTTTCTATGGCTGCGGGGGGAGATGGTTACAGGTATGGCTATCAAGGCCTGTCCCGCCCTTTATGCGGGAGAGAGTACGCCGAGGATGAAACCGAAGAGACTGGATGGAATGCTTTTGAACTGAGGATGTATGATCCGGTCATTGGGAGGTGGATTAGTACGGATCCTTATAAGCAGTTTTATTCACCTTATCTAGGGATGGGGAATAATCCTAAGAATACGTTTGACCCTGATGGTGGAACTTGTTACGATGCAAATGGTTATGCAATTAGTTGTCCTGATGGATTTAGTCAGTATAGCGATCCAGGAAATGATATGTCATTTTTAAATGATGTTGTAGTTCAAGGGAATGCTTGGACTAAAGCAGAAGAGATTGCATTTAGGAAACTTATGCAGATATCAACATTTGATCTAGCTAGTGCACCAGGAAGACATCTTTATTTGAATGAGTCATTTATACATAATGTAAAAGAAGGTGTTCCTGCAGCCTTTGAGTTATGGAGGGAATTAAACGGCTTATCAGGAAGTGAAGTTGATTTAGAAGATGGAATGCAAGGTGGTGCTCCTTTTACACCTGGACTCAAGAAATTCCCTTTTAAAACCACAAAGCATTTTAGGAATAGACTGGTACAACGAGGAAGCCGAGGTATTACTACGGTACTAGCAATTGAGGCGTATAATAAAGGAAGACTATACTATAATCCAAATACTGGAAATTATATAAGACACCTCAGTCGTCATAAAATATCAGTGGCAGTGACTCAACCATCTGGAGGTACAGCAATAACCGTTTTTGAAGGTAAGCCTTCTCCAGATTGGTTACCGATTAAATGGAGGCCTAATTAATTTTTAAATGAAAGAGATTAAGATCGAATTGGTGAAATCATCTAATGTGGGAGAGCTATTTCCTAAATATGATGATGAGTCAGGTATTTTAGAAGTCACTAGTATAAAAACGAGTGATTGGAAATATGGCATGGACATAGATGGATGGCTTATTTTTGATATCAATGCAGAAAGGATATTGGAAAACTTTGATCTTTTGATACCTAAGAGGAAGTGGATTATGGTTGAAGATAAATTAATTAATGAGATCAATATTATAGACTTCGGTGTTCTTCGGATTGATGAAAACTCATTGAATCATCAGAGCTATAATTATCCTAATTATAAAGTAATTCTGAATAAATCTCAGACAATTTTGAAAATACTATTTGATAGTGAAGCTGATAATCTTCAAGCATACAAAGTGTCTAAAAAATGCTATGCATTAGTAAATAATAACAATTCGTTGAAAGGCTTTTGTCTACACTTTTAATTGACCTTATTAATTTTTAGTATTGATAGGTCAAATCACATAATTGACTGAATCTTTCTTTTGGAGATGAATGCATGGATCACGGATATGGTCCCTCTCAGCTTCTTTAAACTTAGAAAACTCCAAGATACACTTTTGCGTGTACTTGTCCATTTCTACATCGGTTTTACCTGTGAGGCAATCCAATGATACATCTAGTATGCCAGCGATTTTAAGGGCGATCTCAATTGAAGCATGGCAAAACATAGGCAAGAAAACCAGCATCTCTGACGAGGAATCTAATATTGAATCTGCCATATTGTGGACTAAATGCCTAGTTCAATTTCAAATAGTACAACCATTAATAAAACATAATCCTGACCCAAATACCCAATAGTACCAGCAATGGTCTGAGGAACATCACTATGTATCTTTGGCATGGAGCTAGGCAAGTATATTTAGGGCCTGCTTAAAAACTCG
>DNTA01000218.1 GCA_003500135.1 Cytophagales bacterium | reverse complement strand
TTGCATTTTGGGCTTTCATGACGAAGCCTAAAGCATGATCCAGTTTAAAAATTGCTGTTGCTTGCACTACTCAGGTTCCGCAATTGCGATACAATGTGTTATAAACCGGCTTTATTACTTTCTATCTTTATTGGGATAAAGAATTTTAACCCAGACCAAATTTCATTCACTGCAAAAATTTTATATCCACAAGTCCATCCCTTAATCCTATTTCACTTACGATATTCCCATTTATGTCGGTTACCACGTTGGCAGTTTTTTTTTGGCCAGGAAACCCAAATTATTCCATTTTTCTCAATTTCTTGTTTCAATTGTTTTAAATCTTTATTCAGTACGGCAGCACTCTTTGTGAAATAGTGGATAAAATCTTTTTTGATTTTATGATCAGACACAATTTTTAAATCAGCCGGAAGGTCAGAAAATAAGTCAAAATAGCCTTTCGGCTCATTAGTGATGCTTATTTTAAATCCATTTTTGATCCCAAGTTTCTTTGACAATGGCGTTCCGGAATAGCCAGCTGCTTTCATTTTTTAAGTATTTTTGCTTTTGTATTATTCGATAGAGATACAGAGCCCCTTCCTTTCCAAGTCAGTGAAACGATGTATGCCGAGATGGCCCTGCTAAGATAATCATTTGCACAAACCCGATTGGAGCATTGAAACAGTTGCGCTAGGCACCGGTAAACATGCACTTTGCCCAGGTTAAACCATAATCTGTTCGTTATTTTCAGTGTTCTGAAAGGGCTCTGACAAACCATTAATGACCACCAACCTCTGCGACGCGGACAAGAAAAGCAGATGCCCTAAAAGATCGATTCATGAAATGAAGGAATACGTGATTTAGACCGTGTAGGAGACACGGGTTGAAATCGTTCTTTTACATCATACTTCGGAAGACATAAAGAATGATTGCTTTTTATTAGTCCTTTAATTTAGAACCGCTTGCCCAATCCTGCCCCAAACCAGGGAGTAAAATTGGCATCATGATTATTTGTGATCAATGGACTAAAACTGACTTTCCACATCCATTTATTTCCGAAATGTTTTCTGTACCCAATGGAAAGATACAGATTGCCATAATTATCAGTTTTATCACTTCCATCGCAACGGAAACAGTCATCTGCTCCAAATTGAGCCCAGGTGTAACCCATCCCCGTCTCAATGAAATTATTTTTCTTTAAGTCAATTAAATACTGCAATGAAATAGGTATGGTTAAATAAAAATTTCCTTCAGTATAAAAACCAACACCAACTCTCGCTGTAAAATAGGGGTTCCTGCTCAATTGCCTTTCGTAATTAACCGAGCCTAGTAAGCCACTACCCAGGGCTTCGACATAAATCGCATTCCTTATTTTCCGGGTTTCATTATGTTCCGTTTGTCCAAATGCTGATAAACTGATTAAGCAAAACAGTAAGGTTAGTATTTTAAGGTTCATACTGCCCCGGATTAATAGATTATAATTTATGCGGTCCCAAAAATTCATGTATCTCTTCCCCGTGAAGCCTCAAATACCCTACACGGATACACATCGTTCAGGATAAATGATTTAATCAATTAAGGCATCAGTAATGACCAATTTATACTCAAAACGGTTCACGGATGGCTCGTTAAAAACCCAAAGATCATCATTCAGGGGATCCTGATCGTAAACCAGTATCAAATCAGCGCTATCCATTTTATAGAGCTTAATACCATTGAAAACGAAGGATTCCGAAGGCAAAATCGGACTGGTTTCTGAATTTAAGGCGCTTCCGACCATCATGGTGGTCTTACTTTCAATTTCAATGATTAGGCTTTCAGGCTTAATTAAAAATAAGTCGGAGCGTGAATCATTCTGTAACAGGTATAGCGTTTCAAAACCTGTGTTTTCCTCCTCACAATGGAAGGCCAACAAAAAGGGCAACAGGAGGAACAGTAGCGGTTTTTTAAATCTTTTTTTCATAGTTGGTGTATAAAATGGTCTAATGAATACTATAACTTTTAAATCAGGTACTTTACTTACTCAACGGATTAGTACTTTGATCAATCATAAGTTTGTGATTAAAGCAATTGTTTTCTTCAAAGCAGTTGTAATGATTGATATACACTATCACACTTTATATGCTTTTTACCCCTATAAACCATTATTTTTCTTAGATCGGGATTTTTTAATCCATAGATATCAAATATAACAAGGTGAACGGTTTATCAGGTTAAAGTAAAATAGGATAAGCCCACAATCTTTCTACTGCTAAAAGGTCAAGACACAAAACGGTCTCCCGCCTCATTTCAACTGATGCTTAAATCTGAAAACTATCCCCGGAAATTCAAAACAAACAAGATATGTCAAAACCAAACTAAAACCATGGTGTGTTTGATGGACCTGCTTGTAAAAAACAGCGCCAAAAAGCTAATTTAACCTGAATCATGTTATGTCATACCACTACCCATAAATTATCTAAAAGTTATTAGTGATCACTATCCGGTATTTGCATCCAAAGGCTGATCAATTACGGTCATTACTTCTGAATGGAAAAGCGTGCAATAAGTGGTAAAACATATAGCGCTGCCGCCAGCAACCAAAGTACTTGATACCCCCACTCCACAGCCAGGATGATGGCCAGCGGACTGCTGATGACGGAAAAGTAGCCGTTCACTCCCCATGCCCACGGTATGGCCTGCTGATGTTTTTTACTTAGATAACTGATGGCCAGTGGAAAAGGAAAGCCCATTAAAAAAGCGATGGGCCCGATCATCAGGACGAAAAGTAACAGTTTTATGGCCAGACCATAATTTACCGTGCTCAATGTAAACCCATTGAACATCAAACCATTAATAATCGCCAGGAATACAACCCCAATAATGATCCATGGGAGTTTCGACCAGGCGCCCTCCCATTTTTCGGAAACAAAACTACCCAGACCTGAAAACAAAAGTATGGTGCTGATGGTGGCCGCAACCGCATATACCGGATTGCCAAAATACAATATACACTGCTGAATAAGGTTGATCTCAATGAATAGGTACCCCAAACCTATACTGCCAAAATAGAGTATGATCCAGGTTTTATCATTTCTGAGTTGCTGTTTCCTGATCAAAATGGGTAAAACGATAAATGCCAGCGCCAGCGCCACCACGACACCTATCGTTATCCAAACCATCAGGTAGCCCAGGCCAAAATACGGTACAGAAGTAGTCGAATACGTATTTCGGAGCTTTTGCAGGCTGGCCTTCTTTAGAAATTGATGAATAAAAGGAGAATTATCTGTCGGTGGTTCCATACGAAAAGCATATGCTTGCATGATCAACCAGGGATCATGGAATAAGGCGGCATTCAGGAACTGATCAAACACACCCTGATCGGTCTGTTCGCCAATCGTAGCATAGTCAATATTGACATCCGGATCATACTTAAAAACCTCAAACCCTTTGGCTGTACAGAAATCTTCAAAAGTTTGCCGGATATCGTTTGTCAAACGGCTTTTATGGATGAAAAACGTGTAAGAGCCCCAGCTCTTCAGAATAAGTAAATGTTGATTCACTACATCTTCCGTTTCCATTTCCATAAATTGGCGGAGCATGAGGGCCAGACGGAGGGCATACTGCGGTGGATAATCATTCCAAACCGTAATTTTCATCCACCCGTCACGAGTCAGGTGTGACCAAATGGACTGAAAACCCTCAAGCGTGTATAAATAATCCTCTTCAAGTGCATGTATGCCGGCATTACCGCCAAAGCTGCCCAGCGAAGGTAGACTGACCAAATCAAATTGCCTGTCGTATGCCTCCAGATAGGTTCGCGGCTCTATGGGCATAATTTCAACTTGCGTGCTGACGGATTTTTTTTCGCAATTTTCAATGTAAAGATCCCTGATCTGCGGGTTGGGCTCTGTGGCCACAATATGTGCCGTGCCCTTATAAGATGCATAATCCGCTTCGGTAAAAGTGTTGCCCTGAAGCATTAAGGCTGAATGTATGCCACCGACCTGAAAAGGAAAGGCTATTGGCGCAAAATCGAGTAAATGCACCCCCGAATCCGGCTGAGTCAGTTGAGCCCCTATCCAGTTGCCGTTTATGAAATACATAGGTTGTACAGGGATTTCACCTTCGAAATGCAGCCCTACGCCATGTCCGTGTCGCATCACCGGCGATTGCAGGATATGGAACATGCCATACGGACTAAACCGCTCGTGATGTAATTGGGCGCCGGGAAGTAGTTTAGCCTTCGCCAGGTCCTTGTATTCCGACATTTTCAATTCCGGTTTGAAAACGAAAGATACCACTACCGTTATGGCGGTGATGAACATTACCATTCGGGCATATGACCCGGAATGATCCGGTATCAGGAAAAAGGCAGCTATCAGCGGCAATATGGCTACGAGATAAGGCAAGGATTCCGGAGCCACCCACCACATCAGAACAGGAATGATCATACCTCCCGCAGCCGATCCGGCAAGGTTCGCAAAGTAGATCACCCCGACGTGTTCGGCCTGCACATAAAAGATCAGCCCGATCACCAGCGCCCCGAAGAAAAATGGAAGAAAGAAAATGAAACATGTACCTGTAAACCGCAGGATATGATTGAAATCTGAAAAGATCAGGAAGGAGTCGAATCGAAAGACCGGAAGCTGACTCAGTGGGATTGCCATGCATAATAAAAGTGCGCACAAAGCGCTGAAAATGAACAACGACCACTGGCTATTGGCCAAAAAAAAGCGACTGAAAATAGAAAGTACCGTACCGGCTGCGCCAAAGCCCAGCATCGCGATCGAAATGATCATAAAAGCAAAGTGGTGCCACTGAACGTATGAGAGTAGCTGCACCAAACACAATTGAAAAGAAATGATGGCGATGGAAATGACAAACAATGGCGTATGGTAGTTTTTAAGATTCGCCATTGTTTAGTCGTCCTTTTCTTTGGAACGGGTAAAAGGCACAAAACGCACCGGAAATTCATTGTGCGTGGTGATCTCGTCTCCTTTCTTTTTCACCAGGATCAGGTATTGCGTTAAAAACGGGGAACCAACCGGAATAGCCATTCGCCCGCCATCTTTGAGCTGTTTGATCAATGGTGGCGGTATGGATTCAGATGCCGCAGTTACAATTATGGCATCAAACGGGGCGTGTTCTTCCCAGCCATAATAACCATCGGCCACCTTCACCGCTACATTGTCATAGCCCAGATCGGCCAACCTCTTTTTTGCCGCCTTACCCAGTGGCGCTACAATTTCAATGGTATACACCTGATCCACAATTTCCGCCAGCACTGCTGCCTGATAGCCTGACCCCGTGCCGATCTCGAGCGCTTTAAATTCCGGCTTCGGACGGATCATTTCGGTCATGTAGGCCACAATATACGGCTGGGAAATCGTTTGTCCGTATCCGATGGGCAGCGGGCCGTCGCGATAGGCCCGGCCTACATGCTCTTCGGGTACGAATAAGTGCCTCGGAACTGTACGCATAGCTTCCAGCACTTCCTTATCATTGACACCACGGCGCTTGAGTTGCTGGTCCACCATATCCTCCCGCTGGTCGGCATATGGATCAGTCTGTAAGGCTCCAATTGAAAGACAAACTATAAAAATGATCAATGTTTTCATGACCGTGCTTTTGATATTAAGTTACAAATCGCAGGTCCTTATGGCAATTAATTGGGGGGAAATTACTGGAAATAAACCTGGATCTAATGCCGTTTAGTTAAGGTCA
>DNTA01000219.1 GCA_003500135.1 Cytophagales bacterium | reverse complement strand
TTAAGCACAAGCCGAATTTTTAAATTTTATTATTTATCTTTTTTATTGGAAATCATCAAATTTAAAAATTTGGCGACTTTCCAAATATGCCTTAACTTTGATTAAGCAACTAATTAGCTATGAGCTATATACGTTGTTGAACAAATCCTCCTTCGTCGGAAGCTTAATAGTTTCTAACTTAGGAGGATTAATCATTTCAAATACATAAAGATTAAGCTATGAAAAAAAAGAATAACAATCATTGAGAAAGCATGTAAAAATGCTCCTAATTTTTCAATTCATTACAAAAAGCTCCAAAGATCGGTAGCTATTTCCGGTAGAAGCCAAAGCACACTTACCAACTATTCCCGATGTCTGGCTCAGATGGCACTTTATCTCCAGTGTGACCTGTTGGATCTTGATGATGATGCGATACTGGACTATCTACATCACTTAAAAAGGAAACATCAAACTCCATCTGACAGCTTCTTTAAGCACACGGTTTACGGTTTGCGGTACTTGTTTCGTCTTTATGATAAGGCATCAAGCAATGTAATTCTGCCAAGCATTGCAAGGCCAAAGAAGTATCCTGTTGTATTGAGCGGCCAGGAAGTAAAAGCCCTGCTTATACCTCCGGCCCTGCTTCGCCACCGCTTGATCATCGGGCTGCTCTATGGCTGTGGACTGCGCAATCATGAGTTGTGCAAATTGAAAATTACTGATCTTGATCTTGAACGCCAAATGCTTCATGTACGAGAAGGCAAAGGACGAAAAGACCGCTATGTGCCTCTTTGTCCTATGCTGGTCAGGGGCATCAAAAATTATCTTGAAGCAGAACATCCCGTCGATCACTTATTCAATGGCAAAAGCCGAACCGGTGAATACGTAGCCATGTCTGCCCGCGGCGTACAATGGGCCATACGTGAGGCCAGACGCCTGAGTGGCATTGAACCTGGACCATGCATTAACATTCTATCCCAAGTCCAAACTGCTTCAACCTCAAGCATTTATGGACATTTTGGTACTCACCGTGATGGTTAACCACGCCTCCGTGCCAAAATAACCCTAAACACTTGATCTTATTGCATTTTGGGCTTTCATGACGAATCCTAATGCATGGTCCAGGTTAAAATGATTCCCTCAACTCAAAAGTTTGTCGCATTCGCCTGATCAATCTTGCTGATTCATCAAAATCAAGCGTTTGCTGACCATCAGAAAAGGCCTCTTCGGGTACACTATGATTCTCGAAGATCACCCCATCAGCCCCTGCCATGATGCTTGCCAGTGCAATGGGTTCCACATGCCGGCGAATACCAATGCCATGAGAGGGGTCGGCAATAACCGGTAAATGCGTTTTTTCTTTTAAAATAGGAATGGCGTTTAAATCCATTGTATTGCGGCTCGCCTTTTCATAGGTCCTGATCCCTCGTTCACAAAGCAGTAGCTTTTCATTCCCACCTGAAAAAACATACTCGGCTGAGTACAAAAGTTCATCAATGGTACCCGAAATACCCCGTTTGATCATCACGGCTTTATCAATTTTGCCCAATTCATCGAGCAGGTTAAAATTCTGGGTATTCCGGGCGCCTACCTGATAGATGTCCACATAATCATACATTTCTTCTATTTGTGAGACCTGCATGACTTCAGTAACAATTTTGATACCGGCCTCCCGGGCATACTTGTTCCACAGTTTTAACCCTTCAATTCCCAGGCCCCGGAATGAGTAAGGAGAACTTCGTGGTTTGTATACCCCTCCGCGCATAATCGACACCCCATTGGCTTTCAGGTGTTCGACGGTTTGTTGGATTTGTTCCTCGCCTTCTATGGAGCATGGGCCCGCCATAATGGCCAGTTGCTTATCATTGATCGTTACGCCATCACCCAGATCAATGGTAGTAGGTTTTACCTTCCATTTTCTGGAAACCAGCTTATAGTCGTCAGAAACGATATGGATATCGGATATACCGGGCATAAAGCCTACTTCGCGAATATCAAAATCGGTTTTTCCAATCCCAATTAAATAACTTCCCTTCTGGGTAGTAACTTCAGTGGTCTTGTATTTCAGGCCATTCACCTTTTCTACAATGGCCTTCTTATCGTTGTCCTTTATTTTTTGTTCAAGTTGTATGATCATAACACGCTGATTTCAATTGTCAATTTTTTATTCCATTTATAAATTCCCGGATATCCTTTTTCAGATCCTTACTTCTGTCCAGTAGGTTGATAAAGGCAGATCCAATAATAGCCCCATTTGCATGTGCGCAGGCCTGATCGAATGTTTCTTTGTTGGAAATGCCAAAACCAATTAATCGTGGTATGGATAGTTGCATGTTTTTAATGCGTTCGAAGTATTGCCGCTGTACATCTGTGATCTCATTTTTAGCGCCGGTTGTACTCGCTGATGATACCATATACATAAATCCTCTTGAATTCCGGTCAATTTCTTTAACTCTGTCGTCTGAAGTTTGCGGTGTGATTAGAAAAATATTGTACAAACCATACTGGTCAAAGGTCGGTTTATAAAAATCCAGGTATTCAGCCATCGGCAAATCAGGAAGTATCAAACCGTCAATACCCACTTCCTGACAGCTGGCACAAAACTTCTCTACGCCATACTGCATTACCGGATTCAGGTAGCCCATCAGTATCACCGGCAGATCAACTTTATTGCGCATTTCTTTCAATTGTGCAAACAGCTTCTCGATGCTCATGCCTTGGTCCAATGCTTTTTTATTAGACTCCTGAATGGTAGGTCCGTCGGCAATGGGATCGGAAAAAGGCATACCAATTTCGACAATGTCCGCACCGCTTTCCTGAAGCGCTTCGAGGACCGGAATCGTATCTTCAGGATTCGGAAAGCCCGCAGTGTAGTATAACGATAGGATCCGTTCATTCTTACTTTCGAAAAGAAGGTCTAACCTGTTTTTTATACTTGTTGATGTATTCATATTAATATCCTCCCCATTTGATATAAGTTTCAAGATCTTTATCTCCTCGTCCAGACAGATTAAGCGCGATAACATCATCCCGATCATACTGCATGTAGTCGAGCGCTGCCAGCGCATGAGCCGATTCAATAGCCGGGATTATCCCTTCCAGTTTACTCATCAGCACACCTGCCTTCATGGCTTCTTCATCTGTTACACTTATAAATTTTCCCCGGCCGCTTTCAAACAAATAGGCATGAATGGGGCCTATTCCGGGATAATCAAGACCTGCCGAAATGGAGTACGGCTCTACGACCTGCCCATCAATTGTTTGCATAAGCAGCGTTCGGCTGCCATGGAGTATGCCTGGTGTACCCAAAACTGTGGTAGCTGCCGATTCACCCGTGGCATTGCCTTTGCCGGCCGCCTCGACTGCTATTAGGTTTACCTCATCATTTTCATAATAATGAAAGTAGGAGCCTGCCGCGTTACTGCCCCCTCCAACGCATGCCACTATATGGTTAGGATTTTCATTACCCGTCGCTTCTTTAAACTGCCACTTCATTTCCTCGCTTATCACACTTTGAAAACGTGCGACCATATCGGGGTAAGGGTGTGGCCCTACCACAGATCCGATGATATAATGCGTATCGGTGGGGTTGTTGATCCAATGGCGCATGGCTTCGTTTGTCGCGTCTTTCAAGGTTTTGCTACCACTTTTTGCGGGTCGTACCTCTGCCCCCAAAATGCGCATCCGCTCCACATTGGGTTTTTGCCTGGCCATATCCACTTCGCCCATATACACAATACACTCCATTCCCATCAGGGCACAAACAGTTGCCGTGGCCACTCCGTGTTGACCTGCGCCGGTTTCAGCAATTATTTTCTGTTTACCCAGTCTTCGGGCCAGCAAAATCTGCCCCACCGTATTATTCACTTTATGGGCGCCGGTATGGTTCAGGTCTTCACGCTTGAGATAAATATTGGCTTTGTATTTTTCCGAAAGCCTCTCTGCAAAAAACAGTGGGGTCGGCCTTCCTACATAATCATGCAAAAGCTTCCTGAAATCTTTTTGGAAGTCACGATCCTGTATAATGCTCATGTATTGTAGCCTGAGTTCTTCTATATTGGGGTACAACATTTCGGGGATATACGCTCCCCCGAAACTACCATAATACCCTCTTTCATCAACTTCGACTTTCATAATTCACAGATTTAACTGATTCTATAAAACTTTGAATAAGGTGGGTGTTTTTAATTCCGGGCGAAGATTCAAACCTGCTGTTGATGTCGATACCATAAACCGGTAAATCTGAATCAAATAAGGTTTCAAGAGCCTCCTGATCCCCGGGACCGATTCCTCCACTTATGAGAAATGGTTTTTTATATGAATATTGTTTTAAAAGCATCCAATCAAATTTTTTACCCGTACCCCCATGGTGTGGGCTCTTGGTGTCAAACAGAAATAAATCGACCGTTTCCAGATAAGGCTTTAGCTGACTAAAATCGAATGAATCGTCAACACCAAACGCTTTGATCACCCCTATGTTTTTATCTTTTATTATTTGACAAAACCCGGGTGATTCATTTCCATGCAATTGTACCCATTGAAAGGACTTTTGATCATGCCTTTCCTCAATTTCCTGAATATCCGGGTTTACAAATACGCCCACCACCTCAGTCTTTTCTTCCAGTTCAAGACCTTCCGGTGGCCATTGAGCAACATAGCGAGGTGACTTTTTATAGAAGATAAATCCCATCAAATCAGGTTTGAGGCCGGCTACACGGGCGATATTATCCGGATCACGCATACCACATATTTTCCACTTAAGTGATGTCATGGTTTTGTTTCCAGTTTTTTCAATTGCTGGATAAAGTCTGCACAAGCCTCTTCGGGCCGGCTGGCTTTCATGAAAGTTTCACCGATCAAAAACCCTTCAAAGCCTACTTTTTTGAGCTTCATAATATTTGCCGGATCGCTGATGCCACTTTCTGATACCTTAATGAAATCATTCGGGATTTGATCTGCCAGTTGAATTGAGGTCTCAATGTTCACATCGAAAGTATGCAGGTCGCGGTTATTGACTCCTATCAGGGTGATATCATCGCAAAGGGATCCCTTTAACTCCTTTTCATTGTGCACTTCCAACAGGATTTCAAGATTGAGCGATTTGGCAAATGCTGCCAGTCGCTTTATCTCTTCAGCCGTCAATACAGCAGCAATCAGCAATATGGCATCCGCACCTATCGACTTGGCTTCCACTACCTGATACTCATCGACCGTAAAGTCTTTTCGGAGTATCGGACAGAAATTATATTTCCTTGCGGTGGTCAGGTCTTCATTTTTACCGCCAAAAAAGTCCTTATCGGTCAATACGGATAAAGCTGAAGCGCCTGCCTGCATATAACCAATGGATGTTTTTTCGATAGACAAATGTTTATTGATCACCCCTTTCGATGGCGACTTTCGTTTGAGCTCGGCAATTATTCCACTCTTATCCTTTCTTAGAATGTATTTTTTTAGAGAAACTGTGGGCGTTTTGAAGTAAATACTCTGTTCCAGCAGCTTTACCGGGAAAAGCGATTTACGTTCCTCTACCTCCTTTCGCTTATGAGCGACGATCTTATCCAATATTGTCATGGTGGATGTATTTTGATTCATATGCTAGTTTTTTTGAGATGTTTCAATAAAAGTAGTCAAGCATTGCAATGCCCTCTTCGATTCGAGTGACTCTTTGGCCATTGCCACTCCATCTTCGATAGTATCCGCTTTTTTTGAACAATAAAGTGCCACTCCGGCATTAGCAATTGCCACCTGATTTTGTGCACTATTCCCCTTCCCATTCAAAATGCCCATAAAAATCCTGGCGGATTCTTCAACCGTATTGCCCCCTTTCAATTCATCGGCATTTACCTGATCAAGACCAAGTTCCGAAGGGGAAATGATAGCATCATCATTTGGCCCGGTCATTTTAAAATTGCCCGTCAGGGATATTTCATCGTAGCCATCGAGAGAATGCAAAATGATATAATCGGCATCAGACTGTTGATACAAATAGCCATATAGACGTACCAACTCCAGGCTGAAAACCCCCACAATTTGTTTCTTTAAAAAAGTAGGGTTAACCATGGGCCCCAGCATGTTGAAAAACGTTTTCACTCCCAATTCCTTCCGTACGGGCGCTACATTTTTCATAGCCGGGTGAAATAGCGGGGCATGCAAAAAACAGATATTACTTGCCTCGAGCACTTTTTTCAACTTGTCTTCCTCGTTGGTAAACCGGTAGCCGAGATGTTGCAATAAATTAGAAGAACCACAAATGGAAGAAACCCCGTTATTTCCGTGCTTTGCCACCATTTGACCTGCTCCTGCCACGATAAAACTGGCCAGTGTGGAAATGTTAAAGGTATCTTTACCATCACCTCCTGTGCCGCATAGGTCCATCACATCGTATTCCTCCATATTTATAGGTACACATAAGTTGAGCATGGCATCGCGAAAACCAGCCAATTCATGTACCGTAATACTACGCATAAGATAAACCGTAAGAAAGGCAGCCATTTCGGAAGTATTGTACCTGCCTTGCGCCAGGTTGGTAAGAATTTCTTTCGACTGCTCGCGCGATAGCGATGTATATTCAAAAAGTTCGTTGAGTATATCTTTCATTAAAAGCATTTTCGTACGATTAGTGTTTAATCCAGTTTTCAATCATTTTTTTTCCGTGTTCGGTAATCACCGATTCAGGATGGAACTGCACCCCTCTTACATCAAATTTTTTGTGCTGTATTCCCATAACTATTCCCTCATCATCGACAGATGTGATTTCGAGATCCCCGTTGACACTTGCGCTTTCGACTGACCATGAGTGATAGCGGCAAACCTGAAACTTATTTGGCAAATCTTTATATATATAATCACTTATATCGGTAATGATATGTGTGGTTTTTTGCACCCCGTGAAACACTTCCGGCATATTATAAAGCCTGGCGCCATATACCTCACCAATGCCCTGGTGGCCCAGGCAAACCCCCAGAATACTTTTTGATGGACCATACTGGCGAATAACATCCAGCATAATGCCTGCTTCTTCAGGAATACCAGGCCCCGGAGATAAAAGGATTTTATCGTAATCAGCTACTTCTTCCACTTCAATTTTATCATTTCGGAAAATCTTAAGCTGCCTTGAATACCCCAGCTCCCTGATAATATGCACCAGGTTATAAGTAAATGAATCGTAATTATCGATAACTAGAATATTCATGTGCTAATTTTTTATTCTTCCGGCCGCAGCAATGGCAGCCTTCAAAGCAGCCAATTTGTTATTTACTTCCTGCAATTCATTTTCTTCTTTCGACTTGGCCACTACCCCTGCACCTGCCTGGTAGAAAAGCGTATTGTTTTTACTCAAAAATGACCTGATCATAATGGCATGATTGAAATTGCCATCGAAGCCAAAGTAACCGATGGCCCCTCCATAGTAGCCTCTTTTGGTAGGCTCATATTGATCGATCAGCTCCATGGCCATATGTTTGGGAGCTCCCGAAAGCGTACCTGCCGGGAATGTATCAGCCACAATCTGGGCAGTTTGCGTATCGCTATTTAGTTTACCGGTAACTTTGGAAACCAGGTGGATCACGTGTGAGTAGTATTGAATTTCCTTAAACGTTTCCACTTCAACGTCCTCGCCACTTCTGCTCAGGTCATTTCGTGCAAGATCCACCAGCATTATATGCTCTGAGTTTTCCTTAACATCTTCCGAAAGTTTCTGCGCCAGTTCGGCATCTGCCATGTCATTTCCCGATCGCCTGAATGTACCTGCTATAGGATAAATGGATGCTTCACCGTCTTTGACAACAATCTGTGCTTCAGGGGATGACCCGAAAATCTTAAAACTACCATAATCAAAAAAGAAGAGGTAAGGTGACGGATTAATAGCCCTGAGCGCCCTGTAAACATTGAATTCGTCGCCTTTGAATTTATTCTGAAACCTTCTGGAAAGAACAATTTGAAACACATCACCACGGTGGCAATGACCTTTTCCCTTTTTAATGATCCCCAAAAATTCCGTGTCATTAAAATTGGAGGATTCATCACCAACCTTTTCAAAATGATAGGCTGCAAAATTTTTACTCTTTATCAGGCTGATGATCTCACTGAGATTAGACTCATTGTGGACCCCTTCTACACAATGGTCGAAAACATACATTTCTGAATTGAAATGGTTGATGGCTATGATATTTCGGTAAGTTTTATACAGAATATCAGGTATGTTGTACTCATCTTTCTTTTTTTGATCAAAGGTGATATCCTCGAAATACTGGACGGCCTCATATGCTATGTAACCGAAAAGTCCGTTCGATATGAAGTCAAAATTTAGATTATCCGATTTAAATGTTTGTGCAAATCCCTGTAACTCTTCGATGGCGTCCTTCGGTGTAGATAAGCCTTTTTGATCTATTTTACCATCAGGATAAGACCGTTTTAGAGATTTGCCGGACATCTCAAAGGAAGCTATGGGATTGAAACAGATATAACTGAAACTGTTTTCATCGCTGTGGTAGTCTGAGCTTTCCAACATTATGGCCCCGGCAAACTTATCGCGAATATTGAGGTAAATGCTTACAGGGGTCACCACATCCGCTATAAGCCTTTCATAATGCGTTGATATTATATATTTTTTTTCCAAAATGATAAAGTTTTAGTCAAAAAAAAGACCTGCTGAACAGCAGGCCTTTTCCAATATTTTATAACGTACCTCTTCTGTTCAGCGCCGATAATATGCCCTGTGCCACCACCAGAAGAATGTATATGTCGATTTCGTTTTCATTTGATGCCAAATATAGAAATTGATTTTACTTGTGCCAACACACCTACTATAATTTTTTTTCAATACCTAAATTAATGGCGTCATCTGTATGTTGATATATTACAACACCTATGATGGATTTAAGGCCCAGGTAACCTATGGAATAAAGGGGGTTGGGTATTTTGTGTTTTTAATTTTATATTGAACAATTAAATCTGATTATTATTTGAAATATATAAATATCAACTACCTATGAAATCATACGCTGAATTTTTAGGAATATGGAACCTGGTAATGTATGGATTGGCAGGGTTGGCAATTCTGTCGGCTTTCACAACCATAATCATTCACAAATCCCGGTTAGGTGCACAAAAAACCTACAAAGAAAAATACGATTGTCTGCGGGATCACTCAGCCAGGATGAATTTCACTGCAATGATCTTCCTATCGGTTGCCATTACCTTTATCATCAATACATTATACCACGAAACTGTTGTTTCAAGTGTATTTTGGATATTCATAAGGTTATTTATCGCAATTTGTATCGGAACACTCATCTATTATGTTTCACATTTACTATTCAAATACACCTATCCTGCCCGACTAAGAAAATCATTGAATGAGTTTCGTTATAAACCACGCATCAACCCTAAAACCGGTAACAAAATGAAACTTTTGAGCGAGGAGGAAGAAGATGTTCACCTCGAAGAAGGCATGCAAGCCGAGGAAAATGTTTTTAGTGTAGATTATGACGTTTGGGTAGATGAGGCAACAGGCGATGTTCACATTGAAAAATACCCGGGACATTTGGAAGCACGCCGATGCAATACCTGTGGATTTCAGACCATGAGACAGGTAGAAGAGAAGATATTAGTTGAGCCTACTGAATACTCAGAAGGTGAATTGCAGCGCCATTACCAGTGTAGGTATTGCGGAGCAAATCGCAATAAAGTGCATAAAATCGCCAAACTCTCTCAAGATGCGGATAATTATCAATTACCAGACAAATTGGTATTTAAGTCTGACGAAGGTGTTTCAAGTGTTACTATACAAATTGCCTTAGGAACGGGGCAGACCTTGTCATATGACTTTTATTCAACCAAACAGGCCAGCGAGTTTTTGGAAGAGTTTGATGTAGAAAACATTCAGGAATAGGTCATCGTTCATTGGTGTGATGTTTGAGGGGCAACACAACAATTACCCATGCTAAAAAAGCTACCAAAAAAAAGATATGTTTTGCTGGCAACATTCCTGATTCTATTAATGATGGCTTCAGCTCAACTTCCATTTAACTTGCAATTCAGGGATTCAGATGAGGTTCTATGGCGTAAAATCCGGAATATTGAAGGATCCAGATTCGTTGTAGAACAAGTCAGGCTGGATAGCACAAGTGTTAGGTATGTTGCCCAGCTTAAATCAAAATCTTCCCCGACAATTGTCTTTGTTCACGGGGCGCCCGGTTCATTAAGTGATTATGCTAGATTCCTATCCGATAAGGAACTTACTCAAAAGGCCAATCTCATCAGTGTGGATCGCCCCGGATATGGGTACTCTCAGTTTGGTGAACCCATGACTTCACTTGAGAAACAAGCTAATACCCTGCACCAGGCGCTTCAAAGGAAATATGGCTTTCAGGATTTCATTCTAGTGGGCCATTCCTACGGTGGGCCTGTGATTGCACAAATGGCGATCTTATTTCCTGAAATATATGAGACAATCGTGCTATTGGCGCCGGCGCTCGATCCCTATAATGAAAAAGATATAAAAATAGCTAAAATGGCGAAATGGAAAATGACCAAATGGATGGTACCAATGGCCATGAAGGTGGCAGCGGCAGAGAAGTTTAGCCATGTTTCAGAACTCAAAAATCTGGATAAAAAATGGGGTGATTTTACTTCCAAAGCGATTGTTTTGCATGGTACCTCCGATAGGTTAGTGCCATTCGAAAATGTGGCATATCTCGAAAACAAAATACCCGATAAGAAAAATCTAAAGACAATTATACTAAAAGGTGAAGATCATTTTTTACCCTGGACGCGGTTTGATCTGATAAAGGACGAGCTTTTATTTTTATTGCAAAGCTTGACGAGACAGTGCTAAATAATTATTCATTAAAATACTAAAACATGTTTATTGCCGGCTTTTGTATATATTTATCGCGAAATATCCGTGAAATTTGACCACTTCCATTTGCTAATGCTATTCTTGTCTTTTGTAATAGATTCGCCAAAGAAGTACCCAGTCTTCCCCGCCATTTTCTGACCTCATCCAGTCCCATGTGAAACTATTGGGAGAAATATTGTAGAATACCTTTTGAGAAACGAAATCTTTTTCTCCTTGCACTTTTATTTTCGTTCTAAAAATTTTTCGATTATCTTCTAAAACCCCCTTGAATTCAATATATCCACTTTGATTATCTACCCATGTCTGACGCCAGGTATCATCCCGTGTATTGAATACAGACCAGCTTTTTCCTTCATAACCTGCCAAATTTGAGTTATCTTCTACAAGAAGATTTTCCTGGAGTACATTTCCTCCTAAAATTTTATATAGGATTCGTACCCGACCGAATAGAACTATCAGGATTGTACCACTGGACATCCCACTTACCCACCAAAAAATCAAAAGCTGTACTATCTGGAATAATTTGAGCGGATAAAAGTCGACGGAATAGCATCAGGATTAAAACCAAATTAATTCGGATCATGTATTAAACAAGTTTATAAACCATCTTATAAACCTTAACGCTATTAATCCTGCATAAGTATAGGCAGCCCAAATTAATATTGTTTCCACTGTTTTAATCCAGACATTGAAAAGTAACCCGTATAAAAGAATTCCAATAAGTGTGAGTAAAAAAGCCAGCAGAATATAGTTGATCTCACGGACAAGGGGGTTTTTGGTCTTTGCCATAGTATAAATTTTAAACCGGTAAAATACATAAACTTCGAAAAGCGCCAAAGGTTGAAAAGTAACTTTTCATGGAAGTTATAAACATATAACACTGCTGACATACTGTTGTCACCATCCGCCCATAGATTAGTGTTTTTAAATCATTTAACACTAAAATCATCCACTATGAACACTAAGCAAACTTCACCGAAAAAGATCTTCTACCATGCCACGACTACGACACTAGATCAAATTAACAAGGTTGCCTTGGAGGTTATTGAGGACATGTACCATGAAGCTAAAAATCTGGGACTTGAAGAAGAGGAGCCAATGCATTTTATCTACACCGGAATGTCTGATGACCTTACTCAACCATTTCATCTGGAAATTGCGCTTGTCGTAAAAAATCCAAAAGAAGGTAATTCCAAATATAAATTTCGTGAACTAGAACCGATCAGGGTTTTTAATTCGGAATACAAAGGCGGTTTACAAGATATTGGGCAGCGCTTCGAAAGAATGATGAAAGAAATGTCAGTGAAAGGTTTTATCCCAACTAATGAGTGTAGAGAGGTTTATCATCATTACGAAAAATTTGATTCACCCAACAACATCACTGAAATTCAACTGGGAATTCACTAAATTAATGCCCCTTGACCCGGGCTACTTTTTATGAATCGAATAGACCGATTGCAGGCAATCATAACCCAGCTGCAGAGCAAAAAAATTGTTAAGGCCAGCGAAATAGCAGAACGGTTTGACATTAGTTTGCGAACAGTATACCGCGATATTCGTGCCCTGGAAGAAGCTGGCGTACCCATAGGGGCTGAAGCAGGAGTAGGGTATTACCTTGCTGATGGCTATCATCTGCCCCCAATATCATTTACCAAAGAAGAGGCCTCATCACTCATCATCAGTCATCAGTTAGTAGAAAAATGGGGAGATGAAACACTCTACAAACAACACTCTGATGCTGTCTATAAGATTAAGTCAGTATTAAGATCAGAGCAAAAAGATGCGTTGGAAAAACTGGAACAAAGAGTATTAACAAAATGGTACTTTCCAATGCCCCGGAAACAACCGTCTCTGCATTTTGATAAAATTCAATCCGCACTGGTCAACAACAATTTGCTATCAGTTAAATATTTTTCAGGTTATCGGCAGGAATTTACCGAACGGAATATTGAGCCGATAGGTATATGTTTCTACGGGAACCACTGGCACCTTATTGGGTATTGTCATTTTAGAAAGGATTACCGCGATTTCAGACTTGACAGAATGGAGAAAGTGAAAGTGCTTAACAAAAAATTCCATCGCTATAACAGAAAATCTCTTCAGGATTATTTAGAGGAATTGAAGGCACGGACCGAAATAAGATTAGTCACTTTAAACCTGGAAAAAGGGGTTATGAAGTATATTGAAGACATAAAGTACAATATGGGTCTTGTGGAGGAGAATGAGTATCCGGACTATTTTAGGCTGACATTCGGCGTAACTGACATGCCATTTTTTACCAGGTGGATTCTAATTCTTGGAAGCTCGGTTATCGAAATCCATCCAACTGAAGTGAAAAGCGAAGTAATTAAGTTGGTCAATGAGTTAAGTGCCCGGTATCTTACTAAAAACCAGGCGCTCAACTAATCTTTATTTCTCTTTTGCCTGATGAAGGGCCTTATTTTTATTCTTCCTGGGTCGCCTGGCCCCGTAGGTCCCTTTTACAATTTTACCCTTTTTTGTCTTTTTGTCTCCTTTTCCCATATCAGTTTTTGTTGTTTAGCTAAATATAAAAAATTGAAGACGATGTGTCAACAGGAGTAAAAGAAGCAAAGAGGCTTTAAATTTTGGTAGCCACCGAAATATTCCAGTGCTTTTCGAGAAATCGAAAACCAATAAGATAGGATAAGAGCATAATTAAGCTAAATAATACGATATGTTGTCCGATCAGCATATTGAATAAATAAAATACACCAGTTATCAACATTTGGAAAACCAGAATTATCATCGAGGTTTTTTGATGTGAGTATTTAAAATGATCCAATACGATGTGATGTATATGTCGCCGGTCAGCTGAAAAAGGTGACTTTCCTACGGTTAGTCTTTCAATAATCACCCTGAAAAAATCGGCGACGGGAACAAAGAGAATTCCAAGCAATAATGCTGACCTTTGTATATATATTTCATTTGCTGACAAATCCAGAAATTTGATTGAAAACAGCCCTATCAAACCTCCAATAAGCAATGAACCGGAGTCCCCCAAAAATATTTTTTTATGTTGCCGTACATTGTATCGATAAATACCCAATATTCCACCAGCCAAAGCAAATGCGATAACTGCCAGGTTCACCTCTCCGGCCAATAAGAAATAAATACCGAAAACCAAATTGGCATAGGTTCCGAATTGAAATATCAATGCATCAATACCATCTATAAAGTTGTAGGTATTAATTATGGCCACAATTGATAAGACCCAAAAAAAATAACCAACCCATGATGGCCATTCGGACGAATAAATAAAAAATGGCACAAGAAAGAATTCCTTATTCATGGACAACAACATGAGAATGGCCGGAAGGAACTGGCCAATGAATTTGATGATTACCGGCATGGGTTTATAATCATCTATGACACCCGTAAAAAACAAAACAAGCGCCGCAATAATGATAAAGAGGGCATTTGAAGCTTCTAATAGTCGTGAAAAGAACAGAACGGCAATTGTTGTTGATATAAACAGGGCAATACCTCCCGAATTTGCAATTTGCGCTTGATGGGAACTCCGGTAATTCGGTTTTGCAGTTAAATCGTGGATATGCGAAGCACGAATAATGAGTGGTGTTATTGATAGTGCCACCAATAAAGACGAAAAAAACGCCAACAGAACTTGTCCCCCTAGTTCATTGGTAAAAATTGTCCACATTCCATTTTGGGTTAGGCTACCCTACAAAGTTATGAGATGTTTTTTCTCTTGATGTCTAAAGCTTCAAATTTAGAACTATTACTAATAAATTCGGGAACGATGAACTTCATAATCCCCACTAATTTGAGTTCATCACGATCAAAGGCAGAGTTAATAAGTTTTTCAAGATTATCTCTGATATCACTCAATTCAACTACCCTGGTTTTGGCAATCAAAATTTTATGATGGTAGGTAGGCAATGTGTCCTCATGTGAACTGAGCACTTCCTCGTATAGTTTTTCACCATTTCTCAAACCTGTAAAAATAATTTCTATATCTTTCCCCAACTGTAAGCCTGAAAGGCGAATCATTTTCTTCGCCAGATCCAGGATTTTCACAGATTTGCCCATATCAAAAACAAAAATCTCACCTCCTTTACCCATAACACCAGCTTCGAGAACGAGTTGACATGCTTCAGGAATGGTCATAAAAAACCGGGTGATCTTCGGGTGTGTTACGGTTACAGGCCCCCCTGTTCGTATTTGCTTCCTGAATGTGGGTATTACAGAACCATTTGATCCCAATACATTTCCAAATCGGGTTGTGATAAACATTGTGCTCTCAGGGTTTTTAGCCTGAAGATATTTACCCAGCGATTGTACGTAAATTTCAGCAATGCGCTTTGAGCATCCCATTACGCTTGTTGGGTTAACGGCTTTATCTGTCGACACCATCACAAAGCGCTCTACTTCGTGTTTAACTGATAGATCTGCACAAATTTTTGTGCCTAAAACATTACATAAAATGGCTTCAAAAGGATTTCGCTCCATCATAGGCACGTGCTTGTATGCTGCCGCATGGTACACCACCTGAGGCCGGAAAGTTTCAAAAATCGCACACATCCGGTCAATATTCGAAATATCTGTAACAAGATACTCAACTTTTAAAGTGCCCTTTTTTAACTTCAATTCTGATTCCAGATCGAAAAGCGCTGTTTCTGCCTGATCAATTAAAATCAACTCTTTAGGATGATAATACAATACCTGCCTGGCCAACTCGGAGCCGATGGAACCCGCAGCGCCCGTGATCATGATCTTTTTACCCAATAAGGCTTTTTTAACATTCTGATTATCAAGCTTTATTGTATCACGACCGAGCAACTCCTCAATGTTTACTTCCCTGATTTGATTAAGACTCAGCTCCCCTTTGACCCATTGGGAAACAGGCGGAACAGACCTAACCTTAACGTCAGACATGAGACATTGGTCCACGATTTCGTTTTTTCGCTCGATAGAAATATTCCCGTCAGCAATGACCAGTTCATTAATACCGATGTGATCAAAGAGCTTTTGAAGGTCTTTAGAACCATTGTAAATGCGAACACCATTCAATGATTTCGCTATCCCTTTCAATCCGTCTTCAATAAAACCGACTACTTTAAATGTAGAGTCCGGATCATTTTCCAATACATTTCTGGTGAGTTGTGCAGAATGGTTAGTACCCCAAATCGCAACTTGTTGTTTTTTAGTATCTGTAAAGAAAAATATATTGAATAGCTCTTTTACACCGAGACGGTAGGACAACAGGAAAATACTGGAGACAAAGAAATTTATAATGAAAATGGAAGAAGGGATCAATACTTCTCCATTCGTTTCGAGAAACACATAATTGCCAACTGCAACAATAGCCGCTGTTAGAACGGTGGTAAGCAAAATCCGACCTGCGTCCTGTAGTCCTGTATATCGTACTATTCCGGCATAACTTCTGGTAATCAGAATGCACACAAGCCCAATGGCCGTTATGATCAAAACAGATTGATTCGCCTGAAATTTATCCAGTTGTTCAAACCGGAAGTTAAATCTGAGTAAATAGGACAGTAAAGCAGAAAAATAAAGCAAGATTAGATCTAATAAAATAATGATCCACCTCGGTAAAATTCTTATACTAAATAGTCTTTTGGTCATTTTGGACTTTATTTCGGGTGAAATGATGTCATCCCTTAAGGCCTTTTTGAAAATTTAAATCTAATATTAATTTCTCTAAATCGGCCAATCCAAGCAAGATAATTCTAAAAAATTTACAATTTTTTAATAATATATTCTATCTGATCTCTTTGTGCCTTGGTCATAGAGGATCCGGAAGGAAGAAATAGTCCGAGTCGATAGGCATTTTCTGAAACTCCATTCAAATAATGCATGTAAGATTTATATAGTGGTTGCATATGCATAGGTTTCCATAGCGGTTTTACTTCAACCCCAAAGGCTTCAAACAGTGAAACCATGCTGTTGTAAGTATCATAATTTTCAAAAATTACCGCATTTACCCAAAAATTAGACCTGCTTTTATGAGATTCACCTATTAATTTTATGTTTTTAAGGTTCTTGAAAAGGTCAAAATAAAACCGATGTAACTCACGTTTTTTTTCGGCCCTATGCTTGAGTTTGGGCAGTTGTGCCTTACCCAGTATTGCCGCAAAAGGATTTAATTGATAGTTATAGCCCAATTCGCAATGTTCGTAGTGCTGCCTCTGTTCTTTAGCCTGATTTGCAAGAAACCTTGCTTTTTCAACATATTTCTTATTTTTGCTGCAAAGAGCGCCTCCGCCACCTGTAGAAATTATTTTATTGATATTGAACGAGAAAACACTAATATCCCCAAAATTACCAGCAGGTGTATTATCATAATAAGATCCCAATGCCTCTGCCGCATCCTCAATGATGGGGATACCGTATTGACGCCCTATTCTCATTACTTCGTCTGCATTACCCGGCGTACCGAAAGTATGCACATAAATAATTGCAGCTGGTTTGATTCCTTTTTTGAAAAGTTCCTGAATTGCTTTTTCCAATAATTCGGGATCCATATTTAGTGTTTCTGGTTCTGAATCAATAAAAACCGGATTGGCCCTTTCATATAAAATTGGGTTGGCGCTGGCGACAAACGTCATGCTCTGGCATAGTACGGTATCTCCGGTTTTTACCCCTAGAACCTTCAATGCCAGGTGCAAAGCAGCAGTTCCGGATTGTGCACTAAGCACATAAGGCATCCCTACGATTCCAGCAATTTTGCTTTCAAACTGATGGTTATGACGAAAGTCGAAAAAGTTTTCTGGTTGAATATAATTAAGGATATACTGGATATCGGAATATGATATTTCCGGAGGACTAATCAATATTTTCTTAAGCTTCTGCACGCTACTTAATTCTTCTCGCGGGATTACCCACAACTGTTGTATTATCCTCGACGTCTTTGGTAACCACGCTACCTGCACCGATATTGGCCCATTTGCCAATTTTTATGCCCGGTAAAACTGTGCTTCCTGCACCAACTAATGTTCCTTCACCTACACTCACCTTTCCGCATAAGGTGGAGTTCGGTGCAATATGAACAAAACTGTCAATCCGGCAATCGTGGTCAACACTTGCTGCGGTATTGATGATCACATGCCTGCCTAAAACAGCGCCACTCTGAATAACGCTACCCTGAAGGATCATACAACCCTCGCCATATTGCACGCTTTTTGAAATTTCGGCCGAAGAAGCAGCGATAGATGTGATTGAGTGCTTTACATTTTCTGAAATCCTTTTTCTTGTTAAATTATCTCCAATAGCGATGACAAGATCTGTGCTTTTAAACAATTTAGCATTGTATTCAAAAACCTTTATGCCTAAAAATCCTCGCTCGAAACTTGCATCGTCAAAGTACCCTACCACTTTAAAATCCTTTACCGCATCCGTAACAACTTTGGCATGGCCCCTGGTACCATATATGATTATTTCCTTCATCCAGATATGACTATTTCTTTCATCCTAAATACTACCCCTCCATAATAATAGCTTTACACAAAAATAAAAAAAGAGACCACATCAGGGTCTCTTTTTTGTTAGGAAAGTGCAAATGATTAGTATATCACCAATCGTTTTGTTATCTCATAGTTGCCCTGTTGTACTCTTAATAGATAAATTCCACTTTTAAGATCTACATTCAGCGCATATTGATCTTCTATGATCATACCTTCTAATTTCGATTGTTTTATCACCATTCCTGAAAGATTGGTAATGGTTAAATAAACAGGCAAACCAGGTTCATCGGAGAATAATTTCAATTTGACATTAGACGTAGAGGTTGGATTTGGATAAATAGTCAAATCAAACTGCGTTTCAACGTTCGATTCAATTTTGACTTCAATAATACTTGAATATTCAAAAGAACCATCAAAATCTACTTGTTTCAACCGGTAGTAATTTGTGCCAACAGAAGGCCTGGAATCCCAATATTCATAATATGAGGTTTGTTTGGTAGTTCCGTTTCCGGTTACTTCACCGATACTTTCAAAGTTTTCGCCATCAAAAGAGCGCTCAACAACGAAGTAGTCATTATTCAATTCAGAAGCCGTTTCCCATTCCAATAACACTTCTGAACCCTCAACCTTAGCTGTAAAGGCTATCAGCTCAACCGGAAGAGGTGAGTTAGCAGTCATTGTACCCAGAGTGAATACTTTGGTACTAAAGGTTACACGTCCAAAAGATCCTCCGCCATTATTACTGGTAACGGTACCTCCGGAGGCATCCCCGGTAAAATTGCCTCCACCGACATTTAACCATCCTAAAAATGCCGAAGCATCCCCTTCCATTACCCTTAGGTCAGAAACTGTGGCATCAGAAAGAACGGGTACTGAATTGTTATCCCATCTCAGTTGAATATTGGCCTCACCCGGTGTTGGTCCGTCAACAATCCAGTATTCCGAATTACTAACTCCCACTACCGGTTCTGCGGACGGAAGAATATTGGAGTTGTCATAGCCGGCATCAGTAGGACTGCTATTCATATATTCTGCCGTCCAGTCCTGAGTACCTGAGAAACCTAATGTATTATTAATATTGATCGGACCATAACGTCCATTTTTGCCAATTGGGAAGAATAAACTACGGCCAGCTACGCCTTCTATAATAAGTGGCCCATCAACGAAGGCAGTGCTACTTCCTCCTCCAATTCCTGCTGATGATAATAAGGTCAATGTATTTGTAGCATCTGTAGTAATCTTAGCAGTGTTAAAAAGGAATAATACATTATTGACTTCAACATTTCCACTAATTACCACATTGGTATTCTGCTGAGCTCTGAAATAATTAATAGAATTATTATTTGTGAAATCTCCGATAACATTTCTAATACCACTTCCTTGAAATAATAAGCGTAATTTATCTATACTACCTGAAATTCTTTCAACATTTCCCCTTATTATAATTATTTCATTACTATTACTTGTTATATCAGGCCCATCAATCAACATATCACCACAAACCGTTATATTTTTAGCAGGTAAGTTTCTTTGACCACTACCCAAAAAGCTCAAATTCTCATATGTGCTGGGGATCGAAGAAATTGTATAATCTCCTGTGCCATCGTACTCAATACTACCCCCTCCACAGGTAAAGAAATTGTCCCAGTTTCCTGCGGGGAGTGTACCTGACTCAATATTTAATGTACCTGTACCATCCACATCGCCCAAAAAGTGACCAAAAGTATTTCCAATAAATAGCTTTCCTCCACTATTGATGGTTGTGGTATAAGCTGATCTTGAATTGGTAGTGATCGTAATATCGTGATCTACCACTACCGGTGCGCCAGTAGGCCCTCCCACGGGAACAGCAATTGCATCATCTCTTATCCATTTACTCACATCTTCCCAGTCACCATTACCTGTTGAAGTATAGGTAGGGATCGTGAGCGGTATAGCAGGATCCGTACCGATGGTATAATCGCCATCAATTAAGTTAATTCCATCGTATTCAAATGTATTGGTACTTTCATCCACTAATGTGGGGTCATTAATTCTTTCCCATGAAGTACCTACCAGACGGGCAGGAATGTAGTTGGCTTCATCACCGGCTACATCTACCTGGTCATAAACAAAACGTGCCGTCATATTTAATCCCGAAGGAGGTGTAGTACATCTCAGGTACCAATAGAATTGCAATACATTCGTAGGATCACCGCCATTGGCCGGAATAATTGTTGGATGTGACCCATCAACAGGCTTTGTAGTTATAGTGTAAGGCGCGTTACTGTTGATCACCTGATATGAAACCGGGGTATATTTATTTCCAACGCCAACCGGAATTGCCGTAAGTGAAGGACCTGATGGAAGTGTAACTATAACTCCGCCGTCACCTGTTGTTCCTGTAGTGGTGATCATTTTCGAAGCGCTGAATGGAGAACCGGTGAAGGTTGCATCCTGTTCTATCTCCAATGCATTAGACTGAATATTAAATATACCGGTTGATAAATTCAAACCATCAGTAATCATTAATGGGCCTTCCAATACAACCGAATTGGCATTATCGATATCCAACCTGCCAATATTGCCACCCCCTGTTAAATACTGGATGCTACTACCATTCATTAAGATACCGCCTGCTCCTGTAGTGGTAGTGATATGCGCCCCAATTATGTTAACGCTATCCATTACTTCAATCGTATTGCCTCCATCTTCCAGTTGACCTGATATTACATTGAGTGTTTCATTCACCGTGATATCAGAGGAAGAAGCTAACAATACCCTGTTTTGAGGTTCCAGATACCAGTTGTAAAATGTAGTGCTGCCCGTTAGTAATTGATCATTTCCTCTAAAGAAAGTAGTATTAGTACCAGGGGTATACGTGCCGTTGTTGGTGAAATCACCATTTACAGTAAGGTCAAGGTTATTGGCATCAAATTCAGCTCCTGATCCAATTTCAAAATCACCTTCCAGCACCAATGATTCTACCTGCAATTGTGCCACGGGATTATTACCTGAGGTATTATCGATCAAAAGGTTTTGCAATGGAATACCAACATCCATTGTAATGGTCTGTCCTGTTTGAGTATCGGCTCCACCAATTTGTATGGTTGCATCTGTTGCTATATTGAAAGTAGATGGATGCAGATACAGGGAAGCTATCCCTGCTGTAGCTTTTTGGTTCATTACAATTAATGATCCATTTAAATAGGTAAAGGATGATCCGGCATTGTTTTCTATCTCAAAAACTCCTCTCGAAGATTCCGGGGCAGCATTCTTACCAACAACAACTGATGGTGTGCCTGTGCCTCCATCACCCAAAGTAAACTGTAGCGCCCCTGCCTCGGAAGCTGTATTTCGTCTTATTTGCGAACCTACAATTAATGAACCATCTAAAATTTGCAGTTCAGCATTGTTGGAGGCAGAGTATTCAATAAAGTTATTACCATTTCCAACGGGGTCATCCATATTAAGTATTCCGCCATCAACAATAATGGAACCATCCAGCAGAATTCCAGAGTCGTCACCACTGACATTTGCCGTTCCCTGAGTGATTTGAAGAGACCCTGAAGAAGGAATTGCAAAGCTTGGACCTCCGGTTGTTAAATCAACATTAATAGCGGCATCATTAAACCGGAGTGTGCCATTCTGAATCTCAATTGCTTTTGTAGCTGTATTAGTACTTCCTGTTAAAGAAAAATTATCATTGAAAGAAAATACATTTGATCGATTATTTCCTTTATTCATGATGATCCTATGTAAGGTAACACTTCCTGTATTACTAAAGGAATTTGAGCTTGCTCCCTGTAGTTCTAAGTCCACAACAGAATTGCTTCCATTACCAAAGTTGATTACTCCTGTATTTGGAACGTCGATATTACCTTTAACAATAAATTTGTGTGAATTGCTTCCGGAGTTATTAAATAACTGAATTGCTCCTCCATTAGTAGAGTTAAAATTTAAATTCCCATCTATAACGACCGTTTGATTTTCGGTGGAATTTCCATCAAATTCGAATATTCCTTCTTCACAACATCCGGAACCAACTTGAACGTCATTTCGAAATGTTAATATGGAGGCAGAATTATTATTAACTCTTATACGCATATCACCATTCAGATTGGCTCTTCCATTCACGGTTACATCTACATCAGGAAACTGGACGATCGTATTATTAAGATTACCACCCTGAAACCATAACATTGGATATTCGGTAGCATCCGAAGAAAGTACGGCTGTACCTGTTCCTCCATCCCATCCATATATTACTAATGCATTTTCGTATCTATTAAAGTCCCCGAAATCACCACCTGGAAAAATTCCCGTATACGAACTATTTAATCTATACTCCATTACTGCACCATGGCTTTGATTTGGCGTAGAACCACCAATGTGCCTATCGGTTACTTCCACTGAGCTAAAGAAAGAATCATATGCCCTATAGTTTCCACCGGCATCAAATATTACCCTTGGGCAACCACTAATCCAATTATTGTTAACAGGATCGAAATCATCAAAAATCAGTTTGGCAATTTCAATTGGGCCTGTTCCGTTATTAATATTGAAAACCCCTGCTCCATAACCTGTGGGATCGCCACCCCCTCCATTATCCCTGGTAAGTATGGCTATATCTCCTTCTCTGGGATAATCACCTGCCGAAGCTCCATCACGGTTAAGAGACCACGCACTTCCATTAGTCCAATTAGTTGGAGAACTGTTGATTGAATAAAAGATCTGTGGCTGCCCGATAAATTTCGAAGGATCACCAGCCGTATAAGCTGCATTAATAAGATCAAAGCCTCCAACAGGATTACCTGAACCTTCATTGCCCCAGAAAAATATTCTGATATTTTCCGCATCTGTGAAATCTATGTATGAAGTAGAATTGTCACCTCCGTTTATTTCAGCTGTTCTGGAATAAGGTGCATTTTCCAGTACGTAACCTGGCACAAATGCAACTGGAAATCCATCGGGCGCACCATTGGGATCATCACTCTCTACTGCTCTGAACCACATTCTTTCCACTTTTGGAACTGTAGTGAATCCACTGTAATCAACTATCCAGTACCGGTTAATGATATCATTTCCCAAAGGATATGGACCAGCTGTCGCAAGCTTTTGCGTTACCGGAATCACAGTCACGTAACCATCGTCGGTTCCCGATAAAAATCTAATATTTGCAGGAGTATATTGTGAAGTACCGTCTACCCCTGTTGTTCCGGTGCCTAACGGAAAGAAAAATACAGTTGGGTTGGTTGTAGTATTCGCTGCACCTGACATATCAATGAAACCGGGGTTTTCCGTATTCGCCGGTACATATAGGGAAAGACCTCCATCACTCGCATTTCCAGCGGTTATAAACATATCTTCCACACTAAAATTACCTCCACCGTCTTCATCGGTACGGGTTTCACTACCATTTAGTATAACATTGAGGCGATCAATGGTAAGGTTATGCACATTAAGATCCATCCTGCCATGGCGATACTCAAGATAATCTATTCTAAGGTCACTTATTAAGGTAATGATCTCATCGGCGCTATTCAATTTTATACCTCCAAACCTCGAAGTGTCAGTTGTGACCATGATTGTAGCCGGACCTCCATCATCACGAAGTTTTAATATATCGTTTTCACCATTTGGATCTCCATCGCTAGAAGCTGTCGGATCAAAGACAGTACATGTCTGGTAGTTGACTAATGTATCGGCATACATTCTGATACTATGGACACCCTGATCTAATGTTCCTCGTAATACCTTGAAGTGGTCTCCTTCCACTCTTAGCAGGTTATTATTGTTACCATTGACATTGGATTTGCCCGATTGAAGGGTTACCGTATCTTCTGCCGATTTGTTAATGACGAAGTTCCAGAAACGTTGCTCATCTCTACCTCCGCCTGTGCGGTTAAAAAATGACAATACACTGTTTCCGGAACCGTTGAAGGTCGTAGTATTTTGCTTACCATTATTGTATTCGTAATCACTATTTGTTGCAATGGTAAAGTCGCCACCAATCGTTACATTTTCTCCTTCGTGGTCGAAAAGCACATAATCCTCAATGGTAAGGTCATTTAGTACCACCAAGGGCTGCGCGGCCACGTTTTGTGAGGCCACATTTCCTCCCGATAACCTGACTTCCTGTTCAGACGTACTATTGGAATTACGCATGATGACATTGTAAAAGGGCGCTTTGGACATCACTTTGAAATCCGTACCATTGTCCATATCCATGATTACCGTACCACCGGTTACCGATATATTTTCATCATCGCTGTTGATCCAGATGCCTCCTTCGTCATTATTAGCGCCATCCGCTCTGAAGATATGCAGGGTACCCCCCGACATTTGAAAAACATTCCCCGGATAGGTCATAGAGAAGGTGTAATAATTAGTACTTGCACCAATACCGGTTACATTGACTGTACCACCGGTTTGGGTATATGACCCGACGTGTTGTGGGCCGAAAATTGAAGTCCTAATTTGTGCCACAGTCGTGGTACCTTCCTGAATTAATATCGAACCATACTCTCTCAGGGTCAGGCCACTGCCCGAAGTTATGTTTACTTCAGCATCTACACCGCTTACCTGAAATGCGCCATAAACGACCAAAGCTGTATTGCCCGACATGGACAATTTTCCATTATCTACCCATATTCTGGCGCCGCTGTTAATATCGTAATTCCCTCCTCCTCGTTTCAATTCAGGAATATTGATATTATTTCCTAACTTAACCGTACCCACATTCAAACCAAGAGCATGAGGCACATCGCTAACGCCATTGCCTGCGCCACTGAAATTATTGCGTCCCCAAAGCACAAAGTTAGACTCTGCTGTCGCTTCAAATTCTGCCATGTAAGTATCATCTACTCCTTTATCAATGATGATCCTGTAAAAACGGGTCTCTCCATCAAGGAAGGTAGTCTGATCATCAAAATTATTGGAATATTGTACTTCAACCACACCATTGCTTGGTGTTGAAGTATAGGATGAACTGGTTAAATTAGTAAAATATGCCGTCCCGAAATTGGTAAAATCACCTTTGAGATCAAGTAAGTGGAAAGCATCGCCTGTACCCACCAGAAACTGGCCAGTCGATTCGATCGTAAAATCACCATCCACACTAATATCGAATTCGGTAGTGCCGGTATCATTTACCCTGAATATTCCATTTTCAATAGTGAAATCCCCATTCATGGTAAAGTCATTCTGTAAGGTCAATGTATTGGCCGGGTTATCAAGGTTGACAATGACATTATTGAATTCATAATTACTATTTATGTCGTATGAGGCGCCATAGAACTCGACAGTTCCTTTGGTGGCAAAATCACTGGCATCACCCGAAGGAAAGTTATCATCCTGAAGTCTGATCCTTCCTGCCCCGGATATTAACCCAAAGTCATTGGCGCCACTCACATCAATATCTAATACACCACCGCTTCTTACTTCCAGTGAGACTACGGTCTTTCCGGTAGTATTCAGATTGACATTTTTACCATTGAGGATCACCACTCTGTCATCCGGACCTGGTAACTCCGCTGGTCCGGTTAACAATGTCCCACTAGGATCCAAAGTCCACGTGTTGGGATTATCCCACGAATTACTTCCCGTCAATGGAGCATAGCTGTACCAGGTTTGTGGTACCGAACCCAAAAGAGGGCTGTTAGTAGCATTGGTCGTTCCTAGGGTATAATATCCATCGGCCAGATCGGCGTCATCAATTTCAAAATAAACGCGATCACCTGCTTCTAAACCATTGGTTAAACCCGATACAATGGAATAATTTCCCGATGTACCGGAGCGATATAGCAAAACATAGTTAGAAACATTTGTAGGCGTGCTTCCGGAAATAGCATCGCCAAAATCAAAGGCAATTTTAGCATCAATTCCGTTACTGCTGGTCTTATCAAAATACCAATCCCTTGCCCAGCGGCCTTCAACACTACCGGAAATATCGGAGGAAACCACTGAATTTATGGTACCGTTATGGGCATATAGTAAAAATTCACCGGCATTCAGGCTGGAATTTCGATTTTCAATATATAATCCCGATGAGTTTCCAGTTTCACTAAGGTCTCCGCTGTCATTTCCGATACCGGAAAGGAAAAAGCTATAACCACTTGCGTTGGTATAATAATCATTTCCCGCCAGTGTAATGCCATATTTTTCGCCAAGGTAATTTTCTATAATAATCCTTTGTGCATCATTCAATGCGCCCTGGTAGAAGATCACTTCTGCAATATCAACATCGGCGTATATCGAATTGCCCAATACAGCGAGTTTTGGGTTATTCCATTGGGAAAGTGCGGTATTGCTATTGGAACTTCCCAGTAATATGCCGTTTTCGAATATTCGTCTTCGGTTTGGTGCATTTGATGAATTGAACTCAGCTGTAAAAATGCCCAATTGGCCGGCGCTGATGGTCGCATTGGTTTCGATATCATTAAAAGACCAATGGCCATACCTAAAGGAGGTAGAGCTGCTTCTCCAACCAATGTACAAATTACCATCTTGAAAATAATCTCCACTCAAGATATAGTTCAGACCCATTTCCCTTCTACCGGCTACCAGAATACAGTTATAGTCATTGCCCACTATACCATCCTGAGCTCCGGAGAGATTTGCAGAAAGATCAATAAAATCGGTATCTCCGGCATCTTCACCAAAAAATCGAATTAGTGGCTGGTTGTTGATCACTGGAGAACTGGCAACATATTCAGGTTGATTCGCTCCTGAACTCGAACCATGCGCCCCATTACCGGACTGATCCAGCCAGGCGCCGATCAAATCCCCATCGCTAGCTGAAATGGCGCTAGCATCAAGCCACATAATGTTCCTGGGTTGGCCACCTGTGCCATCGGCATTACCAATTCCTGCCGGGCCTGTTTGACTAAAAAGATTGGATAATGAGATCGCCGTTAAGAAGAATACCGCGAAACACCTGGTAAAAAAATTTTTCATAAGACTAATATTGCACTTTTCCACAACAAATATACGTTAGAAATCAGTGATATTCGTAAGTATTTCGATGAAAAGTGCAATAATTTAGTTGAGAAATCAAAAAATATCCATAAATATCACGTAAAAAGGTTTAAGATAATGAATTAGGGAGAATTGAAGTACAACTTCTAAACTTGGCTTCAAAAATGTCAGTACTTTACATTTGAAGTACTGACATTTTCCTCATGAAGTACGTACTTTAAGTCCAAAATGTCAGTACTACAAATAGGCATTGAAAGGGGACAGTTACCAACTGTTCAAATAATGGTATCACGACATTATTTTAAATCGAATGGGTGTAGGGGGTATAAAAAATGACTTTGTGCATTAAAACATTTTCTTAACTCAAATCGATATAATAGTAATTTATAAATGAAACCTATTTAATATGGCAAAAGCGACACCAAAATTGATCAATGCACTGAGAAACGCAGCATACAAAATAAATAGTGGCGCCCCTTATCAATGGGGGCATATGGGCAGTTGTAATTGCGGGCATCTGGCGCAGGAAATCACCAGCCTGTCGAAGGGTGAAATCCACGAATACGCCATGCGAAAATCAGGTGACTGGAATGATCAGGTGATGGATTATTGCTCAGAAAGTTCCATGCCAATGGATTTGTTGATCAGTGATCTATTGCTGGCGGGCCTTACTATTGAAGATTTAAAAAACCTGGAAAAATTAAGTGATCCTGAAATACTAAGACAGATTCCAGCAGATCATAAACCGCTTCTCAAAAATAAAAAAGACCACGTGGCGCTTTATATGAAAACGTGGGCAAACCTTCTGGAAGAACAATGGGCATCCGGAGTAGCTACTCCTTCAATTGATAAGAAAAGTACATTGATCAAGGGCATGGTTTAAGGAAAGTGTGTGATCGAATTATTAAGAGTTTTAATTATAACTTTATCATAATTTAACAAGATTGCCTATTGCTTTTTCAGTAAAAAAGCGCTATATTTGAATAAGGCGCAAAAAACTATAAGCCTAATCTCAAGGCATTTTACTGGTTTGAAATTAATGTTTAACCTAAAACGGAGAAAGTATGGGTAATTTAAATGCTTCATTGTTTTATTTCTCCTCTGATAGATTTGAGGAGCTGGACGATCTTCTTATCCAGGAACCTTCAATCGACGGTACACCTGACGACGACCTTTCAGATCTTAATGATGACTCGGAAGGCACGACCCTAATGGATTAGAGGGCCATCCTTTATTTTTCTTTTGGTTATCAACAAAACTTAACTAAATTTGCAGCGGCAAATCGATGCGACCAGCTCCTGCTGAATCCCCCAGGTCCGGAAGGAAGCAAGGGTAAGCGGTTGTAGCGGTGCGATGTCGGTTTGCCCTTTTTTATGCTCATCCAAACTTTTTCTTTTGCTCACGGTTTAGCTACTAAAACAGAAATAGATGTACATCATCAAAGTAAAAGGCAAGAAAAAAATCCCGAATTATATTCAGATTAGAGATGATAATTTCACGCTGATAGGTTACTTTAGCTACCGAGAAGGGCGACCGCTCAGATCGCTTGACAAGCTTGGTTTGGAAGGAAAGGAAGAACAACTATTAGAACTTATTGAATCGATGCCTTTCGGCAAACTGCAAAAACTCGAAATCTGATATGTCATTCAACACCGACCCGGTTGTATCTATCAATAATGCCACCATTTATCAGGAGAATAAAACCATCCTGTCAGATATTACACTTTACATAGAAAAAGGCGAATTGGTGTTTTTAGTGGGAAGGACAGGTAGTGGGAAAAGTTCTTTATTAAAAACACTTTATGCAGACCTGTCCCTTCAACTGGGTGAAATCAGAATTGCCGGATATGATTTGAGTAAAATAAAAAGACAGGAAATTCCCCTCCTGAGAAGGAAACTTGGTATTGTCTTCCAGGATTTTCAGCTTTTTCCGGATCGAACGGTAGCAGAAAACCTGTTTTTCGTGATGAAAGCCACAGGATGGAAAGACCGCGCGAAAATGAAAAACAGGCTTTCGGAAGTTCTGATGAGGGTTGGACTTGGATCAGTGGACAGCAAAATGCCACATCAGCTTTCAGGAGGTGAACAACAAAGGGTTGTAATAGCCCGTGCACTGATCAACGAACCTCAATTATTAATTGCCGATGAACCTACCGGAAACCTGGATCCCGATGTGTCAGAAGGGATTTTCAACCTGTTCCTTGAAATCAATAAAAGTGGAACGGCTATATTAATGGCCACTCACGACTACCGGATTGTGGGCAATCACCCTGCCCGGATATTAAAATGTGTGGATGGTAAAGTGCTGGATTCGAAGAAGGAAAAGATAGAATTGTCAGGTCCGGGATTTTAAAAGCGCAGCCCATGTTCTATCGGCTGCGCCATATAAAAGTATCCTAATTCTGATAGAGCTTCACATCCCCGTATTTAGAATTAATTATAATTTTTGACCTGGTGTTTTCACCGCCAAACCAACCTTCGTAATAACTAGAGGTATGTTCTTTTTTCACAATATTGAAATTGAACCTGTCGCCACTGGTCTTCAAATTTCCAAAGCGGATATCGGCCTTGATATGTGAATCTAACTCAGGATCTAGGTTCAATTCGAATTTACTGAAGCTGCACTCCAGATTGATCACATCGAAACCAGGTGATATATGTTCGATAACCATACCATCGCCATACTTCACCTCGAGGTCAAAGGCTTCTTTTAACTTGCCAATTCTCAAACCGGAAAATGCCATTTCGCCTTCAATACGCTCAACACTTTCCAGGATTAATGATCCATATTTGCTTTCAATGTCGATATTTTGGACACTTTCCGCTGAAAAATCTGAAAACTGACTCTGCAGATCGAGTAATCGGATATTGCCGCACTCCAATTTGGAATACTTTACTTCGATATCAGCATTTACAAGATTGCCCATTACGCTTTCGGCTTTGCCAAAGGCAAGATAAAGATCGAGGTTACCTGTAATATTGCCTGCACGAAGGTTACCATACTTTACGGTCATATCTACGCTACCGCTGTAATCGGGTAGATAAACATCTCCGAAGCTATTGTGTAGTTCCAGCTTCTTATCATTCGGCATCCGCACGGTATAGTCAATGCTAAAGCTGTTGTTGTTATTTTTTAAATTGTTGACGACCGTGCGTACTTCAAGGCTGCCCGAGTTGATCGCATCATCAAATTCAATTTCTATTCGGTCGAGCAGGTCTTTATTTCGCGATTCATTGCTGCCTTTGGCTGTAATTTTAACTTGCACCTGGCACACTTGCTTATTCCAGGTATCAATATGGATCTTTCCGAATTTGTTTTCGAGCACTATTTCCGTATTGCCCTTTAAATTGAAAGAACGATCTATGTTCTTTTCAGTATCAGCATGTACCTGATGTGTAACAGCTAAAAATATGCCCAGGCCGATCGCCCATGCTGTCGCTTTTTTAAATAATGGTTTCATCATTCACCTCCGTTTTAATTTCTTTTAGGATTTCCAATTGTCGATTAAGAATTTCGATGCGGAGCTGTAAATTCCATATCATGGCATTGGTCACCTCCTCAGGGTCGCCTTTGCCGAAATCAGATTTTAATGCACTATATGCTGAATCCAGTTCATTGAGCTCGTCGCTGAATTGTTCCTTCAGATCCGGACGGTTTTCCGTCAATGCCAGCATAGTTTGCCTCTTTTCAGAAATTTGCTGGGCATAGAAGGCCTCCACCTCCTTTATTTCCACAGGAATCACCTCTTGAGCTACTCCATTTCTACCATCAGTCTGGATTTTATCCATCGCCAGCCAACCGGTAATCAATAAAAGAACGGCGGCTGCCACCTGCCAAACCCTCAGGGCTCTTTTCGATCCGGTTTTTCTGGCATCGTGTCGATCCAGATCGTTAGAGATCTTTTGCCAGAGCTGATCCGATGGTGCGCCGTCATCAAACCGGTCTCTGTTTTTTTGAATATATTTTTCAAGCTCGTCGCTCATTTTTTCTATTGGTTAATATTATTTCTTTCAACTTTTTCTTTGCCCTGTTGTATTGCGATTTTGAAGTAGACTCTGAAATTCCCAGTATTTCCGCCACTTCTTTATGTTCGTACCCCTCAAAAAGATAAAGGGTCAATACGTACCGGAATCCATCAGGCAAAAGCTTTACTGCTTTTTTGATCTCATCTACCTGATAGCTTAGATCTTCCAACGGCTCATCATCCGCCACCTCCACCTGCATCGTTTCAATATCCTCGGTAAAAACTTTATTTTTACCTATTGCTGAAAGTGCCTTATTGACCACTATTCTTTTCAGCCAGGCGCCAAAGGGCGACTTACCCGCAAACTGATGAATATTGGTAAAGGCATTCACAAAAGCTTCCTGCAATACATCCTCAGCTTCATCAGCATCATGACAAATTCTGAGCGCCACATGATACATAGCCTGCTTGTATTTTTCATACAATTCGTATTGTGCCTTGCGGTCATTGTGCCTGCAACGCTCGATCAGTTCGCTATGTATGTCAAATACCTGTGTGCTCAAAATTCAACTGATTCACTAAAAAGACTACTGAAATTTAGAAGGGTTGCATATGAATTAAAAATAAAGGGGCTGAAAAAGTAATTTTATTTATACGGTTAAACTAAAACGGCCATCCCTTATCGAGACAGCCGTTTATTCTGGTTGAATAAAACCGTTTATTCTTCGTTTTTTAAATCTTCCAGGTTTTGTTTTGCAAGGGCGAACTCTGGTTGTAATTCCAGCGCCATGTTAAAATTCTTTTCGGCTTCAATTTTGTTGCCTTGTTCTTTTTCTATCATTCCTTTGATATTATAGGCCGCAGCCCTCATACTTATTTCCTGATTCTCGTTTTCATTTTTGGCAAACTGCATCTTTATTTCCTCCGATTCAGGCGCTTTGATAATAATGTCGGAATTATTCTTGGCTTCATTGAACCGGCCTATCTGGTATTGAAGCACCATTACCCTGTAAAGATGTTCCACATTATTATTGTCCTTAAAATATAAGGACTCATATGCTGAGATGGCCTTGTCCTTCACGCCGAGATTGTCATAACTCGCGGCTTGCATGTAAAGGGCAGTCACATTATTCGGATTACGGGAAATTATATCGGAAGCGATGAACAATGCGGAGGCGAACTGACTGTTGTCAAAATACAGATAGGCTAGGTTGAGCTTTAACGAGTCATTCATGGGCTCCAGGGCGATCAGGTCGTACATGGCATTTTTGGCTACTGCCACGTCATTATACTTCATACCGAAAACATATTTCATGCGAAAATGCTTTTTGAGCATCTCCTGTTCAGTCTTTGGTTGTTCCTGAGCAAAAGATGTAAGCGAAACCATGCAAAATAGCACGATAAAAATTGATTTGTATTTTCTCATATTACTTTGTTATTAGTTTATTCTCAAACCGGCCGGAAAAGTATTGAAGTTTTTTTTCTTAGAAAACTATTTTTTCAAAAGACCTCTCCTTTTGCCAATCTCCTCCATCAATTTCCATGCCTCTTCACGGTTATTTTTAATTGTACCCTCCAGAATGGCTTCCTTGATCTCGTCTTTGATCTGTCCAACAATCCTTCCCGGTTCGATGTTAAAGTGCGACATGATCATCTCGCCGGTAACTGGCGGCTGAAAGTTTCGTATCTTATCGCGCTCTTCCACGTCTTCCAGCTTTTTCTCAACCCTATCGAAATTGTTGAGGTATTTCTTAACCTTAGCATGGTTTTTTGATGTAATATCAGCCCTGCACAGCGCCATGAGTTCGTTGATATCATCTCCCGCTTCAAACAACAGCCTTCGCAAGGCCGTGTCGGTTACTTCATCCTTTACCAGTGCAATGGGCCGCAAATGCAGCCTCACCAGCTTTTGAACGAACCTCATTTTGTCGTTCATGGGTAGTCGCATAGCCCTGAAAATCTGAGGCACCATACGCGCACCTTTATCCTCGTGGCCATGGAAGGTCCATCCTGCCCTGGGGTCGAATCGCTTGGTTTTGGGCTTGGCGATATCGTGTAAAATAGCCGACCATCGCAACCACAGATCGTCTGAAACTTCTGCAACATTGTCGAGAACCTGAAGCGTATGATAAAAGTTGTCTTTGTGCCCTTTACCTTCCACCGTTTCCACGCCGTGCAATTCGATCATTTCAGGGAATATATTTTGCAACATGCCACTGTGAAACAACAATTTAAAGCCATAGGAAGGTTTGGGAGACAAAATGATCTTGTTCAATTCATCAGTGGTCCTTTCTCGGGATACTATTTTAATGCGGTCACTGTTTGCTACGATCGCATCAAAAGTATCGGGGGCAATATCAAAGGTCAGCTGGCTGGCAAAGCGTATCGCCCGCATCATGCGTAAAGGATCATCTGAAAAGGTTACTTTGGGCTCCAGTGGTGTGCGAATGACCTTGCGTTTCAGATCGCGAACCCCAGCAAAGGGATCGACCAACTCACCGAAATTTTGTGCATTCAGACCTATCGCCATCGCGTTGATCGTAAAGTCCCTTCTGTTCTGATCGTCCTCCAGTGACCCATTCTCTACAATTGGCTTGCGCGAGCTTCGGCGGTAAGACTCTTTTCGTGCACCCACAAACTCAATTTCCCAATCACCTGACTTTACCATTGCGGTACCAAAGTTTTTGAAGACTGTCACCTGGACATTTTTACCCATCAACTTCGCCACCTTTTTTGCCAGATCAATGCCACTGCCTACGCATACTACGTCAATATCTTTGGAGGGCCTTTTCAGCAATAAATCGCGCACAAAACCACCAACTACATAAGTTTCAACATTACCGGCTGCTTCTGACAGGACGGAAAAAATAGGTTCTTTATTCAGCGATTCTTGTAAATTCATTCGGGTGAAATAACTGCAATGCAATATAAATGGCAACAAAATTAGCACGATTGCCATAACCCTCCAAAAAGACCACAAATAAACTATTTTTTATTTCGGAAAGGAAAATAAAAATAGATGGCCCATAATTGGTTTGAATGTCCTACCTTTATACCCCGTAAGTTCAGGAATTTAATTAAAACTTATGGGGCAGGCCAAATACGTATTCGTCACTGGGGGAGTGACATCGTCTCTGGGCAAGGGAATCATATCAGCGTCGCTGGGAAAACTACTTCAGGCAAGGGGTTTAAAAGTAACCATTCAAAAGTTTGACCCTTACATCAATATTGATCCGGGTACGCTAAATCCTTATGAGCATGGTGAATGCTATGTGACTGAAGATGGCGCTGAGACCGACCTTGACCTGGGGCACTACGAGCGTTTTCTAAACATACCTACATCGCAGGCTAACAATGTGACCACCGGCCGAATTTACAATAATGTGATTACGCAGGAAAGAAATGGCGACTACCTGGGCAAAACGGTGCAGGTGATCCCTCATATTACCGATGAGATCAAAAGAAATTTCTTTGCCCTTGGAGAGAATGGCGATTACGATGTGATCATCACCGAGCTTGGCGGTTCGGTGGGTGATATTGAGTCGCTGCCTTTTGTGGAGGCTATGCGGCAGGCCCGTTGGGACGTGGGCCCGGAAAATATCGTGACAATCCACCTTACACTGGTGCCCTATCTCAAAGCCGCAGGGGAACTGAAAACAAAACCAACGCAGCACTCTGTTAAAAAGCTTTTGGAATCGGGGGTGCAACCCGACATTCTTGTTTGCCGATCGGAGCACCCGCTAGGCGCTGATATACGCAAGAAGCTGGCACTGTTTTGCAATGTGCCTTTTAATTCGGTTATCCAGGCGCTCGATGCTGAGACCATTTATGATGTGCCGCTACTGATGCGAAAGGAGAAACTGGATGAAAGGGTGATGGAACGTCTGAAAATACCTTTAAAAGACGAGCCTACCTTAGACAGATGGAAGGAATTTCTGGGCCGGTTGAAAAACCCTACCAAGGATGTGACCATTGGCCTGGTTGGAAAATATGTAGAACTGCACGATGCCTATAAGTCTATCGCTGAAGCCTTTATTCATGCCGGCGCCCAAAATGAATGTAAGGTAAATATTCAATGGATATCTTCAGAAAGCATTGATGAAGAGAATGTTGATAGTAAATTGCATACACTTGATGGTATTTTGGTGGCTCCGGGATTTGGTGAACGCGGCCTGGAAGGTAAAATAACGGCTGCGCGGTATGCACGTGAGAACAATATTCCGTTTTTTGGCATATGCTTAGGTATGCAGTGCGCAGTAATTGAGTTTTCGAGAAACGTATTGGGACTTACCGATGCCTCATCTGCCGAACTTGATCCTGATAGCAAGCACAAGGTGATTGACCTGATGGAAGATCAGAAAAATATAAAACAAATGGGTGGCACCATGCGATTGGGATCCTACCCTTGTGATTTGAAAAGAGGGTCGAAGGCTTATGAAGCATATGGGAAACAAAAAATTACGGAACGACACCGTCATCGTTATGAATTCAATGACAAATACCTGAAAGACATGGAGTCGAAAGGTATGAAGGCGATCGGTATCAACCCGGACTCAAAGCTGGTTGAAATAGTAGAGCTGAAGAGCCATCCATGGTTCATTGGTGTTCAATTTCACCCGGAATTAAGAAGTACAGTAGCCAACCCCCACCCGCTTTTCGTGGGGTTTGTTAAAGCGGCTATTGAATTCAATAGAGATAGAGATAATAATTAAGAAAGCGAATAATTTTTATGGATAAGAATCAAGCAACAGGATTAATCATCCTGGCTATCTTTTTGATGGCCTACTTCTACTGGTTTGCTCCAAAGCCGGAAGATTTGGCCAAAACCGAACAAACGGATAGCACTGAAGTGGTGGAAAAGAGGACTCCGGACACTGTGACGGCCAATCAACCAACCACCCCTGTTGAGACAACTGAAGAGCCCGATTCAATAAAAGACCAGCAGATCTATCAACAATACGGGCCGTTTGCTACCGTGGCAAATGGCGAAGAGGAAATTGTTACGCTGGAAAATGAAGTGGTAAGTATTGACTTCAGCACAAATGGTGGCTTGTGGCAAACCGTAAGACTAAAGGAATACGAAGATCAAAACTATGAGACTGTTGTGTTGATGACTGAAGAAAGCGCTCAGCTGGATCAGTTCATCCAAATCAACAATGGCCGTATCAACCTGAGTGAATTGTACTTTGAAGCAAGCGAGCCTTACTCAAAAAATGATACAACCTATCTCGATTTCACCCTTGCTTTTGAAGGGGGCACGATCAAAAGGACTTTTGGCCTTCCTCCCAAAGGCTATCAGGTACTGTGGACAAACAAATCGGAAGGGTTGCAGCGAACGGCCATCAAAGACGATATCCATTATGTCTGGCGTGATGACCTGAAGCCACAGGAAATCAATATCGACCAGAGCCGAATGTATTCGTCCATCAATTTCAACTATATAAATGACGGACACGACGACCTGGGCAATAAAAGCAATAGCGCCGATGACATGACATTTGACGAGCCCGTTACATGGCTTTCGTTTAAACAAAAATTCTTTACTTCAGCCATCATTCCTGAAAAACCTATAAAAGGCGGTCAAATCACCATCACTCCTGTGGCAGAAGAAGACACTACTGTTGTCAAAAAGCTTTTCGCTACGTTCCCAAGGCCTATTGAATACATGGAAACTGCTGAAGGCGAACAAATGCGGCTGTACTTTGGCCCGAACAAATACAACATACTGAAAAAAGTAACCGTTAATTTCGAAAAGAACATCGACCTGGGTTGGCCGATCATAAGGGAGATCAACCGTTGGCTTATTATCCCGTTGTTCAACTTCTTTGAAAAGTTCATTCCGAATTATGGTATTGTGATCATTTTACTTGTCTTTGTTATTCGTCTGATCATTTCGCCGCTTACTTACAAATCACAAATACAAATGGCCAAAACGAAGGTGTTGCAGCCGGAAATGGCCAAAATTAAGGAGCAGTTTCCTGATGATATGCAAAAACAGCAGTCGGAAACAATGAAACTGTACCAGAAAGTAGGTGTGAATCCGTTGAGCGGATGTATACCACTACTGCTTCAGATGCCGATCCTATTTGCCATGTTCCAGTTCATTCCGAATGCGATCGAACTGCGGCATAAGTCATTCTTATGGGCTGAAGACCTGTCGACCTATGACTCTATACTTTCGCTTCCCTTCAGTATACCTGGATATGGCGACCATGTGAGTTT
>DNTA01000171.1 GCA_003500135.1 Cytophagales bacterium | reverse complement strand
ATCGAAGATTCGCGAGGGGATGTAGCGCATGCCTGTGGGTATGAGCAAATGCAGAGCCCTCCCGGTTCGGATGAGAATTCTGATAAATCCTGTAAGGATTTCATCATGGCTAGAGGGCAAAAGATCACCACAGATTGTATTCTGATCTTTATCATGAATTGAAATTTACTGTGATATTTTCCCCATATTACAGCACGTTCTTTACCTTATTAATTGAAAACACAAACACTGCCAACTCAAGCAAAAGCACTATTTGCACTAGCTTCGAAGCTGGAATTGGTGACATTTGCAAGGGCATGGCATCTTTGTAGGTAGCATTCCATGCCTGAATATTCTCTCACAAAAAAGCCACTCCGAAAAGTGGCTTCTGGTCATTTGTATGATGAAAAACGCGAATTCGCTATAAAAATCCAGTCAAAAAAGTGCCTTTACCCTCATTAATACCAATGCAAAAATATCTCGTAATCGGTGTACTCATAGGTGAAGCCCAACCCAGTGTCAAACGAGGTGGTCACGGATGAATGCGCCCGTATGCGGTCGAGATTGATAAAGGCACGACGTATTTCATAAGGGCCATCCCATAACACCACTTCCACCTGAACGTCGCGGGCCGTCAATCCGCCCGTATTCCGAACGGTAATATCCATCCAGGCCTGATTTTCCACAACCCTTTCTACCAACTGTCCGCCTCTCCAGGTCTCGCTGATCACCTTTTCAATTTCGTATTCATACACGCGCCCGAGCGCCACGTTTGGCCCTGAATCCAGGTCAATAATACAACCGGAAAGGAATACGGGCATTATGGCAAATATCAGGACTAAACGTTTCATGATTAAAGCAGTTTATAAAAGTCATACCAATTTTTGTGCCAGTTCGTTATTTTAAATAAATTCGTTCCCATAGTTTTTTAAAACCAAGGCATTGCCATACATTTGATCTAGGCCTTAAATAGCCTATAACGCATTTAAAGACATGAAACATATTTTTTATGCTGCACTGTTGGTCCTGTTGTCTGCCCCGGCCCTTCGTGCACAATCGGATAAAGACCTCAAAGAATTAGCTGAAATCACCCGGGGGGTTTATGAAGCCGTAAGCTTCGAAAACGCCGACGCCCAATCCCTCGAACAGCTCCACCGGTATTTATTACCGAAAGCGCTGCTGATCAACAATAATGGCCCGCACCACCAGTTGCTCAATGTCGATGCCTTTATTTTTGAAGTAAAGGCACAGATTATGGACGGAACACTCAGCTCTTTTCACGAAGTAGAGTTAAAGCACGAAACCGAGATCTTTGGCAATGTGGCCCATCGTTTCAGCACCTATCAGGCAGAAATAACCACCGGGGGCAACACCTATAAGATTATGGGTATCAATAGCATTCAGTTTATCAAAACCATGGAGGGTTGGAAGGTGTCATCCATTGCCTGGAACGATGAAGACGACACGCTGAAAATACCGGCTCAATATTTACCTGAAGAAAAATAATATCATATGTACATTGCGCCCGATGTAGCCGCCGTCCGACAGCTTCACCAGGACATTCTCGACGACGACTGGATCCGCTACACGCTGCGGGATTTCCTGGCCGTGCTGGCCGATAACCTTTGGAAGGCCTATCAGCGCCATGATCCTGCCTCTTGCATTGAAATCAAAAACTGCCACCCCGAATATGCGGGAGCTGAAGAGACCTCTATTTTTGGCGCTCAGCTCAACCTGGAAGATATGCGGCTGACCATCGCCCGGGAATACGGATTCAAAAACTTTGATGATGTTACGAGGGAGGGGAAATACCGCTTCGACCCGCTTTTTGAGTTAAGCGTGGATTATCTGGTTCAGGGCAACTATGAAAAGCTGGAAGACATCGTTTTGGATAATCCGCGCATCGTCGGCCAGCCGTCTGATTTTGGCCACGCAGCACAACTGATCCATTATACAGCGGTCAATGGGATAGAAATTTGGCGGCAAATGGTGCCCGACAACCTTCCGGATATGACCGCCCTTTTGCTAAAAGCAGGGGCAAATCCGGAAAGTACCAACAACATTTACGGCGAAAACCCCGACCTGGTCCATTTGATCGACACCAGCGGGCACATCAAAGAAGCAGGCCTGACCCATCAAATGATTGAAAAACTTAAACGCTATATCATTAACTAATGATACTACTTCCTTCCTGGGATATTTATACGCGTAAACCCAAAAATGAATCCCTAAGCCTGATTAAAGAATTAATTTCCGGGTGCAATTGCTGGGTGCTGGAGTTTAAACAGCACGAACCCAAAAAGGCCGGCGCCAAAATTGAAGGCACTGCGGAAAAACGCTCCAGATTGATAGAAATGATTAAAAACCAGGGCATGGAGGTCAAACTCAATGCCGATGGGGGAATGCCGCTGAAAAATAATGAGGACGACGAACAATGGTACTTCATGATCCATTTTGACCTTGATAAAGATGCCAAATTGCTTAACTTAGATAAAAAAGTTTAAGTTATGCCCGACAACGCTTCAGATGCACTGCGCTATCCCATCGGTTTGTTCCAGGCACCGGAAATCATTGATGGCGAGCAAATTGATCAATGGATGGATACCATTCGTATTTTTCCACAGACCCTTAAAAACCTCGTGGGGCACCTTCGTGAACATCAGCTGGATACACACTATCGCCCCAAAGGCTGGACGGTCCGCCAGACGGTTCACCACCTGGCCGATAGCCATATGAATGCCTACATGCGGTTTAAACTCGCCCTCACCGAAGACAACCCAACCATCAAACCTTACGATGAAGCGGCCTGGGCTCAATGTGCCGACTATTCCATGCCTGCTGTCACCTCGCTCATTATTCTGGATGGCGTACATACGCGCTGGTCGTACCTGCTGGAAAACATGTCGCCTCTCGAATACAGGCGTACCTACTTTCACCCTGAGCACAATAAAAAATACACCCTTGATGTTGTACTGGGCATGTACGAATGGCACAGCCGGCACCACTATGCACACATCAAAAACATACTTCAGGAAAAAGGATGGGTGGCATAGAAAAGGACTATCTGAACATCAACCGCCAACTTTGGAATGATAAGGTAGCGGTGCATGCCTCCTCAGATTTCTACAATGTAAACGGTTTTCTCAAAGGTGCAACTTCATTAAACGAGATAGAAACCCCGCTTCTGGGCGACATTAGCAAAAAGAGGGTGCTTCACCTGCAGTGCCACTTCGGGCTCGATTCATTGTCCATGGCCCGAATGGGCGCCGATGTGACGGGCGTGGATCTGTCTGACAAAGCCATTGATAAGGCCCGTCAGCTTGCCGAAGATACCGGTATTGATGCGAAATTTATTCAAAGTGATGTGTATGACCTGCCGGAAAAACACAAGGAAAAATACGATCTGGTCTTCTCGAGCTATGGCGCCATTGGCTGGCTGCCCGACCTGAAAAAATGGGCACAGGTTGTCAATCATTTCCTGAAGCCCGGAGGCCGCTTGCTGCTGGTTGAATTTCATCCCGTCGTATGGATGTTTGACGACGAATTTAAAAAAGTGGCCTACTCGTATTTCAATTGTGAAGCCATCGTGGAAACCACCGAGGGTACCTACGCTGACAGGGAATCGGAAATCAGCAATCAGTCGGTCAGCTGGAACCACCCACTGGGTGATGTGATCAATAGCCTGCTGGGGCAAGACCTGCAGGTCACCCTTTTTTCTGAATACGACTACTCGCCCTATAACTGTTTTATGAATACGGTGGAAGTAGCTCCCAGCCGATTTCAGATCAAAGGCATGGAAGGAAAACTACCCATGGTGTATGCTCTTGAAGTACTCAGAAGGCAATAAGCATTTCAACAAGCAAAAGTTTTCCTTAAATAGGCAGAATATTGCCGATATGCTTGATTATTTGAAACTCTTTACCTTCATTTGTAGCAAAGCGGCAATATATTGCTGGTTATGGATCAAAAAGAGATAGGGATTATACTTAAGGAACGAAGGAAATCGTTAAAAATCACACAACTTGACCTTGCGGATATCGCGGGCGTATCGGTCAGGTCCCTGCGCGATATCGAAAAGGGCAAGACCAACCCGGAGTTGGAAACCCTGCTAAATCTCTGTAAAGTATTGGGACTTGAAATTTCAATTAAGGTAATCAAATGATTAAAAGGGCTGAAGTATACAATGATTCCATATTGGCCGGAATACTCGAAAGACAAAACAATGGTGAATTTCTTTTCACCTACGATGATCAGTATTTTACTGATCCCGATACTTCTGCCCTGAGTTTAACCCTACCTAAAGCCCAAAAGCAATATAGGTCAAAAACCCTTTTCCCCTTTTTCTTCGGACTGTTGTCTGAAGGCATAAATAAGCAAACTCAATGCAGGTTATTACAAATAGATGAAAGGGATCATTTCGAGCTATTACTTAAAACCGCCGGCACCGATACTATTGGCGCCGTAACCGTTAAAGAAATTGGATCATGACCTGTCCGGGTTGTCTTAAAAAGAATCAAAATGGGTATTGCAGAAAATGCCGTAAAGAGCTTTTCAATGGCAAAAATGTGGACGCCATTCTTCCTTTCAACTCGCCCTATTCGGAAGAAAATCAAATTTTCCTCGATCACACCAAACGAATATCGATATCAGGAGTGCAAATTAAATACTCACTCCAACTGGTCGATGATCAATTGCAACTTACAGATACCGGAGGACAATATATAATTAAACCAATTCCTACCGGAACCTTCAGCAATCTGGATCAGGCGCCCGCAAATGAACATCTGACAATGCAAATGGCAAAACAGGTTTATAAAATTGATACGCCGCCCAACGCATTGATCTTTTTTAGCGACCAAAGTCCCGCCTATATTACCCGACGTTTCGATAGGGTGAAAGGTAAGAAACTTCAACAGGAAGATTTTGCTCAAATTGCCCGAATGACCACGGAAACTCATGGTGCAAACTACAAGTATGATCTTTCTTATGAGGAAATTGTGGAATATATTCAAAACTATATCCCTACATACCGCATTGAAATCGAGAAGTTTTTTCACCTGATCCTTTTCAATTATGTGGTTTCCAACGGAGATGCTCACCTGAAGAATTTTTCAGCCATTCAAACCCGGGATGGCGATTACGTTTTGACTCCTGCTTATGATCTCCTGTGCACGAAATTCCAAGCTCCGAATGAAGCGGATTTAGCATTGATGCTGTTCAAAGAAGGTTTTTCGAAGGCATACGAATCCTATGGTTTTTACACCTACCAGGACTTTTGGGAATTTGGTCAAAAAATAGGCATCAAAAGATCGAGGGTAGAAAAGATTCTTTACAACTATTTAGTGCCCCAGCCACTGGCCGGGGACTTAATACAGCAATCCTTCCTAAGTGCGAAATCCAAAGAATTGTATAAATCCTATTATGCTGATAGAATACATCGATTAAACATGGGGAGGTCATAACCAGAAAACCGACGAATCATGCGCTGGAAATAAAAAAACACTTTTAATCCTTTATAAACCCAACTATACGCCGGCCCCACAGTTCATAACCCTTTTCCGAGGGATGCACGCCGTCGCTCAACAGATCAGCGGATGCTGCGCCATTGTTTCTGGCCCAGCGCTTTAAATCAAGCTTTTCATCGATCATCCTGTAATGATATGCTTCCACCTTTTCCTTTAAGATCCAAAAAAGCAGGTCCAACTGATTGCCCAGGATAAACTGCATAACAGGATCGAAGGCGGTGAAGTGACGGATGGGCGGCATATGGGCTAACAGTAATTCCGCCCCTGGATGCAGCTTTTGAATTCCGGAAAACAAAAGATCGGTATGCCGGCGGAAAGCCCAAGGAGGGGTGAAGGTAAAGCTGTCATTCGCCCCGATCGCCAACACGATCAGATCGGGTTGTATGCCATCTGTGTGGGGTAATATTCTTTCGGCAATGTGCCGAAGCGTATATCCGTTTCTCCCGAAAGCGTACCATTGTACTTTTCCCACCTTCCCAGAAAGCGCCCTGGCTATGCTGCCCGTAATGGCGCCATGGTGGTCTTTAGCGCCCAGACCGGCAACAGTCGATTCACCCAAAACCAATAATTGAAAGGCTGGCCCATCTCCATTACCATAGACGGCAGTGTGCTCGTTTCGTAAAGCATCAGTCAGGGGCGCCATATTATTGCGGGCTCTTTTGCCCTGCCAAATGAACCAGGGCAAAAATGATAGGGCCAGCAGAAGGTTGGCCAGATATAAAATACTGTGGAAAATTATTTTCATCTTCTGCGCTTCCGCCAAATATACCTATATTTCGCGCAAATTGAACCTATGCGAAACCTCGATTCGATTAAAGTGATCGGCTTCGATGCCGATGACACCTTGTGGATCAATGAACCCTTTTTCAGGGAAAAAGAAGCGGAGTTTGCCCAAATGTTTTCGGCCTATGGTGATACAAAAAGCCTTATCGAAAAGCTGCACCAAATAGAGATCGGTAACCTGAAAACCTTTGGCTACGGCATTAAAAATTTTACTATCTCGATGATCGAAACGGCCATTGTCATAACTGACGGCAAGGTGAATGCCCCTGCCATTCAGGAAATTATTGAGCTCGGGCGCGCTATGACCGATCATCCGGTGGTTTTACTGAACAATATCGCCGAAGCGCTCGATTATCTGTACCTGAAATACCGCCTTATTCTGGTCACCAAAGGTGATCTGATGGAGCAGGAACGGAAGCTGCGTCTCTCCAAACTTGAAAAATATTTCCACCACATTGAGATCATGAGCGAAAAACACGAGGAGAACTACCAAAAGCTGGTGCAGCGCCTCGACATTTTACCGGAACAACTGCTCATGGTCGGCAATTCGTTGCGATCTGATATCATTCCTCCACTCAATATTGGCTGCAAGGCCATACATGTCCCCTTCGAAACCACCTGGATCCACGAGCAAGTAAGCAACCCTCAGCTTGATCCCGAACGTTTTCAGGAAATATCTACCCTGCACGAACTGTTGGATATCCTGTAAAACAAACATTTGCTTTTTACAATGAGTTGAAGATGCCCATGGAAAAAGTAAATGTTGTTTGGTTCAAACGGGACCTGCGGTTGGAAGACCACATTCCCCTTCAAACGGCCATTGATGAAGGTCTGCCGGTTATCCCCGTGTTTTGTTTCGAACCATCGCTTTTGCAATCACATGGTCACAATGAGAGGCACTGGAATTTTGTATGGCAATCTATCGAAGATCTTAATCAAAAGCTGGAAGCTTATGAAGGGCAATTGTATGCTTTTCATTTGGAGGTGAAAGACCTGTTTGAATTGCTCCGTACCCGGTTTGAAGTAAAAAGCGTTTTTTCTTATCGCGAAACCGGCCTGAACGTTACTTATCAACGTGACAAATTGCTTCATAAGTATTTTAAAAAGCACGGCATACAATGGCATGAAGCGCCTTATGGCGGTGTGCACCGGGGAAGAAAGGACCGCGTGAATTGGCAAAAGGAGTGGTATTACACCATGCATCAACCTCTGGCCAAACCCGATTTAAATCAGGCTCGTTGGGCACGCCTTCCCGAAAACTGGCCTCAGCAATATGGTAAAGACACCCTGCCTGATTTTAAAAACAATGGCGCCTGGCAAAAAGGAGGGCTCATCACTGCCGGAGAAGTTTTATCAGGTTTTTTATCCTCCCGGCATACGAATTATAATCTTAATATATCCAAGCCACTTGAAAGCCGGTCGAGTTGCAGCCGCCTTTCTACCTATCTGGCCTGGGGCAATCTGAGTATTCGTCAGGTGTACCGGGCGGCATACGATCGCAAACAAAACGGAGGGAATAAAAGGGCGCTTTCGAGCTTCTTGCAGCGCCTGCGATGGCATGATCATTTCATTCAGAAATTTGAAATGGAGGAGCGCATGGAGTTTGAAAGTATCAATCGTGGTTATGACGAACTACCCCGGCAGGTGCGACCGGAATGGATCGAAGCATGGAAACAGGGCAAAACCGGTTACCCACTGGTAGATGCCTGCATGCGATGCGTTAACGCCACAGGGTATCTCAACTTCCGCATGCGTGCCATGGTCGTGTCATTTCTAACGCATCACCTTTGGCAACCCTGGCAGGAAGGAGCGCCACATCTTGCCCGTCAGTTCCTCGACTTTGAACCCGGTATTCATTACCCGCAAATTCAAATGCAGGCCGGCATGACCGGCACAAACACGATTCGCATTTATAACCCCGTTAAGCAATCTCATGACCACGATCCTGAGGGAATATTTATAAAGAAATGGGCGCCCGAATTAAAGGACGTTCCTTCTGCTCAAATCCATGAACCCTGGAAACTTACCGGAATCGAGCAACAATGGTACCATGTTCATATTGGTTCGGATTATCCAAAACCTTTGGTGGACATAGTGGTTAGTGGAAGAGAAGCCCGACAACAACTCTGGTCCTGGAGAAAGCGCCCTTTGGTCAAGACCGAACGAAACAGAATTCTTAAAAAACATACCCTTCCGGGTAGAAAAAAAGATAGTTAATGGTATAAAATGCCCATTAGAAATTAATCACGCGCTTGTGATTTAAATGCATGGTTATTTTCAAATGGAAAGTTCCATCTGGGCATTAAATAACAATAATAAAGAGATGAAAAAAGCATTAGTAATCGGAGGTACCACAGGTATTGGCGCCGCCATAGTCAAAGAATTGTCCGAAAAATCATATGACATTACCGTAATCAGCCGCAAAGAACCTGAAAACCCAGTGGATAAGGTGAACTACCTTCAACTGGATGTACTGGCTGACGAAGCGGAATGGCCTGACATGGGCGATCAGCTCGACGCGCTGGTTTACTGCCCGGGTAGCATCAACCTTAAACCATTCGATCGATTGAAACCGAAAGAATTTGCCGATGATTTTGAAATCAACGCCCTTGGTGCAGTGAAGGCTATTCAACATTATGTCAAAACATTGAAAGGTACAAAAGGAAGCAGCATTACCCTGTTCAGTACGGTGGCGGTACAAACCGGACTTACTTTTCATGCTTCTGTGGCTGCTGCCAAGGGAGCGGTAGAAGGTCTGACGCGTTCTCTTGCAGCAGAGTTAGCGCCTGACGTTCGCGTGAATGCCCTGGCGCTTTCACTTACGGATACCCCACTTGCCAGGCGCCTTTTAAGAACCGACAACCAGCGCGAGGCGAGCGTAGAAAGACACCCGCTGAAAAAAATCGGTACGCCCGAAGAGGTTGGAAAAGCCGCATCCTTTGTGATCGAAGAAGCGCTATGGATGACCGGTCAGGTGTTGAAGCTTGACGGTGGTATGTCGGCGGTACGAGGCCTGTAGCATGTCGCGCTCGATCATATGGTTCCGAAATAATTTAAGGCTTCACGACAATGCCGCCCTGGCAAATGCCTGCCGGCATGATCAGGCGCTCGGGCTGTATTGCTTCGACCCAGGCCTCTTCCGTGAAACAGCTTATGGCTTCCTCAAAACCGGAGCTCTCAGATTGCACTTTATCCTTGAGGCGCTGGAAAATCTTCAGGAGGAATTGGGTAAACTCAACATTCCGCTCAAGGTGGTCATTGCCAAACCGGAGATCGTTATTCCTGAGTTGTGCGACCGTTGGAGCATTGATGGTGTATACGCTCAAAAGGAACACACCTACGAGGAGCTGCAGGTGGAAAAGTTGTTGACCGAAGCGCTACCGGATAAAACGCAGCTTCATTTTACCGAAGGGATCACTTTGTTTAATCCTGAAAAGTTGCCGTTCGATCTGGACAAAATGCCCAGGGTGTTTACCGACGTTCGGAAGATGTTGGAAAAATACGGGGAAATACCGGATATAGTGGATCAACCTGGTGCAAGGGAAGCATGGCCAGGGAATGAGGAGTTAGAACAGTGGCCAGGTTGGGAAGCATTTGGGCTGGAGGCAGAAACGCCGGACGAGCGAACGGCATTTCCATGGCGGGGTGACGAAAAAGCTGCACTGGAACGACTCGAATCTTATTTGTGGGAAAGCCGGAGGATAGAAAAGTACAAATTCACCCGAAACGGGCTCGTGGGTGCCGATTATAGTTCCAAGTTTTCGCCCTGGCTGTCCATAGGAGCGCTCAGTCCGCGCATGATCTACCATGAAGTGAAACGATATGAGCAGGAAGTAAAGAAAAATATTTCCACCTACTGGTTAATATTCGAGCTCATATGGCGCGATTTCTTTCGTCTGGTGGCCATGCAGCATGGCAGTAAAATTTTTATGGCGGAAGGCATACGTCAAAAACCGGTGGAGTGGTCCTTTGATCCCGAAGTGTTCGAAAAATGGCGCACTGGCAATACCGGTGATGACTTCGTGGATGCCAATATGAAGGAACTGCAGCTCACCGGATTCATGAGCAATCGCGGACGGCAAAATGTAGCCAGCTACCTGGCCCATGACTTAAAACAGGACTGGCGTGCCGGGGCGGCCTGGTTTGAAAACCGGCTGATCGACTACGACGTAACGAGCAACTGGGGCAACTGGATGTATGTGGCAGGCGTGGGCAACGACCCCCGCGACCGTAAGTTCAACACCCAGTGGCAGGCCGAAAAGTATGACAAAAATCGGCAGTATAGGAAGTTGTGGTTGGATTGAAGGTTTCCTTTTTCTTTATCTCGCCAATTCCACCTTGTTGGACCACTCCCTTCCTATTGGAATCACCTTCCACTCCTGATCGAAATAGGGTGTTTGAGCATAAAACCAGCGGTAGATCTCTCTCGGATTGTTGGCAAAGGCCGTGTCAGTGTTAATTTTTTCATCGAAACGTTGCTGCAAGGAAGCATCCTCTTCCAGCATTTTCTGCATGAGCGGCTCCAGTACATAGCCTTCAATATATTCGGTTCGCGACAGCGCCGAGTGCATAAAGCCCCATTGGAAAAAGCTGTCGGGCGATCTGGGATCGAGTAATATTACCACTAACTCGCCAAGTGGCTGATCAGTCGGGATGCGTACGCTGCCCACAGGGTACACGGTCGTTCTTGGGGCATCGGCCACCTCCACCTCTTCTATTCGCACCCTTCCTTCATATGGAGCTTTACCCAGTTGATAATCCGTCACAACATATTGATCAGAAGTCACCTCCGTAGGTTCCGCTATACGTTCCATTTCAATACCGTGCATTTCCAGTTTTTGAATCAAATCTGTCCATTGCGCAGGTACCCAATACGCAGAAGGAACGGAAACCTCTACTTTGGCTTCATTCATTTTTATATAAGGAATACGTTGATTCTCGGACTTGCCAGTCCATATCACATAGGGTCGTCCGGTGATCTCAGAGGTTTTCATCCTGTGGGCAATCCCCAAAAGGTTCATGGAATCCGGCTGGCTTTCACCCACGGTAAACTGTAGCGCCACCTTTTCCGGTCGGCTGTTGCGGTCTTTATCAATGGCCGACCTTAGACTCCCTTTATGCTGTGCCAGGGCCTTCATAGTTGCTTCCATAAAAACATAGGCGCCCAAAACCCTTTGCCGGTACGGCTTTAAAGAGTGGTTTTCCACCAAAATAGTGGGTAAATGACGCAGGTCACCATAGGCATGTGAAAATCGGGGACCGAAGGTGAAGTCGATATTACCTTCGGAGAATTCGCGGCCATTATAAGCAAAAAGCAAAGGAGCCGGAAGATGGCCCATCTCGGTGAGTTCCCGGTCGACCATTGGCCGGTATTGCTCGTTGAGCCATTTTGATATCTGTGGTGACCGGGCTCCGGTCATGACAAAGCCATAGGTAATGTCATGTTGGTAGTCGGCGCCGTCGGTCGCATGTACATCGATGTAAAGCTCCGGGTCATACTGTTCAATTACTTTCAAAATAGCCTGGATACCTTCGGTATCTGCTTTGGCATAATCGCGGTTGAGGTTGAGATTGCGGGCATTGGTACGCCAACCCATCACTTCAGGCCCGCGTTGGTTGACGCGATTATAGGGACTCCGCCGCTCGTGCCCGTCGACATTGAGAATGGGAATAAATAGCAAATTTGTGCCTTCCAGCAGATCATCTTTTGACCCGAAGGCTATGTCACGCAGTAACATCATCCCGGCATCTTTGCCGTCGATCTCACCCGAGTGAATACCTGCCTGTACCAAAAGGGTAGGTTTTTTCGAGGTACGGATCGCCTCCGCCTCAAACCGGCCGTCTGCAGTAGCAATGACCATTTTGATCTCGCGGTTTTGCGCACTTTTACCTATGGTGACCATCTGCAGTTTGGGCGTAGCATTGCATAGATTGGTGAGCCATTTTAGGGTCGTTTCATAATCAGGCGAGGTGCGCAGGCCTTCCTGTTCACCAGGTGTGATCCACGGATTGCCGGGTTCGGCGATTAGCTGTTCGCTCGCCCCGCTCCAGGGCTGCAGTGGTGGTAAAATGTCATTATTCTGTGCTTTTGTGGAGTGAAATGTCAGAGTTATCACTAATAGACAAGTACTCGTCAACAAAATTTTTATATAGCTCATATCAAAATATCCTCTACCTTATACCGCTCAAAAATAGAATATTTTTCGGGAATGGGGTTGAGGTTGAAGGTTTCTGTGAAGGAGTAGGTTTTAGATTTATTTATTCTATCAGGATGATATATATGATTAAGCGCTTTTTTGGACGAACCTGTAAATTTACCCTCTACTCTACTAACACTATTGCTAAAATTTCCTTACTACTACCCCTTAAAAAGAACAGGGATTTAAAAATTATTGGCTAACTTAATCTCTCTATTTAGCCTTTTTAAAATCGACATTATGAAACCTTCGCACATAATTCTTTTTGCAGTTGTTGTACTATTAGTGGCTGCCGCAATCTATTATCTGCCTTCACGTATGCGCATTGTAACGGGTTATGCTGCCAAAAGCATGTGCTCCTGTGTTTTTGTAGCTAAACGAAGCCCCGAATCAGTGCTGGAGCGAGACCTCAATTTTTCATTTATAAAATATGCCAATGCATGGGTTGATCGCGACGAAAAAGCCGCCTATTCCACTATTCTGGGGATGTCCAAAAGAAAGGCCATCTATCGCGAAGGATTGGGGTGCCGGCTTGTGTTCGATGATAAAGACGGAGTAGCTTCATTTGCCAACAAACCCCTGCTCGCACCAAATGATCCTGCAATATGGCCGAAAGGAGAACGGTTGGCTGACACTGTTTTTGCAGAAGTGAATTATGATGCGCTTAATACATCTATCGCAAAGTATTTCGATGAACCCGGGAAGTCACAATACAATACACGTGCTGTGGTGGTGGTGTACAAAGATCAGATCATTGCCGAAAAGTATGCCCAGGGTTTTGATGCACAAACGCCCCAACTTGGCTGGTCGATGACCAAAAGCCTGACAAACGCAATGGTAGGAGCGCTGGTGGATGAGAAGAAAATGAACCTTGAAGAAGCGGTAAATATTGATAGCTGGAAGTCGGATAAGCGAAACAATATTACACTTAACCACCTGATGCAAATGAGCAGCGGACTGGAGTGGAACGAAGACTATGGCGATAACTCCGATGCCACTTTGATGCTCTATCTGGAGCCCGACAAAGCGAGGTATGCTATTGAAAAGCCCCTTGTGGATGAGCCCGGTAAGTCCTGGGTGTATTCCTCGGGCACAACCAACATTTTGCAGTACCTCGTTCGCCGGCAATTTGAAGACCAGGAAGAGTATTGGCGATTTGCTTATGAAAATATATTTCATCGCATCGGGATGCGCAGCCTGCTCCTTGAAACCGATGGTACCGGATTGATCGTGGGGTCATCTTATGGCTACGCAACACCTCGCGACTGGGCGAGGTTTGGTTTGCTGTACCTGCATCAAGGTAATTGGTTCGGCGATCAGGTGTTGAGTCGTGAGTGGGTGGATTATACGGCTGATCCTGCACCGGCTTCCGGGGGTGAATACGGGGCACAGTTCTGGAACAACAGTTCTGGAAAATACTCCACGGCTCCACGCGATATGTATTTATGCCAGGGATTTCATGGCCAGCGTGTGTTTATTATACCATCCAAAGAAATGGTGATTGTGCGCCTGGGGGTATCGGAAGAAGGTACCTTTGATTTTGATGCATTCCTTCGGGCTGTTCTGAATAATATAGGAAAATAAAAAAACCGGAAAAATCGATGATCCGCGTTCCATCGTTAGTTTTCCGGTTGTCGGGTTATTTTATAAAAATATTAACGTCAGGTAGTTTAATTTAGTTGACATTAAGTATCATTTTCTCTTAAAATCACTATTCTGTTTCTTCATACCGGGTGAAATTGTAGTTTCCAATTAACCAGTCGTCGCCCTTTTTCTCACCCGAAACATAACACAAAATTGTATTTTTTTGTATTAGCTCACCTTTATGGTATACCTTGTAATTGGAGCGATAGCTTGTGGTGAATATGTTGCCTCGAACTATGGTGGAATAAAAAACGGGCTCACCGAAATCGATGGTAAGGTCATGTGTTTCGATTAGTTTTTGTAAATGTACCTCGAAGTTCGTGTCGTTGTGCCGCTGTACAAAAGGCATATTTTCCGTATTGATCCTGACCGAATTGGTGGTATACTCAGGCAGGAAGTATTTTAGAATGGCCTTTGGATCGTCATTTTCCAGTACCCTTTCCCAGCCTTTTTCCGTATTCTTAATTAACTGCTGTACTTTCATTTCCTCTTTGCCAATTACTTCACTACTTGAAGTTGTACTTGCTATAGCTGGTTTTCCCTGTCTTAAATCGAATACTTCTGAAGAAAGGTTCTTATTCGTTTCAACCAGAATGGCCCTTCTTAGTTCACTTTTTGCCAGATCAGCTTTTAAGGCCTGAATAGAATCCTTTAGTTGTAAATTATCATTTCTTGAACTGTCCAGGTTGCCCTTGGCCTGATAAAAGAAGTAGCCCAATAGCAGTATTATGATCGCCAATACGGTCATGATCAGGGTTTGTGCACGTTTTGATTTCATATTTTCGCGATTTTATTAGTTTAATTATTCATTCAAACGGTACTAATTGTAATTTACTATTTTCTTTGCTCCTATGCTTATTGCGCGTTCAATTGTTTCCAAAAAAGCTGGTAATTTTCATTATCAGGATATCGCTTTATTAGTTGATGCGCATATTTCCTGGCTTTTGGCACATCTCCCAAAACCTGAACCTGCAGGTAAGCCATAGCGTACAATAGGTTTTCATGGCCGGGATATCTTTGTAAACCTTTTTCAAATATCCCTACAGCTTTTTCGGGAGCCTGTCCGTTTTGATACAGTAACCCAAGGTTATAATAGACCCTTGGATTATCTATATTCAGATCGAGCGCTTTTCGTAATTGTGAAATTGCCTCCGTATTACGATTGAGTTCAGCATACAAAAGGCCTAATGAGTAATAGGTTTCGGCATAGTCCGGTTCCTGCTTCACCACTTCTATAAATGTTTTTTCTGCCATATCCATTTGACCTAGACGATAATAAAGATTGGCCAGGTTAAAACGGGCCATATTGTTATAATTGTCCATTTCAATGGCCCGCTTGTATGCTTCCAGCGCCTTTTGTGTCTGACCTGTACGTTCATAGTACAAAGCTTTATTGGTCTGGCCCCCGGGAAAGTCCGCCGTTACTTTCTGATAATCAGAAAACTCTTTTCGCACATTTTCATAGGCTGCTAAATAATGCTGAGGCACCTGTTTGAGTTCAATGCCCGCCAGAGCTTCAAATGATTTGACACGCACAGCACGCTTGGGGTCTTCGAGCCCCTCCCATATATGCTGCGCAAAATAAAGTGGCGCCGCTCTGTCTAATGCATCTATCGAAGCCATACGCACCAATGGCTCATTGTCTTTCAAATATTTAACAATGCTATTCAATACCTCCTCGTCGTGGTATCGACCCAGGTAATTAATGGCAGTTGCACGGGCAATGGGCGGCTGCTGATCATTGGCGATCAGTTGCTGAAGCGCTTCAATTGCGGCAGGATCACCGGTGCGGCCAAGGGCGAGTGCTTCAAAAAAATGTGAGGAGTCCGGTTCGCCGTACCATTCCTGAAACTTTTCCCAGGCCCATTCAGCACTTTGGTCTTCATGGCAGCCATTGCAGGCGTTGGGCGTTCCGTACTTCACACTCAAGTCGGGACGAGGTACGCGGAAGCTGTGATCGCGACGAAAATCATTGACCATGTAAAATCTCCCTGGCATATGGCAATCCATGCAGGCAGCGCCTTCAGTATTTTTTTCGTGAAAAGTATGGAGCTCTACATCATACTTTTCCGGCTCATGGCATTCCAGGCAAAGTGTATTGCCGCTAACTTTCAGTTCCATGCTATGCGGATTGTGGCAGTCGGTACAGGTGATATGATTCATGTACATTTTGCTCTGTACAAAAGAGCCCCAGACATACACTTCGTCAAGAATTTGACCATCGGCGAAGTAATGTTGTTCGGTGAGTAACTGCGGTAGATAATGGTCGATCATGCTGCCCTCCCAATTGTAAGCCAGGGTCAATTGTTCACGTCGAATATGACAGCGGGCACAGTCATCTACCAGTTGCTTCGGCTTGGTCAGGTGGGTCATTTTCAGGCCTTCACTGATGGCGTCCGCTTCATAGCCTTCCCGGCGGGCCGCCTCGGTGTGCGCTTTGCCCGGACCGTGACAAGCTTCACAACTTACATTGATGATGGCATAAGTGGTATTGAAGCTGTCTGTTTTTTCATCGTAGTTCTTTTTTAAATTGGTAGAGTGGCAGTCGGAGCACATGGTGTTCCAGCTCATTGCCCCTTTGGTCCAATGGAGCCATTCTTCATGCACTACATTATACTGAGGATATAAATCAAACCATTTTTCTTCTTTAGTATCCCAGGCAGTAAGCAAACACTGGTATTTGCCATCGGGAAATTTTACGATGTATTGCTGCAATGGCGTGATGCCGTAGGTGTACACAATGTTGTAATCACCATATTCGCCATCCGGACCTTCGGTATTTACCCAGAATTCACCATCTTTTTTATAAAAGTGTGATTTCATTCCCTCCTGGGTAGTGAATTGGGCGTCATTGAAATCTGCCAGCACGGTTTCTTCAGTGGCTTTCTGCATAGCCAGGTCGTGGTGGGAGCCCTTCCAATCTTCATAAGCTTCAGAATGGCACTCCATGCAAGTTTCGGAACCTACAAACTGGTGATCTTCTATAAATGTGAATGTCTGATCAGGTGGGGTTGTTTCTTCAGCTTCGGTTTCCTTACTTTCTTTCTGACAGGCCGTGTAAATGCTTATCGAAAAAAATAAAATGGATATTACCAGTAGGATATTTTGTCGTCGCGATAAAAAGTATTTCATGCTTAAATATAAGCAATACAAGTGGGATTATTATGTGTGAAAGGGTTTGATAGTGTACTCAATAAGAGGAAATAAAATTACAGCTTAACCTTTAATTGAATGAAATATAAATAATAGGCCTTCAGGGAAAGTTATTGATAAAAAGCTCATACTGCTTCAGCACATATACATCGGCAGGCAGCCAGTCGATTTGATACAACTCATCCGTTGACAACCAAAGGGCCTTATCGTGTTCATTGAGCTGATAACCGCCCCGGAGGCGACATATGTAGGGGTACAACACCAGCTGGCCGATGTGCATGTCGTGATAAACAGTATTGAGCGGATGTACTATTTCAATTTTAGCTTCCAATTCTTCGCGGATCTCGCGGTGCAGGGAGTCTTCTTTTTGTTCATTGGGCTTTATCTTACCTCCGGGAAATTCCCACTTTCCGGAATGCGACATCCCCGATGAACGGCGTGTAGCCAGTATTCTGTTTTCCTTTTCTATAACGGCACATACCACTTCGATCTTCCCGTTCATCTTTTATTTTTTCGGATAAAAGTAAAGCCTTGGCTGAATACCAAAACGCTCTTCACTTAACGTAAAAAATCCTTTTTCATTGAGACAAATGGATTCGCCTTGTGGTTCAATCATGGTATATGGCGCCCTTTCTGGTGTTCGGGCTACCATATCGCAAAAATCTTCCTCAGCGGATTGCCTCTCCCAAATGAATATCTGATCATAGGTCTTCATCATAAACAGAAGACCATCTGCAGAAAACTCGGCAGCCACTACGAAGGTCAACGGTAGCTCGCCTATTTGTTGAAGATAATGTGGTGTTTCTCCCGGTTCATCAGGCAGTTCGAATATACCCACCTGTGATTCGCGTTTAGAAATGATGATCAACTTTTTGCCCACCGGATCAAAAGCAATGGCCTCTGCATCCCGGGGCCCGTCATCATACATAAAAGGAATGACTTCTTTTTTGGTTACCGTATGGGCAATTTCCCCATCCAGGGCCTCTGTTTTAGGTTCTTCAATTTTGTAAACAGCATACTCATCCCTTTTCGCTTCATTATCACCCATATCAGCGATATACAGGTGTGTATTTCCCGATAGTCCAGTTCCAATGGTCAGGTCTTCCCAATCCGTATTGCTTAGATCGCTTAGAATGAACAACTTTTTTAAGTTGGCATTTTCAGTGTCATATAAGTATAAAACACTACCATTGCCACTATCATTTATGCCCCATATGTGGCCCGGATATTTTTGGGATATTGCGATCCCCGATATTTCTTTTTGCCCAACCTTACCTCGATCCTGCGCAAGTGTATCAAATTTGTCTGTAAGAGGTAATGTAGAAATGTCCACCTTATCAAAGCCACAATATGCCTTGTTGCTTTCCGGAGCCGAAAAAAACATGTGGAAAAATAAGGTGAAATGGATAATGCTAATTACCATATTGCCGGGGTTTGCGCAAAAATAGAAAATAGATCTGAATTGTGTGAATTCAAAGTATTAACTAAGCATAATATCTGTATAAACAAATCCATCACGATCTACCGTGTCTCCATTTTTAATATCAATCGAAGCGGAAAAATCGGGACTATTGTATACGAAAGTATGAAACTCACCATTTTCTCCACACGGATCCGCCTTTTGAGGTAAGGCTTCCAGCAATTCCTTATCCCAATCTTTTCCCGAAAAAGAAGCGCTAATCTGACGCCTATCAACACATGAAATTCGGGTTTGTATTCCGGCCTTCATCATTTCATTTGCCAGCCGGATGGTAGGTATTCCCCATATTGGAAAAATGGGTGTTATTCCGGAGCCTTCCAACTGCTTTTCGCGATAGGCCCTTATATCTTCCAGAAACAGGTCACCAAAAGCAATATGTTGAACGCCCGAATTCTTTACTTCTTCAATAAAACCTCCCATTATACGTTCATAATCTTCATTGCTGCATGGCCAGGGAAGGTCGATAAGAGCAATCGGCATTTCCAGTGATTTGGCCTGTTTTTCGAGCAACTCCCGTCGTACACCGTGCATGGCCACACGGTCGTTGGTAGCATTGATCGTGCTGAAAAGGCCCACAGGTTCATATTCACTGCCTTTCAATAGCTGGTGTAACATGTAGCAACTATCTTTCCCACTGCTCCACGACACCAATACGGGCTTTTTACTATTATCTACTGCCTTTTTGATTTCCATTCTTCAATGATTTTTATCAAAGCATCCAGGCCGTCGGTAAGGGCGGCAGGCCCGGGTTGTAAAATTAAGGTTGAATTGATCTCATACAGGTCGCCATTTTTCACTGCCTTAATCCCCGACCATCCCCGGCGCTTACGAACCTGATCGGGTTTAAACATTTTGCCGCACCACGACCCAATAATGATATCCGGATTTCGCGAAATGACTTCTGTAGGGTCGGGTAAAATACGGTCTTTGGCGAGGGGGTGTATCGCATTTTCCGGAAATACATCTTCCCCGCCGGCAATTTCTATCAACTCGCTCACCCAACGTATACCACTAATTAATGGATCCATCCATTCTTCGAAGTAAACCTTAGGTTTCAATGTCGATTGCCCACTTTGCTTTTTCAAACGCTCAAGACGCTCGCTATATTTTTCGGCCAGTTGTTCACCTTTTTTTTGTTTGCCCACCATAGCGCCAACCATACAGATTACCTGCAAAATATCCCGGACACTTCTTTGGTTAAAAGTACATACCTGAAGGCCTTCACGAATCAAACTTGCCGTAAGGTCGGCCTGTATATCGGAAAAACCAAGGATGAGATCAGGCCTTAAATCTTTGATCCGATCAATGTTGGCATCAGTAAACAATGCCACTTTTGGCTTTTCTTTTCTGGCTTCAGGTGGACGCATGGTGAAGCCTGATATGCCGACAATGCGATCCTGCTCACCGAGTAAATATAATATCTCGGTGAATTCTTCTGTCATACAAATTATGCGTTCGGGGTAGTAGGCCATTTCATCTGTTTTCGGGCAAATTAAACCAATTTGACTGACTTGTGCCTGTTTCTTCGGCATCGTTCACTGCAATACTTCACTTCATGCCAGTTTTTTTCCCATTTTTTGTGCCAGCTAAACGCCCTGCCACAATTTTGACATGTTTTGTAGGGAAGTTTTGTTTTCAAATGACCCATATTACTCCTTTTCTTTTGCAATCATTTATAAGGTGAAATGTTCAAGCTATTTGTGAAAATAAGCTTTAACGTGTAGAAAACAGGGCTTGATGTAGTTTTGATGTAGTAGGGTTTTGCTATTTTAACGTTTAATATGGCATAATTGTACTTTGTGCACTTATTCGACTGAATGGCCGGTAAAAAGTTGATTTTTGTGGAACAGGTATGTGTGGGAAACATGTAAAGTTCAAAATGGTTATTTTCGTATTGCACTTAAAAAAATAAATTAAATATCAAATGCCGAAGTAATGCGAATAGAAAAAGTAATCCAAAGGAGTAAACTAATACTGATCATCCTGATTATCGTAAGCGCCTGTGGAAAACCCACAATGGGCGATCGAAGCGCTTCAACCCCCTACGACCCTAAAGTAGAGGAGTTGTTGGCAAAAATGAGCCTTGAGGAAAAAGTGGGGCAAATGACCCAGATTACCCTTGAAATGGTAGCAATCGGGAAGGGATTCCATGCGGAACAACCCTTGAGAATTGACACTACTAAATTGCGTAGGATAGTGGTGGAATACAAAACCGGATCAATATTGAATACCGGTGGCGTGGCCAATTCACCTGAGCGATGGGAAAGTATCATCAAAACCATACAGGAGATGGCGATTAATGAGACGCGCCTGGGCATACCTGTTTTATATGGTATCGATGCCATTCATGGCGCTAACTATACTATGGGCGCCACTTTGTTTCCTCAGCAGGTGGGCCTGGCGGCAAGCTGGAATACCGATTTGGTGGAAGAACTGGCTGCTGTTTGTGCTTACGAGACCAAAGCATCGAATATCCCCTGGACATTTAGCCCGGTTTTGGACCTGGGTGTCGATCCGAGATGGCCACGTTTGTGGGAAGGTTTTGGCGAAGATCCTTATCTTTCAGGAACAATGGGCGTGGCAATGGTCAAAGGTTTTGAAGGTGACGACGTATCAGCCCACGACAGGGTGGCTTCGTGCCTGAAGCACTTTATTGGATATAGCGCTCCTCTAAGCGGTAAAGACCGCACCCCTGCATGGATTCCCGAACGCATGATGCGTGAATATTTTGTGCCCGCTTTCCGCATGCCCTTTGATGCCGGTGCGAAAACGGTTATGATCAACTCGGGCGAAGTGAATGGTATTCCTGTCCATGCAAATCCGGAATTGTTAGAAGGACTTCTGCGAAAAGATCTGGGCTTCGAAGGCCTGGCGGTAACCGACTGGTATGATATCTACAATCTGGTAGTAAGGCACCACATTGCCGCTGATGAAAAAGAAGCTACCAAACTGGCCATCAATGCCGGGATCGACATGGCGATGGTTCCTTACGATATTCGCTTTGCCGACTATTTAATTGAATTAGTACAGGAAGGTGAAGTACCGGAAGCGAGAATTGATGAAGCCGTTCGCCGAATTTTGCAATTAAAAGTCGATCTTAAGCTTTTTGAAAAACCGTATTGGTCATTTAGTGACTATCCTGAATTTGCCTCCGATGCCTACGCTGATTTGGCTAAAGAAGGAGCCCTTGAATCCATTACACTTTTGAAAAATGATAATGATATTCTACCGCTTCCAAAAACAGCCAGTCTTTTAGTTACCGGCCCCAATGCCAACAGCATGCGAACGCTTAACGGCGGGTGGTCTTACACCTGGCAAGGGGGGAACACCGACAAATTTGCAGAAGCACACAATACATTCCTTGAGGCCATACAGGAACAATCGGAGGGTAGTGTGAAATTTGTGCCAGGCGTTCAGTATTCAGCCGATGCTTCCAGCTATAAAGAAGACGAAATTGTCAACCTCAATGCGGTTACACAGGCTGCAAGAAATGCTGATTATGTGATTTTATGTGTTGGGGAAAATTCCTATACGGAAAAACCAGGCGACCTGGACGATCTCAATCTTTCTGCGCACCAGAAGGCCCTCGCTAAAGCAGCCTATGAAGGGGGCAAGCCGGTAATTATGGTGTTAAATGAAGGAAGGCCACGAGTCATAAATGACATTGAACCCTTGATGGCCGCTATAGTGCAAACCTACTTACCCGGAAATGGTGGAGGTGACGCTCTGGCAGAAATTCTTTTTGGTGATGCAAATCCAAGCGGCAAGCTTCCTTTCACTTACCCCAAATTTGTGAACGACCTGATACCTTACTTTCATAAATTTTCCGAAACAGTGGCCCATGCCGACGGAACGGAATATAAAAACGATTTTATCCATCCGCAATACCCCTTTGGATTCGGCCTGAGCTATACCACATTTGAATACAGCGATTTAACCATCGATAAAGAAAGCTACTCAGCTTCAGAAGATATAAAAGTGAATGTTACAGTGACCAATACAGGCGATCGCGCTGGAAAAGAAGCGGTTTTACTTTTCTCCACTGACCATGTGGCCAGTGTTACCCCATCCGTTCTTCGCCTTCGCCGATATGCCAAAACCATGCTGGAACCGGGCGAAAGTAAAACGGTTGAATTTACCCTGAAGCCGGAAGATCTTTCTTTTGTTGATTGTGACTACAATCAAAGAATAGAAGCCGGGGAATTCACATTGACTGTAGGCGCTGAACAGGTTAATTTTAATGTAACCGAAACCAAAGTGTTATCAGAAGGTGTGGACTGGCACTTATAATAAATTGATTATCTAAATGTTTCGTGTCAATCCCGGCCATTTGCCGGGATTTTTTTGCTGCCTTTTGCATTGCTCGATCTAACTATTTAACTTAAGTGTGAAATAATTCTTAAACCTGGATCATGCATTAGNNAAGCATTTATGAACATTTTGGTACTCACCGTGATGGTTAACCACGCCTCCGTGCCAAAATAACCCTAAACACTTGATCTTATTGCATTTTGGGCTTTCATGACGAATCCTAATGCATGATCCAGGTTAAACAAAAATTTGAAGTATTATGAAAAGGTTAGTGTACTTAGCGCTCTTCTGCCTTCCTTTTTTAGGCCAGGCACAATCATTTGAAATTCCCGATTACAAACAAGCGGAAGATTTCGAGGCACATACTGACGATGTATTGAAAGCCATCGGCTGGTTAAAAGAAAATCCGCTTGACCACCCCGAAAGGAAAAAAGCCAATGCCTTTGTGCTGGCTTGGGCTGAGGGCTCACCAAGTGTTACGGTGGAGCTTCAGGGGTATGTAATGCCACTGGCAGATGAAAATGCCGATTTTTTACTACTGTTTATCGGAAGCTGGATTGAATATGAGCTTCAGCATCCGGAAGGTAAAAAGATTGATAAAAACCTAAACGCCACAAATGGCATACTCGATTACTACGAGAAATTTGAGGTGAAAAAGGATAAAGATGTGGAAAAGCTGCTTAAACTAAGAAAAAAGAACAAACTAAAACCCTGGATCCAAAACCAGTTAAGTTGATAAATTGATAAGAATAATCCCACCTTTCGAATGCACTGGGAATATCGAAAGGTGGGATGTTCATTTACAATACTTCCACAATTTCTACTTCATAAATTACCGGGGAAAAAGGTTCTATCACATGCCAGGGATACAGCCAACCTTCATCAATAAGCGGTTCACGCAATGCAGCTGGAAGCACCTGTACGCCTGTACCAAAAGCTAACTCCGATGCCATTACCAGTATCGCTTTATCGCCTTCCTGCATTTTCAAAACACCTTCTTCCAGTCCGGGAACCAAATTGTCATAGCCCATTCGGATGGTTACCGGACTATCCGATTCTGTTGCTTCAATTAATGTGCCGTCTAAATACTTCCTGGCATAATGCATCTTAAATGTACTGTTGGCCTGTACCTCATCACCACTTCCTTGTTCGGTTAATAAAAAGCGAAGCCCTGAATCGGTTGTCTCTGCACCTGTCCATTCATTTTGCTGCATCTTTTGCTCAATCTGAGTAAGCTCTAAAGCATTTCGCTCATCAAGAGACTGAATATCCAATATTTCTATTTCCAACACAAAATTGGTATGAGATGGGAAAAATTCGGGATCACCAAAACTATTGTAGGCAAGATAGGATGGTATGTAAAACCGATATTTTTCACCTGAACGCATCATGTCCATACCGTAAAACATGGCATTTGGCAAACTATAATTGTACTCGTGGTAGTACAATTGTGGGTTTAAAGAATCAAGTGTCATTTCGGTATATCCCCCGTTTTGCATGGTAGAAATATGATAGAAAAACGATACTACAGACTCTTCCAAAACTGCCGTGCCCGATGCATTGGTATTAATAGATTCGTAATACATTCCGGCGCTATGACGATCGGCTTCAATGTTATTGTCATTTAAATAAGCCAGTACCCTTTTATCGTCCTGCTTCATTTGTTTTTCAAGTTCGGTTTCATTTTCGAGGCAAGCCGTCATGAAAATGCCGAACAACATCACTACTGCTGTTTGTACGATTATGCGCTTCATTTTTGTTAGTTTTATACTTTTAATCAAAGACACATAATCCACCGGAAATGGTTGGAACTACGTGCTGATTTTGAACTCAATTTTATCGCAATGGCCGGAAAAATGATTTTATATAGTGCGATAAGCGCAGATGGTTATATCGCTAAAAAAGACGGGGGTGTTTCGTGGCTGGAACAAATACCAAACCCCGATAAGGAAGACTTTGGGTATGCTGCATTTTATGAAAGTGTGGAAAGTACGATCATGGGACATAATACGTATCGTCAAATTGAAACATTCGACGGGCCGTTCCCTTATCCGGATACCAAAAACTATGTGATCACTCATCGAGAGCGTATGGAAGAAAATGATAATGTGAGTTTCATATCCGATGATATTCCGGGATTTGTTAAATCCTTGAAGCGAAATCCCAAAAAAGATATCTGGCTGGTTGGTGGGAGTCAAACCAATCTACTCATGCTTCAAAATGACCTCATCGATGAAGTGATACTTTTTATGATGCCTATATTCATAGGTGACGGGATCCCTCTTTTTGGTTCAGAATACGAAGTGCCACTTCAGTTAAAACAGCATGAAATTTACTCCAACGGTGTAGTTGAAGTCCGCTTTGAATTAAAGACATGATTTTTCTCTCAATACGTTCCCATTACATTTTTTGACACCCGAAAATTAAATATATTGGGGCCTAAACTTATAAACCAAAAAACTAGGTCATGAAGTATTTTGCTTTCTTCTATTTCATGAAAGATCAACCGGAAGACATAGCTCAAACCGCACCTTCGCATACCAAATACTGGAAGCCGTAGCAACTGGGCCGTTACATGGGAGGTCCGTTTAGCGATCATTCTGGTGGGATGACCATATTCAAAACCAATGATAAATACGAGGCTCAAAAGCTGGTAAATGACGACCCTTTTATCAAAGGGCGTTTATTGCATACCAGGTACCTCAAAGAGTGGAATGTGGCATAAAAAATGCCCTTTGCGGGCATTTGTTTTTCTATCGGATACTCCAGGTTATATGGACCTGTTCGGAACACTTTATTTTATTAAAGTTAAATCCGCCGTAATCATGACTGCCCACTTCTGATTGTGCCTTCATATATGTTCTGTTTTCCATTGGCCTTGGTTCATTGGATGCACTGCCATAACTCATTTTTAAAATGCTTCCCAAATTCATTTGCGCGGCCTCACACAACCAGGTGGCTCTTTTTTTGGCATCCTCCACCGAGCGTTGCATCAATATTTTTTCTATCTCCTTACTTTTTTCAGGAGAGAAGAAAAACATAAAGCTAACTTCAGGTTTTGAATCACTATCTGCCGCCGCCTGTATCAGTTGAATAATGTGATCTTTATTGGCATCCATTTCCACAAAAAGTTGTTGTGTGGCCCGAAAGCCATCGCTGTAGGTCTTACCTTGCTCGTATTTTTTGTTTTCCTGAATGCTAAAATGCTGTGTCTCCACCTCTTCTTTTTTAAACCCATTCTTTTCGAGCACTTCCACCATACGATCGGCCTTGGCATTGATACCCTTTAAAGCTTCGTTGTAGAGTTTATATTTGCTACTCAGGGTAAAAAATACTTTTACCCGGTCCGGTAAAAATTCGTCGTTCGCCTCTCCAGTAACGGAAAGCGTCGATTCAGAGGCATCTCGATTTTGCTGGGCAATGGCCGTTGACATCGCCAATAACAAAGGGATAGTAAAAATTAAATGTTTCATCGAATTGGTATTTTCAGTTTCAATGGTTGGATTACGGCACAATTCGTGCCAATACAATTCAAACGTATATTAAATTTAAATGTGTCAGGGTGTACGAAATATAAATATCGGGACTCTAACTTTTTATTAATAGATTGGTTTGTTTGATATGCAATCGTCAATAGCTACCATCACATTTTTCAACTACGGAAAAGCTTCGTCCCGCTGGTGGGCCTTTAAGCAAATGGGTCTCGCCCATGAATTTCTTTCTTCGGTACCGGGCGTTTCTTTTTATAAAATGTTGGGAAGTGGCGGTGCAAGAGGTTTTTCCATCTGGCCTAACTTTGGCGCATATGGCTTACTGATGGTATGGCAAAATGAATCGGCAGCAGAAAAGTTCTTTGCTGAAAATGAGCACTATGCAGAACTGGTACAAAAGAGCTCGGAGCAGTGGACCATTTATATGCGCAGTTTTCAATCGCACGGTTATTGGGAAGGTCAGCAGCCCTTTGAAGAAACTATTGATTTCAAACCTGATCAACCTGTTTGCGTGATCACGCGAGCTACTATTCATACGAAATACTTATGGCGATTTTGGCGATTTGTACCGCCGGTCAGCCGGTCAGTGCACGATAAGGATGGAAAAATATTTACCATTGGCATAGGTGAGTTGCCCATAGTACAGCAAGCTACCTTTAGCGTTTGGCGCAATGCCGAAAGCATGAAAGCTTATGCTTACAAAAGTGAGTATCACAAAAAAGTGGTTCAAAAAACGCGTGAGTTGGGTTGGTACAAGGAAGAGTTATTCGCCCGCTTTCATCCTTACCGTAGCACAGGAAGTTGGAATGGGAAGAACCCTTTGGCAGAAAGCCCTCTGATTGAGCAGGCATGATCCCGGTTCATCCGGCTTATTCACGATTCGTCCACTACAATTTACTGCCCGTCTTCATTAATTATTTTTAGTCGATACAAGCCCACAATTTAGCATAGTCAAACATCGAGACTATGAAAAAAATTGTGATACTCCTTTTCAACATCCTGGCAGCTGCCTCCGGTTTTGCACAGCTTACCATAACAGGTAATGTGCTTGACCACAACAATGAGCCCATTTGGGGGGCGAACATTCTTGTGAAAAATTCCTATGACGGTGCAAGCAGCGATGAAAACGGAAGTTTTTCGTTCAAAACTGATGAGGCGCTGCCAGTTACCCTTGAAATCAGTTATATCGGTTATCGTTCTCAACAAATACATATCGCCGAAAAATCTGAAACTGACAGGTTGAGCATCCATTTGGTGGAGGATGTTTCTAATTTGGACAACCTCGTGATTACAGCGGCAAGTTTCGAAGCGGGCGATGAAAGCAAATCGACACACCTTAGCTCCATGGATATCGTTTCGACTGCCGGCGCTCTCGGGGATATCAATGGCGCCATAACTACTTTGCCAGGATCAACAGTGAATGGAGAAAGCGGCAGGTTGTTTGTACGGGGTGGCGATGCTTCTGAAACCGCCGTGTTTATCGATGGGATGTTGGTGCAGCGGCCTTATGGAAGTTCAGCTCCGAATATTGGTGTGAGGGGAAGATATTCACCTTTTCTTTTCAAAGGGACATTCTTTAGCAGCGGTGGATACAGCGCAGAATACGGACAGGCACTTTCGTCGGTACTGGCGCTGAAAACAGAAGATATGCCGGAATTTCCGGAAACCAACCTATCAATAATGGCGGTAGGACTGGAAGCCGGGCACAGCCGGAAAATTGATCGCACCAGTTTTCATGCAGAGGGTTCTTATTACAATTTATCCCCGCTTTTTTCAATTTTACCACTTAACCATGATTGGGAGAAAGAGCCCTCTTCGGGTAGTTTTTTGCTGCATGTCAATCACGAATTTGAAAATGCTCATCATCTCGGAATTTTCAGTTCGTATCAAACCAATAACCTGGGAATTTACCAGCGAAATGAGTACGGACAGAAAGCACTTCAGCAAGTATATAATCAGAATTATTATGTGAATGTAAATGCCAAAGGACCAATTGGCAAAACCTGGAACTATCGTGCCGGTGGATCATTTACCTTCAATGAAGACGACCTTCAGGTCGATTCGCTTGACCTTAGTGAAAAGGAAAATTCGGGCTTTGCCAAAATGGTGGTAGAAGGAGAAGTAAGCGAATCGGTTTCCTTGAAGTTCGGTACCGAATTTCAACGATACAGCTGGCATCAGCAAGCCAGTGGTTTGAAAAGGAGTACACCGGTAACGATTGGCGCCGCATATGCAGAAGCCACCTGGGCTGTCAGTAAAAAGTTCGGCCTGGTAGCCGGCTACCGCCATGAATATTTTGGACCTTCCAACGTCGGTTTTGCTATGCCAAGACTTTCCATGGCCTACCAATTGAGTAAAGCAAGTCGTGTATCTTTTGCAACCGGTCAGTATTATCAAAAGCTTCAGGCCAATGATTATCTTAAATTCCGGGACCTCGATTTCTCCGGTGCGCAACACTATATTTTGAGCTATCAGTGGGAAAACAGAGATCAAATGTTTCGCGCTGAATTGTATCAAAAGTCGTATGATGATCTGCTCTTGAACGCGCAATCAGCAGCCAACCAGGATGGGTATGGATTTGCGAGAGGGCTGGATCTTTGGTGGCGCGACAGAAAGACCATTAAAAATGCGGACTACTGGATTTCCTATTCATTTATCGATGCAGAAAGACTGGAAAGAAACCATCCGGTATCCGCACAACCCGGTTTTGTGGCACAACACAATTTATCAGTCGTTTACAAACATTTTGTACCGTCACTTCGCAGCCAGATAGGAGGCACCTGGCAGTATAACAGCGGCCGTCCTTACGACTTGCCCGGAGACAACCGGTTTAATGATCAGCTCACAAAACCATATGCAAGCCTGAACCTGAACTGGGCATACCTGTACCGTCAGAATATCATTTTTTATGCTTCAGTGAGCAATGTGACCGGCCGGCAAAATGTGTTTGGGCGCCAGTTTTACGAAAATCCGGGCCAGGGACAAATGAACTCGTCGCCCATTGTGCCTGTTTACGACAGGTTTTACTTCGTCGGCATATTTATCACACTTAGCGCCGACCCTACAAAGAATCAATTAGACACTTTATAAACTTAAAATGCAAGAATCATGAAAAAGAAAAGTATCCTTTTAACATTGGGCATCGCCCTCGCCGTTTGGCAAGTAACCAGCGCTTCATCTCCTAAATTTATGGAAGCCATGCAACAAAAGATCGGCCAGATGTATCAGTCACAAACCTCACAGGAGTTTGTCGATGCTGCCAATGCTTTTGAACGCATCGCCAAAGCAGAGCCTGAAAAATGGGAGCCTGTTTATTATGCTGCCTACAGCTACATCAATGCCGGCATGCGTGCTGAAACACCGGAGAAAAAAGACCAGCTTCTGGATCGGGCTTTGGAACTCGCGAATATTGAAATGGCTGGTACAACAGAACTTGCCGAGTTTGCAGTACTAAAAGGTTGGGTATATAGCATTAAAATTTCGGTCGACCCGGCTAATCGTGGACAAGAATATTCTCAAAAAGCCTATACCGAAATTGGTAAAGCCTTGCAAATGACCCCTGAAAATCCCCGTGCTGCTTTTATGAAAGCAAGTATGGATTTTGGTACGGCGAAGTTTTTCGGTAATGATCCTTCGGGAATTTGCGAACAGTTCGTTAAAGCGCAGCAATTGGCTGAAAAAGAGGAAATGAAAAGCCCATTGTGGCCGTCATGGGCCTCGGGGGCAATAGGATATTATCTTCAACAATGCAAATAATCATGTGAAGTCCTGTCACTGCGACAGGGCTTTTCCTTATTTTAGCAAAAACAAATGGGCATGAAACTGAGCTCAATAAATATCAATGTAAAATCTGAACTTCGGGATCTGGGTATTATGGCGCTCATTTCCATCCCGATGAGTTTATTAAATTGCACCAATTGCTACGACAATTTCTGGCAAAATCCTAAACTCGGAATTTTTGGTTTTCTTATGAACCTCGGTTATTGGATTGTTTTATGGAAAGGAAATAGCGCCATGAATTGGATTCTTGATCAAAAGATCAGTTGGATCAAATATCCGGTAAAAAGGTTTTTTACAGGTTTAATAGTTCTTTTTTTATACTCGATTCCAGCAATTTATTTGTTTGGATATTTTCTTTTCTGGGCATTTGGTTACAGCTATAGCTGGATCAATTTGAAGTATACCATCATTATAGCTACTTCCATTACCATTGTTGTATCTCTTTTTCTCAACGGGCGTGCTTTTTTATTGGCCTGGCGGAAATCGGCATTGGCGGAAGAAAAATTGCGCAGTGAAAAACTAATAGCGCAATATGAAGCTTTAAAAAACCAGGTTAATCCCCACTTTTTGTTTAATAGCCTGAATGTATTGTCTTCTTTAATCGAAATAGATCCGAAAAAGGCGTCTCAATACGTTCAGCAGCTCTCCGATATTATGCGCTATGTACTAGAAAGCCGCAAGCGTGATTTGGTATCGATAACAGAGGAACTCGATTTTATTGAACATTTTCTTCAGCTGCAAAAATTGAGGTTTGGCGATGCTTTGAATTATAAAATAGATATAAGGGACCAAAATAGCGGTCAAATTGTTCCGCTTGCGCTTCAGCTACTGGTTGAAAATGCAATCAAACATAATGTGGTTACCCAGGAACAGCCACTCACCATTTACATCATTGAAAATAATAAGAATATATGTGTGGTGAATGATTTGCAGCCCAAAACCCAGCTTGCTTCAGGTTCGGGCGTCGGCTTGGCCAATTTAAAGGAACGATACCAGTTTTTAAGTGATCAAGCCGTTGTGATCAATAAATATGATCAGCAATTTAGCGTTTGCATACCCATCATTGATGAACCGAAATCCTTATGAAGATCATTATAATTGAAGACGAGCCTTTATCAGCCACCCGACTGGAAAAGATGGTTTACAGGGTGGATCGTGAAAGTGAGGTAATCGCCAAGATTCAATCCGTAAAACAAAGTATTGCATATTTTGATCAGTCACCGCTTCCAGATCTATTGCTGTGCGATATTCAGCTGGGTGATGGTTTATCTTTTGATATTTTCGAAAATATTAAAATTGATTGTCCCGTGATTTTCACAACAGCTTACGATGAATATGCCATTGAAGCCTTTAAGCTTAACAGTGTGGATTACCTGTTAAAGCCAATTAAGGAAGAAGCGTTGGAGAAGGCCTTAACTAAATACCGGACGCTTTTTGGTAAACAAAACGCCCCTGATACCAAGGTGATTGATGAGATAAAAACGATGTTGGCCAATCCACCGCAAAAGTACAAATCGCGCTTTGTTGTGAAATTAGGCGAGCAAATCAGAATTGTTGAGCAAGATATGATCGCCTATTTTATGAGTGAACAAAAAGCGACCTTCCTGGTCAACAATGAAGGGCAACACTTACCGGTGGATCGATCCCTTGATCAATTGGAAATTGAACTTGATCCAAAAAAGTTTTTTCGTATTAGCCGGAAATACATCATTCACTATCCTGCCATTGACCGTATTACCGCTTATTCGTCAAGTCGATTACGGGTTTTTCCAAATTTTAAAACAAAGGAAGAATTGATCGTGAGTCGCGACAAGGTAAACGATTTTAAAAACTGGCTGGAAGGCTAGGTTGAATCGGATTCATCTTACCATTATACTATCTTGTCGGTTTCTTCTATTATTTCGTCGATTTACTGATGAAGCAGGCAAACAGACCTCTACTATTGATGTTTATACAATAGTTAAAACTAAAATCAACTTGTGGGAACGACAAGACAAAAAATTAAAAGTGGCTTTTGCGTGTTTGACAGAAAAGGCAATGAGGCATTGATCATCGAAAGCATCAGGAATTGCATTCCTTTTGATGAATTTCAAAGGACTTTCAATACCGTAAAAGAACTTTATGTTGAAAAAGCATTTGACAAACTTATCTTTGACAAAAGGTCGTTAAGTGTTTTTGATCAGCCCAGCATGGAATAGTACTATTTGGATTGGAAACCTAAAATGGCAGATTTGGGTTTGAAGCAACATGTCAAAATTCTTCCCGAAGATCCATTGTTCAAAAATAGCGTTACAATAGGGGGTGAAAAAATTGCCAAAGCCACTCCGGAGGCTGTATATCATAAATTGTCGATCGAATATGCGAATGATATCGATGAAGCGATGCAAATGTAAACAATTAAGCCTGAATCATTCAAGAGCATTGGTGGGATACATCAATGCTATATCATTTTCATTCTCCTACCGGAATATACCACACGTTTTTTTCCAGATGTATTCCTCCATTCATTTTTTCCTGTACTACTCGATCTACAATAAATACACCTTCTTTGGCCATTCGGTTAAAATTATCAATGGCCCTTGGAAAGTTTTGGCGGGTTCGATGAATATTATACTTATCTGAGAATTGGCGATTGAAAGTTTTTTCAATGCCTTCCTTTCCCAGCATAAAGCCGAGTAGTCCTCCCCAGGTGGCCGTGGGATTATCAGAATCCCACCCGGCCAATGAGCCTATTTTGATGGTTTGCTTAAAGTCGCCCTCTCCATAAAACCAACTTACCAGGCTTGCCGCAAAATTAATTCCAGCAGCATAGCAACCGTTGCAATATAAATTTCGGGAGGTCATGTCATAGCCATCTTGCTGCTCTACCTGGTATCTTTGATAAATTTCATCACGGGTTTGTTCCCATGGAATGTTTGCTTCGTATCGCATTTTGACGTAATCAAACATTTTTGCGGGATACAGGCTATCCGACAAATGCTCTCTTGCCTGGTTGGCCAGCCACTTTGTTTGCCAGTGCATGGGTTTTGCAGTATCCACCTTTGAAGCCAAAGCATGCATGGTTACATAAAACTCACTGATCTCGGCCGATTCGTTTCTCGCAGTGGTTCGAATGGGAAGGTATGACAATTGCAACGCCAATTCGGGCCGGGTAGGGGCCATTAGTCCGAAAATCTCTGTGGTGAGTTGCGCATCGATCATTTCATACTCTTCATTCAATTCCGGATCACTTGTTTCGGGTGGCAAAAATCCCTGTTTCATCAGGTCAAATGCTTTTTGATTGGATACCCACAGATAATTTTCTTCCTCCGGCCTGATATGTCTAAGCCAGCCATTTCTGATTTGCTCTGCAGAAAGCTCTGGCGCCTGATTGGAGTACATAAGATGCTGGTACAAATATTCTATATCCGTATCGTCATCGGATCCCCATACTTCAGAGGGTACCCTGAATACGAAATCAATCGTAGGTGATAGATCACTTGGCTTGTCCCCACTCCAAATATTGGGCTGATCCGGTTTTCCCCAATCTTCCGAAGTATAAAATGGTCCGGTTTTTATATCCCCAATATTGCCAATCTTGTCCATTTCTGTTACGAGGCCTGTCCAGTTGGCAATGCACTGGCCCAGCCAGAAGCCATATAGTTTATTGTGGTATGATTTTCTGTCGATTACTATGTCAGACATATCGGGTTGATATGGCTTGTACTCAAGCAGAGAACCTGGTGTTGGATCGAGTGTTGAGGTTGACTTACCTTTATTTTCCACCTTACAGGAAAAGCAAGTTAATAACAGTACACTCAGGAAACTGATAAGCGTCTGATTCATTGCTTTTAAACTTACCATAAATCACTCATGGAATAAGGACTTCCTTTCGTGGTCCAGAAAGAGCCGGAAACATATCGCCTGTTTTTATCCAGTCCTTTAATCATTTCAATCTCTTTATCTGTTAATTCAATGTTTTGCGCATCAAAATTTTCTTTTATCCTACCCGGATTAACTGATTTGGGTATGACTGCGGTATCTCTTGAAATCGCCCAACTGATTAAGATTTGAGCTGAACTTGCACCATGGTTATTGGCAATTTCCTTCAACACTCCGTCTTCAAGCAATACCGGTTCATTTTCCTCTTTTAACCGGTCAGGTCTGTCTTTCGAGCCCAAAGGCGAATATGCCGTCACATGGATATTATTTTGTTTGCAGAACTGTAACAATTCATTTTGCGCCAAATATGGGTGCAGCTCGACCTGGTTCATTTCCGGGGCTATCTGAGCGTCTGCCATAATTGTATTCAGGTTTTTAATATTGAAGTTGCACACCCCGATATGTTTTGCCAGGCCATTTTCCTTCAGTTTTTCCATTCCAGCCCAGGTTTCCTCAAGGGGTACGTTTTCCAACGTTTCAAACCCTTCCGGGGTTTTGGGGAATGAAACATCAGGCTTAAGGACTACCGGCCAGTGGATCAGGTAAAGATCGAGATAGTCGATTTGCAGATCAGATAGTGTATTTTCAATTGCTGGCTGGATAAGCTCTTTTTTATGTGCGTTGTTCCAAAGCTTTGATGTGATCCAAAGTTTTTCACGATGTACTATTCCTTGATTAATGGCATCGGTTATGGCCTGGCCTACCTCTTTTTCATTGCCGTATACCGGAGCACAATCAATATGACGATACCCGGTTTTTATGGCTTCCATTACGGCTTTATACACTTCACCGGGTTCCGATTTCCAGGTGCCTAAGCCAAAAATTGGCATTTGATCCCCGTTTTTATAGGTTAACTTTTTCATTGGTTATCTTTTAATTTTGGTTGTAAAATCTCATTTGGTCCATCAATTCCATTCCAGCGCTTTTCTTTCCTTCCAGTATTTTTCAACCGGATATTGCATTTCGGCTAACTTGTGCCAGTCCTCTTCTTTCATATCTATTTTTGCTGCAGCAACGTTTGATTTCAGGTGCTTTTCATTTGCCGCCCCACTCAATACAATGTCTACAAATCCAAGTTTCATTACCCATGCTATGGCAAGTGCGTCAACTGTGGTCTGATACTCCGATGCCAGTTTTTGAAGCGCCTCATAATACGGCGCTGAAGAATTTCTACTCGTTAATTTTCCGTTGGCCAGCGCCTCTTTAACTATCACGCCCATGCCCTTTTTTCTGGCAAGTTCAAGTACCTGCATCACCTGATGCTCCAATAGGTTACATGTCGCCTGTACAGTATCGAATAAAAGCTGATCGGAATTATCAATGGTCATGGCTTTTTCTAAAACAGCCGCTTGCTGTGGGCCACTTAGGGTAAGTCCAATTAAATAACCTCCATTTTTTATTTTCCATAGCTCATCAATCACTTCACTATTTTCCAGTACGCCCGATTCGAATGTTGCACTATGAATTTGGTATAATTTCAGGTAAGGTTCCAAACGGGCCTTGCTTTCCGGCCATTGTTTTTTCAGGCGTTCAACGGTGTGGTCCTTAATTTCGTGCTTTTCGGCTTCTATTTGCCAGTTGGCCGTGTAGTAATAGCCCCATTTTGACCCGACCACTACATTTTCAGGGTGCGTACCCCCAAGCCAGGTTTTAAGGAATTCTTCCGCCTTTCCATAAGATTGAGCTGCATCAAAATAGGTAATGCCTAATTTATGAGCTTTTGTCAATACTTTATGGGCATGGGTTTCCATTTTAGAAACCTCATATTCACCATTAAGGTCTTCCTGATGGCCAAGATTGATGTAGCCCGGTCGGCCAAGTGCGGCCAAGCCGAGTCCTATTTTCGATACTTTCAGGTTTGTACTGCCGAGGTTGGTCGTTGGAATCAAGGTCATGCTACAAATTAAAACGGATGTAGTTCGATCGCAAGATTTGATTCATCTAACTATTATAAATTTTCTATATC
>DNTA01000170.1 GCA_003500135.1 Cytophagales bacterium | reverse complement strand
GTTTTAAAATAAATTTTTCATTGCAAAAATAACAAAACCCGCCAATATAAGGCGGTTTTGTCAGGTTAATCCCGACAAAACCGAGTTTTCGTCGGCCCATTGGGCAAATTCTGCCCTATTGCTGGATTTGGGATAAATGAATTGCTACAAAAATCACTGGGCCTTAATAAAAAGCGCCTTTCTTTAATGTACTTCTATGATTTGACCAAAGCGGGTTCCGGAGCTTTTGAGGATCAAAAATGGACTTTTCTCCATAAAAAATTAAAAAAGGAGGGAGGCCTCGAGATCGATTTGCATTTACATGGATTAAAAAAGGCCTGGATCTATGGTATTTTTATTCCTGTTTTCAACGACGAAATGGCAGTTGACAAATATATGTACTTTCACCTATGGGTTCAGACAAGAGAACCACAAAAAATCAAGCGAAAGAAAATAAAGATCAAGACGATAAAAAGGTTTTGGTAGAAGAAAATGGAACCAATATTAAGCCCTCTATATGCATATTAGATGGGTCTTGTGAACCTGCTGCAATATACTTCATTATCCAGAGACGAAAGGGAAATACTGAATTACCTGCTTTTGATATCAAGGTAATTGATGGAAACTATTGAAACTGAAAAAGCTGCCTCTGAAGATTTAAAGCCTGTCTTGAATATGTTCAAAAAATAACTGGAAAATTGCTTCAAACCGAGCAATTTAATCGTAGTTTCGCATTTTAAAAGAAAGTGAAATAGCAAAAAAAAATAAGATAAATGATTCACTAGTGGCATGATGTAGCTTACGGTAAGAAGGCCCCACAAATCGTTAATGGCATTATTGAAAATCCGAAAGGGATCAGGGCGAAATACGAACTGGATAAGGAGAACGGAATGCTAAAACTCGATAGAGTGCTATATTCGGCAGTGTACTATCCAGCCAATTATGGTTTCATTCCACAAATTTATGGCGATGATCTGGATCCGCTGGATATACTTGTCCTGTCGCAGGTTGAAATCGTGCCTATGTGCCTGGTGCCTGCTAAGATAATTGGTGTAATGAGGATGTTGGATAGTGGCGAGGCGGATGATAAAATTATTGCCGTTGCCGCAAAGGACATCAGTGTCAATGATATAAATGATGTCACAGAACTTCCAATACACTTCCGCCTGGAAATAAGAAATTTTTTCGAAGATTATAAGAAACTGGAGCACAGAGAAGTGGTAGTTGAAGAATTTCAAAGCAGAGAAGTAGCTTATGGAATTATAAATCAAAGTATAGTCGACAACAGGGATAAATTTATTAAAAAGACGAAGTGGTTTCCTGATAAAAATGCAAATTGATAAATAAAGGGCTGATCTAATCGATAGTCCTTTTTTTAGGCTCCAAGTTTTACATCTAAGGGCTACAGCATCTCAAAAAAGACATTATCAGCAAAACAAAAAAGCCCCGCTTAATTCGAGGCTTTCGTAGCAGAGGGTGAGGGATTCGAACCCCCGGTCCGCGTAAACGGACAACGGTTTTCAAGACCGCCGCGTTCGACCACTCCGCCAACCCTCTATGTTGATTTGTGGTCTGTTATTAACCCAAAAAACCCTGTCTTTTCAGAATTTTGCCGAATGGGACTGCAAAGATATGAGTTGAATTTGTTTGATCAAATGTTTTTTGAAAAATAATTATGAATAGCGATAGCTACCCGGCTTTGGGAGGATTTTCTGATATATAATCTTCATTTTCATAATAAAAGCGGTTCATCACATAACCAAGTGCCGCCCTGATAGCTTTGTTAATTGGAAGTCTCTCATGGCAAAGTGAGGGCTCAATTTCCTGTAACTTTTGATAATAGTATTGATATGTGGGCATATCTTCCCACTCCCTGGCCATTTCCGAAGCCTTTATATATGTTTTTGTTGATTGTTCCTTTATCGTTTTACATGTCGATAAACGACGCTGACCGTATTTATCAATCACCGCAGAAAATCCGAATAATCTACAAATGGCGCCTCGGTAGTTGTAATGATTGCAAAATCCCTTATCCAATATAAAAGGAGAAAATAAAATGCAAATTTGATCCGGGGATTCCACAATCTTATTGAGCAAAGGCTGGTCTGTACCTTCAAGGCAATGCCGATAGGCAAGGGGTAAGAACTCAATAGCCCATGCTTCTATATCAGGTTTTTTGCAACATCTTCCACATTCTGATGCGCAACTGAGGCCACTTTTACTCCTGAAAAGCGCCAGGCGCCGGTCAAGCTCCTGATAAAGCTTCTCGACCTGCACAACCTTTTTACTAAGGCTCATTACGTCAAAAAAAATAAAACGGGTTTTTATATATCGCGGCGTGAAAATACTTCTAAAACCAATATGTTGTACATGAAGGGAGAGAAAAAATAAAATAGCTGGCGCCCAAAATTTGAACACCGGCTATTTTTTCGATCCTGGTTTTATTAAACTACAATGTTTACAATCTTTTTAGGTACTATAATCACTTTCTTCGGTGGTGTACCTTCCAGCCATTTTTGCACAACCGGGTTGTTCAATGTTTCTTCCTGCATTTTTGGTTGTGGCATATCCAGGGCAAACTTGATCTTGGTGCGTAGTTTACCATTGACCATGATCGGGTATTCATGAGAGGCCTCTACCAAATACTTTTCTTCCCACTGCGGAAACTCAGCATTTGTAATACTCTCCTGATGACCTAATTTTGACCATAATTCTTCAGCAATGTGAGGAGCATAAGGAGACAAAGCAATTACCAGTGGTTCTAATATACCTCTTTTAATGCACTTCATCGCCGAAAGAGCATTTACACAAATCATGAACTCACTCACTGAGGTATTAAAAGATAGGTTGTCTATGTCCTCTTCCACCTTTTTTAATGTTTTATGAAGTACTTTCAGTTCATCTGCATTGGGGGCATCTTTTATTACCTTAAACTCTTCATCGCTATGAAAAAGATTCCAGAATTTGCGTAAAAACTTCGCCACGCCGTCAATGCCATGTGTATTCCACGGTTTCGATAATTCTAACGGCCCAAGGAACATCTCGTACATTCGAAGGGTGTCGGCCCCGTATTTGTTCACCATGTCATCGGGAGTTACCGTATTCCACTTCGATTTAGACATTTTTTCGATCAATACACCACATTTATATTGACCATCTTCTAAAATGAAACCAGCCTCCCTATATTCCGGACGCCATTCTTTGAAGGCATCGACATCCAGGATATCATTGTCAACCATGTTGACATCGACATGCAACCCTATGGTTTCGTACTTATCCTTTAATCCGGCAGAGACAAAAGTATTCTCGTTTTTTAATTTATAAATGATATTTGAGCGTCCTTGTATCATACCCTGGTTGACCAGCTTTTTAAATGGCTCTTCATGGAAGATAAAGCCGCGATCGTAGAGAAACATATTCCAGAAACGGGAATATAAAAGGTGGCCCGTGGCATGTTCCGTACCACCGATGTACAGGTCAACCTGGTTCCAGTATTTCACAGCTTCATTACTGAAAAATTCTTTATCGTTTTTGGCATCCATATAGCGCAGAAAATACCAGCTTGAACCCGCCCAACCCGGCATGGTAGTCAATTCATAGTGGTATTTCCCCTGATACTTCCAGTCTTTTGCCCGCGCTAATGGTGGTTCGCCGGTATCAGTAGGTAAGTATTCATCTACTTTCGGAAGTTCCAGTGGAAGATCATCTTCATCTATTAATTGCGGCAAACCATTGTCGTCGAAATATACCGGTACGGGTTCCCCCCAATAACGCTGACGACTGAATACCGCATCCCGCATTCTGTAATTTACTTTGGCTACTCCAAAGCCTTCTTTTTCTGCATGTTTTATTGCTGCTTCTATGGCATCTGTAGATGACATGCCATTTAAAATGCCGGAATTGATCATTTTACCGTGTTTCTTCTCGGTAGGATCATCCATGTCTTCCGTGCCTTCAATTACACGTACCACCGGTAGATCGAAATGGGTGGCAAACCTGAAGTCTCTGTCATCGGAAGAAGGTACTGCCATTACCACGCCAGTGCCGTAACCCGCCAATACATAATCAGCAACCCATAAAGGTACCTTTTCACCATTAAATGGGTTTATTACATACGAACCGGTAAAAACGCCGGTGACAGTTTTTACATCTGCCATTCGCTCTCTTTCCGACCTGTTTTTTGCAGATGCCATATAGTTTTTCACTTCTTCAGATTGTTCTTTCGTAGTTAATTGCCCAGCCAGTTCGTGCTCAGGTGCAATGACCACATAAGTAACACCATATATGGTGTCAGGCCGGGTAGTAAAAGCAGTAAGCGTAATATCCTGATCCACCACTTTGAAGTCGAGTTCACAACCATGGGATTTACCGATCCAGTTGGCCTGCATTTCTTTCATGGCATCACTCCACTGAAGGTTATCCAGATTATCGAGCAGGCGATCGGCATAGGCCGTTATGCGCATCATCCATTGCTTCATTTTTTTTCGCTCTACCGGGTGTCCGCCGCGTTCCGAGAAACCGTCCTTCACTTCGTCATTTGCCAGTACGGTACCCAGCTCCGGACACCAGTTCACCACTGCTTCTGACGGGTATGTAAGTCGATACTCCAGCAATATTTTTTCTTTCTCAACCGCCGAATAATTGTTCCATTCGTCGGCAGTAAAAGATGAGGCTTCTTCATCACGTGCCGCTTCAAGATCAGAGGCGCCATGTTCTTCAAAGTGCCTGATGAGTGATTCAATTGGCCCTGCTTTATCCGTTTTTTTGTTGTACCAACTTTGAAAAAGCTGCATAAAGATCCATTGCGTCCATTTGTAATAAGAAGGGTCGCATGTCTGGACTTCTTTATCCCAATCGAAGGAAAAGCCCAGGCTTCTGAGTTGTTCTTTATATCTTTTGATATTGTTTTCGGTAGTAATAGCCGGGTGTTGACCGGTCTGGATGGCATATTGTTCAGCAGGCAGTCCAAAAGCATCGAAACCCATCGGATGGAGCACATTAAAGCCTTTCAGTTTTTTAAATCTGGCCACTATATCAGTAGCAATGTATCCCAATGGATGTCCAACATGCAAACCGGCGCCGCTCGGGTAGGGAAACATGTCAAGGGTGTAAAACTTTGGTTTATCAGGATTTACCTCCGATTTAAACACTTTGTGTTCGGCCCAGTAGGCCTGCCATTTCTCTTCTATTGCCTTGGATTGATATTCAGCCATATTGTGATTTTTTCTATAATTTGGGCTGCAAAAATAGGTAAATGCCATGTTTTTAACATAGATTCGCAAAATAATTTAACCTGGATCATGCATTAGNNCTAATGCATGATCCAGGTTTAAAATGTTGCCCAAATTTTTGGCATCGCAAAAATGATGTCGACAATATTTTTTCAACATGGACGTCAATAGTTATTTAAGAAAAGAGAAAACAATTTGTGTAGTGGGTTTGGGGTATGTAGGCCTGCCGGTTGCGCTTGAGTTTGCCAGAAAGTTTCGTGTGATCGGTTTTGATATTCACCAAAAACGGGTGGAAATGATGAAAAAAGGCCAGGATCCCAGCAACGAACTGGACTCTTCGGCTTTTGAAGGTTGCGATATAAAGTTCACCTCTGACATGGCCCCTCTGAATAAGGCTTCTTTTTATGTGGTAGCCGTACCAACTCCGATTGACCAATATAAGAACCCCGATCTCACACCTCTCATCAAAGCGTGTGAAACAGTGGGAAAGGTAATATCAAAAGGCGATGTGGTGGTGTTTGAATCTACAGTTTATCCGGGCTGTACAGAAGAGGACTGTGTTCCGGCGCTCGAACGTGTTTCCGGATTGAAATTTGGCGAAGACTTTGAAGTTGGCTACAGTCCCGAACGCATCAACCCGGGAGACCGGGAACATACACTTACTAAAATCACAAAAGTGGTAAGTGGTAGCAATAAGGCAACATTGGATTTTGTTTCGGATATGTATGGAAGCATAATTAAAGCCGGAATCCATAAGGCCTCGACTATTAAAGTGGCCGAGGCATCAAAAGTAATTGAAAATACACAGCGCGATTTGAATATCGCATTGATGAACGAATTGTCCATAATTTTCAAAAAAATGGACATCAATACGTACGAAGTATTGGAGGCGTCGGGTACAAAATGGAACTTCCTTAAATTTTCCCCCGGTCTTGTAGGCGGGCACTGCATTGGTGTAGACCCTTACTACTTAACTCATAAGGCCGACGCATTAGGTTATCATGCCAGGGTGATTTTGGCCGGTAGGGAGATCAATGATTCTGTAGGAGGTAGAATTGCCAGGGAAGTGATTCAATATCTGATCAGTCAGGATAAGTCGCTTAAACAAACCAAAGTATTGGTGATGGGGGTTACTTTCAAGGAAAATGTATCTGATATCCGGAATTCCAAAGTGCCGGATATGATCAATGAATTGCAGGAATACATGGTCCATGTAGATGCCATTGACCCACATGCCGACCCGGAAGAGTTTAAGGAGGAATACGGCATTGACCTGATATGTGATCCTAACGGCCCTTACGATGCCATTGTTTTAGCGGTTAGCCATCATGAGTATACCCAAATGAGCGAAGGGCAATTTGCTGTTTTTGCCAATGACAAAGCTCTGATTTTTGATGTGAAAGGCGTGTTCAAAAATAAGATCAGAAAATTCGCTTATAGCAGTTTATAAACTATGCGGGAGTTCTTCGTTAAATATGCATCCATTTTTAAGTTCATTGGTTTAGCCCTGTTGCTGCTTATTGCCTGGGCGTTGATTTCTGCTTTTTTTCCTGAATGGATTTATGATATGCATTATCAGCTCATCAGGCAACAAACTATAGTAAGTGGCTGGTTGCTCAGCGCTTTTTATGATGTAGATATGTATTTTCTGCAGGGCAATTGCCTCGGCGCCATTCGGTTGGAACATATGAGAAGTGTTTGTGTGGGTACTGGTTGTAGCGGGCTGGAATTGTTTTTCATATTTGCAGCCTTTATACTGATCTATCAGGGTAATAGGCGTCATATGTGGTGGTTTTTACCAGCAGGCCTCCTGGCCATTCTGGTATTAAATATTATCCGAATCACCCTTTTGGCAGTCATCAATCATCACTATCCGCAGTATCTTGATTTCAACCATAAATACACATTCGTCCTGATTGTGTACGGGGCCATATTTGCCTTATGGTTAATCTGGGTTAACCGGTTGTCTATTTCTAAAATGCAGCCAGAAAACGATGAGTAAAGTGGCAGCCATAATTACTGCTGCTGCGATTTTAGGGCTATCATATTTGCGGCATACCTATTTCATTAGTGTTTCGATTCAGGAAGGCGTCAATTTACTTCCAATTAATTTTGTACAGGATCAATTGCCTCATTTGGTATCTAAATACAAAGCGCAGACGATCATTTGGTTTACCATTGCCTGCTTTATTGTAAACACCCTGTTTTTGTTTTTTTTCTTCAAAAGCAGGCAGTTTGTTTTGTTACACGCCATATTATTCCTTTCTCTCTCAGTCATATCCATATTTTTCATATATCTTGGGGAATCACAAAACTGGGTGTTTATGGTAGGCGCCTCGATCAAGAATTTCATTTTGTCGCCAATTTATACGCTCGTGATGTTTTTAATTGCAAAACAATTTCATAGAATTGTACAAAAATCAGTAAAATCTGACGATTCGGTTTAATTTTTTCAGGTGAAAAAGCAATATCAATTTTTAATACTTATCGTGATTATAGCTTTAGGTTCGTGCGTTTCGAATAAAAAAATAAACTACGTTCAAAGTGAATACGATTTATACGGCCCGGCGCCTAAAGACAGTGTGCTTTCTTCGTACGAAGTGCCGGTTGATCCCTATCGGCTACAGCACGAAGACGCCATAAGCATTCAGATCAGTAGCCTTACTCCGGAGGAATACGACTTTTTCTCATTGGGCCTTCCCGATGATAATATGATGATGGGAGGTATGCAAAATATGGGATCATTACGGGGTTATCTCATTGATGAAGAGGGTAATATCGAATTCCCTGTGGTCGGTAAGGTTTATCTTAAGGGCTTAACTATTTACGAAGCAGAAAAGAAAATACAGGACATTGCTACGGAATACCTGGAAGAGCCAGTTGTAAGGGTCCGGGTAATGAATTATCGTTATACCATGCTTGGTGAAGTGAGAAGAGAAGGAACGTATAACGTATTTAACAATCGTATTTCTATTCTGGAGGCTATTGGAAATTCGGGTGGAATGGGAGAGTTGGCTGACCGGTCAAATGTAAAAGTTATACGGCAATATGGAGAATTGGCAAAAGTACATTATGTGAACCTACTGGACGATAATTTGATTGAATCCCCATTCTACTATTTACATCAGAATGACATTATCATTGTCCCTCCTCTACGACAACGTCCTTTTAGAAACTATTTTGCCGAGAATCTCGGTTTGATTGTGTCTTCGCTGTCTTTATTATTGTTAGTATTAAATCTTCTGAATACAAATTAGAACACGGTGGGTGAGTTGGAAGGAAATAAAGGTAAAAGTGAAATTGACGACTTCAAGAAGATTGTACTGATCATTCTTGGCAAATGGTATTGGGTAGTGGCATCGCTGGTTATTGCATTGATAGTAGCTTATTTAATTAATCGCTACACAACACCTATTTATAATGTTGCCACCACTATTTTAAGTAAGAAATATGAAAGGCAAAGTTCCCGAAATGCCATAGATGTAATTCAGGGTGGTGAATACTTCTCAACCATCAAAGACATCAACCGGGAGATCACCGTGTTGCGTTCGTATTCCATAGTTTCAGAAGCCATACGAAGATTGCCTTGGGATGTGTTTTACTATAAAGAAGGCAATGTTAAAACATCCGAATTGTATCGCTCAAGCCCTATTGAAGTGGTAGTGGATACAAGCAGCGCTATGGCGCCACATGGATTAAACATAAGGTGTGTGATCCGCAACAGCAGGGAATATGAGCTCGAAGCTGAGGATGAAGACTGGAAAAGAAGGCTGGGAAACAGGAAATATCAATTCGCAAACTCATATGATATCGAAGGCTTCAAATTTGTGATCAATAACAAGTCTAATGTTCGAGAGGAGCAAATGATCATATTTAAGGTCAATAACATGTCTTCTTTGGTAAGTCAATATCGAGGTAAGCTCAATGTGGGTTGGGTAGCTAAAGGATCAGCAGTATTAAGACTCTCCGTTACAGGCGAATATCCCGAAAAAGAGAAGGACTTTTTAAGCAGTATTAGCCAGGTTATCGTAGAAAAGTCTGTTATTGATAAAAATGGGATGGCAGTAAAGACTATCGCCTTTATCGACGAACAACTGGATCATATTTCGGACTCCATGCAGGTATTGGGCAATACAATGCAGGCGCTCAAATTGGAAAATCGCAATCTAACCCTTGGCTCACAGCAGCTTTTTGCGAAAATAAATGAACTGGAAGAGAAAAAATACCAGTTGGTTCTGACCAATCAGTATCTCGACTATCTGGATAGTTATATTAAAAGCAAAGGCGAAGGGGAGGTGATAGCGCCGAATACTATTGGGGTGGAATCCGGTTTGCTCGACAACCTGGTGACGGAATATGTAAAACTTCGAATGGAATATAAGGTGGAGAGTAATGACCTGGTGAGGAAAAGCCCATTGTTCAACCTCGAACAACAAGGCAAAGTAGAGTTGATCCGGGAAATGGAGGAAAGCATTTTGGAAAGCCTGGAAAATATTCGCGCCACTAATAACCTGTCCATCCGCGAGATCAATGATAAAATTAATATGCTCGTGGGGTCTATACAAAACCTGTTAAAAGAAGAGCGCGAATTTGTTGACTACCGCCGTATTTATTCACTCAATGAAGAGTTTTACAATATTCTCCTTCAAAAAAAAGCGGAAGCGGCTATTGCCCAGGCCGGTCAGGAATCGGATTACGAGATATTGGATACACCAAGGCGTATGGGTGGGGCCATTGTGCCCAAAACCAATCGTAACTACACTATGGCGATTGTGATCGGGCTTGGAGTTCCTATCGCCATCATTTATCTCATCAATTTTTTCAACCCATACATCAATACGAAAGAAGATCTCGAAAAACATATTTCATTGCCATTGCTCGGGATGGTAGGGCACAGCAAGGAGCCCTATCCTTTGATTGTTAAGAACAGGCCAAAATCCAGTTTAGCCGAATCATTCCGGAATATCAGGGCCAATCTTCAGTATTTTCACATGGAAGATGGAGACCGTGAGGCGCAAAACATACTGATTACATCGTCGATAAGTGGTGAGGGGAAAACTTTTTGTTCAATTAACCTGGCCTATGTATTTGCGCTATCGGGAAAGAAAACACTTATCCTTGGCGCTGACATGAGAAAGCCAACACTTAATAAGTTTTTTAAGATAAAAGCGAATGAAGGTTTGAGTAATTACCTGGCAGGTATGTGCAAATATGAAGAGGTGGTCCATCAAAAGGTGATAGACAACCTATTTATTATGCACAGCGGCAGCGTGCCTCCAAATCCATCAGAACTACTGATGGGTAAAGAAATGGAGCAGCTAATGGGTCGCCTACGCGAGGATTTTGACATTATTATTGTAGACTCTCCACCAATAGGGCTGGTCTCCGATTCTTTGGAGCTGGTGAAAATGGTAGATGTTTCTCTGGTAATAGTGCGTCAGGGCAAAACTCAAAAAGTGGCGCTGGATAACCTGGATAGGATGCATAAAGAAGGAAAACTTCCTCATCCGGCCGTGGTATTCAATGATATTGATTTTAAAAGACTTAACTATGGCTATGGCTACGGAAATGGTTATGGCTACGGTTATGGATATGGTTACGGTTATTTCAAAGATGACCCATTCGAAAAGAAGCCACTATGGAAGCGTATTTTTAACAGGGAATAATAGATTTGGTAGGGCATCCAATCATACTCCATTCACTTAAGGCATATTTTAGTTTCAGTATTCAAGGAGCAATAAATAAGGTCGCCCTGATAAAGGCGACCTAAGTTGTATCATTAAAAAAGGCCTGTTACTTGTCTTTTTTCTCTTCTTCCTTATCAGCTCCTTTGTCTTCCTCTTTTGATTCGTCTTTCGGAGCTTCTTCTTTAGCTTCAGCTTTTGGCGCTTCCTCAGTTTTTTCTTCTTCAGGCGCCTCAGCTTTCTCTTCTTTTTTCTCCTCAGCCTTTGTTTCAGCTTTAGGAGTTTCTTGAGCTGTTTCCGCAGCTTTTTCCTCAGGAGCCTCTTCCACTTTGGCTTCCGCCTTAGGGGCTTCTTCCTTCGGTACTTCTGCTTTCTCCTCCTTTTTGGCGCTAGGGGCGCCGCCTTCCATTTGTTCTTTCAGGGCAGCCAGTTGCTCAAGGTCACCAAGTGTAGATTTCTCCACTTCTTTGTTGATCTTGTTTACCGCACTTTTTTGTGGCTTTTTCTTTTTCGGACGCTCTTTTTCTTCCTGGAAAGTAGCTGTGTGCGAAAGTACAATTCGCTTCTCATCTTTGGAGAACTCAAGTACTTTGAAGTCGAGGCTTTCGCCTACTTCTGCACTGCTGCCATCCTGCTTCATAAGGTTTTTTGGAGTTGCAAACCCTTCTATTCCATAAGGTAGCTCCAATATTGCACCTTTGTCAGTCTTGCTGATCACCGTACACTTATGTACCGATCCTCTGCTGAAGATGGTTTCGAAAGTGTCCCATGGATTCTCTTCCAGTTGCTTGTGGCCAAGTGCAAGTCGTCTGTTTTCAACGTCTAGTTCAAGAACCTGTACTTCAAGTTCTTCGCCAACTTTTACAAACTCCGATGGGTGCTTGATCTTCTTGGTCCAGCTTAAGTCAGATACGTGTACCAGTCCGTCGATACCTTCTTCCAGCTCGATGAACAAGCCGAAGTTAGTAAGGTTACGTACAATACCTTTGTGCTTGGTGCCTACCGCATATTTGGTCAATACATCCTGCTTGGTCCATGGATCTTCGGTCAGTTGCTTGATGCCCAGTGACATTTTGCGCTCATCGCGGTCAAGGGTAAGCACAACTGCTTCAATCTCATCGCCAATTTTGATGAAATCAGATGGATTTCTAAGGTGTTGTGACCATGACATTTCAGACACGTGGATCAGTCCTTCAACACCTGGCAGGATCTCAAGGAACGCACCATAGTCGGCTACATTCACGATCTTACCGGTAACTTTAGAACCAACCTGGATATCTTCAGGCAGCGAATCCCAAGGATGTGGGGTGAGCTGCTTCATGCCCAGTGAAATTCGTTTTTTGTCCTCGTCGAAATCGAGCACTACAACTTTAACCGTTTCATCAAGGCTCAATACCTCTTCAGGGTGGTTTATTCGACCCCATGAAATGTCAGTAATGTGCAACAGACCGTCTACACCACCCAGGTCGATAAATACTCCGAAGTTGGTCATGTTCTTGATCACTCCTTCGAGTACCTGGCCTTTTTCGAGGTTGTTCAGGATCTCTGCTTTTTGCTGCTCGAGGTCTTTCTCGATCAGTACTTTGTGTGAAACCACTACGTTGTCGTTGCTGTAGTTGATTTTCACCACTTTTACTTCCATTTTCTTGCCTACGAAAACGTCGAAGTCGCGAATAGGCTTCACATCGATTTGCGAACCTGGAAGGAATGATTCAACGCCAAAGATATCGACGATAAGCCCACCTTTGGTCCTTCTTTTTACCATACCTTCGATCACTGAGTCGTTGTCGAGGGCTGATTGGATTTTTTCCCAGGCCTTAACAATTTTCGCTTTTCTTCTTGAAAGCACCAATTGGCCACTGGCATCTTCCTGTTCTTCAACAAAAAGTTCTACCTCGTCGCCGGGTTTAAGGTCAGGCAAGTCGCGGAATTCGTTCAAAGGAACCAACCCGTCTGACTTGAAGCCAATGTTGATGATTACATCGCGGTCGGTGATGCCTACTACAGTACCGGTTAGTACCTCTTTTTCTTCGATGGTGTTCATTGTACCTTCGTACAACGCTTCCATTTGTTGTTTTTCGGCATCAGAATATTCCTGGCCGAATCCTTTGGCTGATACGCCTTCCCAATTAAATTCTTCAGTTTTACTCATAATAAAATATGCCCCTCATACACTGCCATCGCAGGGCGGATGATCGCAGCATTTTTGTTTTACATGGTAATGACCCGGTACCTCCGAATCATCCGTTTTCCGAAACGGAGTGCAAAGATAGTAAAAAAATGGATAGTAAGGGCTTGTGAGTGAGATATTTGAAGATTAACAGTGCGTTATGGAAGTGTTTTGATAATGGCCTGATGATAGGATTGGAACCATATAAAAAGAATTAACTTAGGCACTTTGTAAA
>DNTA01000145.1 GCA_003500135.1 Cytophagales bacterium | reverse complement strand
TAATTTTAAATAACTTCGGACTTAGCAACAATAAAGAGGAATTAGTCTTATATAAGAGTGATTTAGGTAGTGATTATGCTTCAATTTATAAATCTGAAAAGTCTGATGCCTCAGAAATGATTAGGTTGAATACACTTGATGATTATTGCAATGAGCATACAATCGATCATATAGACTTTCTGAAAATTGATGTGGAGGGACACGAATTGAGATGTCTTCAAGGGGCAGTACGTATGTTGCAAGAACATAAAATTAAATATATCCAGTTTGAGTTTGGTATCAGTAACATTTACTCAAGGGTTTTCTTTAAAGATATTTTTGATTTTCTAACCAATCATGGATATGAGATCGGTAGGATATTAAAAAATGGCGTTATACCTATCAAGCAATACCATCATTCATTAGAAGTATTTTATACTACAAATTATTTGGCAAAGGCATCGAATAGGTGAGCAATAAAGTATATTTTGAGGTAAAAGCAGATTAAGCAAATTGATCACCGTACTCATTCCAAATTACAATAAAGCAAAATGGATTCCTCAATGTCTGCAAAGTTGCCTGACGCAGGGATCATTGCTGCATGAGATCATTGTGGTAGATGATCACTCAACAGACAATAGTTGGGAGACTCTACAATCATGGAAAATCAAATATCCAGAAATCATAAAAGTTTTCAAAAACCCCAAAAAAGGAGCCAACCTCGCGCGCAATTTTGCCTTTTCAAAAGCAACCGGAGGCTATATACAATGGTTGGATAGTGATGATTATTTACTACCCGGAAAGTTTGAAAATCAAATTATACCTTTACAGGAAGGTAAGGCAGAAATAGTGTATTCAGATTGGAGAATAGATTATTTCGATGAGGGGAATTTTCTGACATCTGAACATAAATACTATAAGGACTATGAAGACTTTTTATTGGAATTGATTAAAGATAACTGGACAAGTCCAAATAATTACTTAATGACAAGAAAGTTTGCTGAAAAACTAGATAACGGAGTTGGTTGGAATCCGGAAACAAGTGTTGGGCAGGATAGAGAATACTTTACCATGGCGGGTATTTTAGGTGCAAGGTTTAAGTATGTTGCTGGAATTTACGCCGTTTACAATTCTCAAAACCAAGGAACAGTTTCTGGTATTGATTTTAAAGAGAGATTACTGCTTAATCAAGTGCTTGAGAATAGATTTAGAAAAGAAATTCAGGCTAGTGTTTTAATAAATGTAAATTTGAAGAAGGTTTACATTGATACACTAAATACGCATTTGTTAAAAGCAAAGTACTACAATAATTTAATTGAAGTAAATGAAAATATAAGATTATCAGGAATAAAATGGAATATGATTCATGTGAAGATGCGACCAATTATACTATGGATATATCTCAAGACTAAAATTTCTAGGTAATGAATAAACGATTAGAAGAAATATTTAAAACACGAAAAATAATATTTGAGGATTTAAAGGTTAATTTAAATTCAAATGTGGATATAGAAGAAGGAGAGTTTATATCAAAAATAATAAAATCTATTAATCCAAAAAAAACTCTGGAAATAGGGTGTGCACAAGGTATTTCAAGTCTATTTATTTGTGATGCATTAAATGGAGCTGCTCATCATACTATTTTAGATCCAAACCAAACATCGGAATGGCAATGTGTTGGCATTAGAAATTTAAAGCATGCTGGTTACTCAAATTTTGATCTTATCGAAAAGGGTTCAGAAATAGGATTGCCAGAGTTGCTTGATAAAAATGTTAAGTTTGATCTGATTTTTATTGATGGTTGGCATACTTTTGATCATACATTAGTCGATATGTTTTATTCAATCAAACTGCTGAATATAGGGGGTATTTTAATAGTTGATGATGTGGGAATGAGAGGTGTAAGAAAAGCCGTAAATTATTTCTATAACTTTCCCAATATTAACTTTTTCGGAAGTACAGGTAAACTAAAGAAAACCAGGTCTAGAATGATATTTGATTTTTTAAAGCAATCTCTAAAGCCATTTGTATTTCTGACTGGAAATAGAATAGCCTCCGAAATATTTAACCCTGACATTAGACATAGAAATACAAAATTAGAGGCATCTATGGTTGCCTTGAAAAAGATATCTGATGAACAAGTGCCATGGAATTGGTTTAAAGAATTTTGAAAAAAATCCTGCTTATTACAACTGCAAATCTAACTACAAACCCTAGGTTACTTAAGGAGTTATTTATCTTAAGTTATTCATATAAATTGATCGTTGTAGTCTTTAGATTGGGCAATTGGTCTGATCAAATTGAGCAGACACATCTGGTTTCCTTGAAAAATGTAGACATTAGCTACATTAGTGCCAGACGATCCACATCGTGGTTCATTGCTACTTTAATTCAAAAATTTAGTTCAATAGGAATAAAACTTTTTCCTCAATCAAACAGGTTGATATCTTACTTGCTAGATAAACGTTCTTTACAAATCTGGTGGAATTTAAAGAGAAACAAATGGAATGTTGATTTTGTAATTGCTCATAACCTTGGGGCACTATACCCGTCATATAAATATTCAAGAAAGAATAATATCCCTTTTGCCTTTGACGTGGAGGACTATCACCCTGGAGAAGGAGTGCAATATGAGGGTCAGACAAAAGTCAGTATTCTAAGAAAAAAATTAATGCAAAGGGTACTTCCGGCCGCTTCTTATGTGAGCTTTGCCAGTCCTTTGATTATGGATGAGGTTCTCAAATGGTGCCCCAAAATTAAAAACCGAACCTTAATTAATAATTCGTTTTTCAGCGCTGAGTTTACAGCTCCCGAACAACGGGTCATTGAATCAAAAAATCAACCTATAAAGCTCGTTTGGTTTTCACAAAATATTGCCCAAGGTCGTGGCCTCGAACTGATTATTGCTGCTTTGCAAGAGATAGAACGAAATAATTTTGAACTTCATTTAATTGGAAATCTTTACAGAAGATTTTATTCTGAATGGATTGAACCCAATTCGGGATTCATACGTCTACATAAGCCAATGAGTCAAAACAATTTATACAAAAAATTATATGATTTTGATATTGGATTAGCCATTGAACTGAATAATGCAGATTACAATAGACAAATATGTCTAACCAATAAAATATTTGCCTACGCTCAGGCTGGATTGTACATCTTGGCCACAGATACACCTGCTCAAAAAAAGTTTCTCGAAGAGTATCCCTGGGCAGGTAGTTTATCCGGACAGTCGATTTTGGAATTGAAAAAATCTTTAGTTTTTATCAAAGAGAATATTGAAGAAGTAAGGTCGAAAGTCAAATACCGATTTAATAAAGCGCACTGTGTAGCCTATGAAAATGAGAGCTCAAGAATTAAAAACTTGATAAAGTTATTGGTTAATGAGTAGATTTATTAAAATCCTAAAATTTATTTTATCCCATCCAATTGGTTCCAGGAAACCTCTTTCCTCACTTTATAGATTTTTCAAATGGCAAATCTTTTCCATCTTCAAAGTAAAAAACACCTTTTACTGGTTGTCTGGAGCAAGGTTGATCACTCAAAAGGGAATGCATGCAGCCACCGGTAATTATTATGTTGGTTTGCTAGATTTCGAAGAAATGACATTTTTATTGCACTTTTTACATGAAGAAGATCTATTCCTTGATGTTGGAGCAAATGTCGGTACATATTCGATTTTATCAAGCAAAATAAAAGCAGCTAAAACAATTTCAATTGAACCAGTGCCTACAACATTTAAGTATTTAAAAGAAAATATTACATTAAACAATGTTGAATCCATTGTACAAACCCATAACATAGGGCTGGCTGATAAAAAAGGAGAACTCTTTTTTAGCAATACTCTTGGAACTATTAATCACGTTACTAAAAATCAAACAAACGCTATAAAAGTTGAGGTAAAAACTTTAGAAGAAATAACTATAATTGATCGACCAAGCATATTAAAAATAGATGTTGAGGGTTATGAGTATTTTGTACTTCAAGGTGCAAAGAAGGTGCTTCAAAATAATTTATTATATGCGGTAATTATCGAATTAAATAGTAGTGGTTTGCGGTACGGTGTTTCGGATGAAATGATTCATCAATTATTACTTTCCAATAGTTTTTATACGTATAGTTATGAACCTTTCTCAAGAAAGTTAGTAGCTTTAGATTCTTTCAGAAAATCAAATAATACAATATATATTAGGAATTATTCTTTTGTTAAGGAAAGGCTTATAACTTCCGATGCAATTAACGTGAGAGGAGTTTTAATTTGAAGCATCTTTTAATTATATACCCCCACTGGCACCCGGTTAACCTGGCCGGGGTTCATCGGCCCAGACTGGTGGGTAATTACCTGAAAGATTTTAATTGGAAACCTGTTGTGGTCACCGTGTTACCCAAATATTTCGAAGAAAATCCGGATCCTGACTTTATCAAAACGTTTTCTTCTGACTTCGAGGTGCACAGAGTGAAGGCTTTTAAGATCACCAGGCCAAGAATTATTGGTGATATCGGCCTGAGGGCCTTTTTTCATTTATATCGAAAGGCTAAAAAAATCACTCAGGAGCAAAAAATTGATTTTATCTGGATACCCATTCCGTCTTTTTATACTTCTCTGTTGGGAAGGATCCTTTATAGCAAAACGAAGATCCCTTATGGCATAGATTATATCGATCCCTGGGTACGGGATATTTCAACACGAAATGACTGGCGTCATCGACTAAGCAATGCTTTGGCCAGGTTCCTGGAACCCATAGCTGTAAAAAAAGCCTCCCTGATCACTGGTGTTTCAGAAGGATATTATTTACCCGTGCTGGAACGCAATTTTCTTAGGGAAGTGAATAGTGAAGGAGTGAAACGTGAAGAAGTGAATAGTGAAACGGAAGGAAGAAGTGAAAAGTGAAGGAGTGAAAAGTGGGGAAGTGAAAAGTGAAGGAGTGAATAGTGAAAAGAATAATAAAATTGAAAACACCTTTTCACCTCTCACCTCTCACGCCTCACACTTCACCTCTCACGACTCACAACCATTCACAATTCACCACACCGCCTTCCCCTACGGTTTTGATCCAAAAGATCATGAAATACAGTTGTCCGATATTCAGTACCCCTGGTCAGAGGGTAAAGAGGTTATTCCCTGGATCTATGCAGGCGCATTTTTGCCCAATAGCCGCATATTTGTGGAAGTTTTATTTCGTGCCATTCGGGAGCTAAAAACAAAAAATGAATGGAATGAAAGCATTAAATTATACTTTATAGGTACCGGATCTTATCCGGGAAAAAGGATCACAGAATTTGCTGAACAGGCAGGTATATCAGAAATAGTTGTCGAAGACCGGTCGAGATATCCTTTTCTTCACATCCTGAATTTTCTATCTGCTTCTGATACTGTAATGGTTATTGGAAGTACGGAAAAGCATTATACGGCATCAAAAGTATACCAGGCCTTATTAAGTAAACGTCCGGTTTGGGCTGTATTCCATGAAGGCAGTAGTGCGGTAAGGGTACTACAGGAATGTAAGGCAGATGATTATTTGGTAAGATACTCCGATTCAATGTTAAAGGAGCAATTGCTAGCTGAAATTAAAAAAGCTATTCAAAGTAGATTGCAATCAACCAAATGGCACCCCGACCTCAAAGCCCTCAATAAATACTCCGCCAAAGCTTCCGCCAGAAAACTGGTGGAGGTGATGGAATTTGTTTTGAGTGAAAAGTGAAGGAGTGAAAAGTGAGGTTTCTATATATATAAGTTCTTGTAAATATATTATTGGTTGATGGATCATAAAGAACTAGATGCCTGGAAGAAAAGTATGGATTTGGTAGAAGAGGTATATCAAATCACGAAAGGTTTTCCTTCAGAAGAAAGGTTCGGCCTCATAGCGCAAATTAGAAGGTCAGCAATCTCTATACCTTCCAATATTGCTGAAGGTGCTTCGAGGAAATCTGATAAAGAATTTGTACAGTTCTTATATATTTCCATAGGTTCACTAAGCGAACTTGAAACTCAATTGTTGATTTCCGATAAACTTGGTTATATACAATTTGATAAAATACAAAAATCACTTGGCGATACAAAAGCCCTGATTATGGGTTTAATTAGATATCTAAGAAATAAATGATGCACAAATAAATGATCTCTTTTGATTTTGACTTACACTATTCACTATTCACATCTCACTAGTCACTTTTCACTTATA
>DNTA01000168.1 GCA_003500135.1 Cytophagales bacterium | reverse complement strand
CATTCACAGACAGTGTAAAGAATCAGAACTATTTGTTACGATAGTAAATCTGGCAGCAATCAATATGGGCTCATATATCTCATTGATCAAAATAGTGAAGTCAGGGCGGTTGACTGGCATCGAACGTGATCTTAAAATAGTGCAACTGGATCTATTTCCTATCAATAAGGGGGGTGTTTTGCATAATCCCGGAAAATCACCTTAATCTTTAAGTATAAGCCCTTTTTTATCTAATTTTAATTTTAGTCGGATGACAGTAATAAAAAGTCAATGAAATTAACAGATTATTATATTCCTGTTGACAATACACAAAAGATGTTGGTTTTGGACGGTCAACAAAGATTGCAGTCATTATTCATTGGCTTAAAAGGAAGTTATGATAAGAAAGAATTATATTTTGATATTTTTAGCGGTGATTTAGTTGCACCCGAAGATATGAGGTACAGATTTGAATTTTTAGATGGAAACAATCTTGAACCACATTGGATAAAGCTTAAAGACATAGTATTCAGCGACAAAAAGATACGGGAAATTAAAGAAGATATTTATAGCAGATTTACAAGTTTGCAAAATGACAAAAAAGACAGAATTGATGATAATATTGATGCAATTCGAGAGACATTTATTACACAAGAAAATATTCTATATCAGCTTGTTGACAGCATTGATAGACCAACGGCTTATGGTGAAGATGACATTGTTGAAATCTTTATAAGAGCAAATGCAGGTGGGACTCAATTGGGAAAATCAGACCTGCTGTTTTCACTTCTAACTTCAAGTTGGGAAGAAGCTGACGAAGAAATGGAAGATTTGCTTGAAAAAATAAATAAAACTGGATATAAGTTTAATCGAGATTTCATTCTTAAAACTTGTCTGTCAATTTTTGGAAAAGGTGCTGCATATAATGTGCAAAAGTTCAGAGATACTTCTACGCGAAAAAATATAATTGACAATTGGGCTAATATTTCATCTGCTATCAAAGATGTAAAGGATTACATTTATGGAAAAACATTTTTAAAAACTGACAAAACCTTACCCTCTTATCTGACATTAATACCTGTAATCTATTTTAGATACCACTTTCCAAATGAATGGAAAAATGTAAAGCATTTAGACACCTATCTACTTAGAACTTTATTGTCCGGAGCTTTTAGTGGTAGTCCAGATGGTTTAATTGATAAGTGCACTCGAAAAATATCTGAGAATAAAAAGTTTGATATAAACGAAATATTTGGAATAATTAGAGCAGATGGACGAAACCTTGAAATATCAAATGACACATTATTAAATATTCATTATACATCAAAAGAAATTCACTTATTATTCAATTATTGGTATGGTTTTAATTACCAACCAGCATTTACAAATAATGAACCGCAAATAGACCACATTTTTCCGCAAAGTGTATTAAAGAAAATTAAAGATGAAAATCCGAATACAGGAAGGTTTGATATTTTACATTACAAATGGTGGGATAGAGACCAATTTGCAAACCTTATGTTATTAACTGCCTCAGAAAATGGTGCTGGTGGAAAATCGGATACTTTACCAAAAGATTGGTTTAATGGAAAATCCGATGATTATCTGGAAAAACATTTAATTCCTAAAAATAAAGATTTGTGGGATTTAGATAAGTTCGATGAGTTTATAGAAGAAAGAAAAATCCTAATCCAAGAAAAATTTAAGGAAATATTGATAAAAACAACAGCTAACATTGTATAAAAATAATAGCCGGAATAGTAGTAAATTTAGGCGTTGTAGCCCGTATCAGCTTTCATGTAACTTGACAGGAAAGTACTACGCAATCGGCTACTATTCTTATACTTACCGTTGTGTTTAATAGGGCGCAAAAAAAAGAGAGAGTACCGTTTCATACTTATCAGGAGAACCATCAATAATATGATCACCAAAAAGAAGTACCAAATTAAATACAAATGAAGCTCTACGTGAAATACATGGTAAGCCAGCGCTGCAAAATGATGGTGAAGGAAGATCTGAAAAAATTGGGTATTTGGTATGTGGTGGTTGATTTGGGAGTAATTGAAATATTAGAGGATATTACAGCCGAACAGCATGATCAACTGAAAGTAAATTTACAGAAATCGGGTCTTGAATTGTTAGACGACAAGCGGGCTATTCTGGTAGAAGGTATAAAGAGCGTGATCGTTGAAATGATTCATTACAACGATGAGTTACCTAAAGTGAATTATTCAGACTTTATCAGTGAAAAAATGGGCTATGATTATACCTATCTGGCCAATGTGTTCTCAGAAGTAAAAGGCATTACCATTCAGCAATTTATTATCCTTAACAAGATCGAAAGGGTAAAAGAACTGTTATTATATGACGAGCTGACGTTAACCGAAATATCTTATCGCCTGCATTACAGCAGTGTGGCACATTTATCCAACCAGTTCAAAAAGATCACCGGTCTCACTCCTACTTTCTACAAAGGAATAGCCGATAAGCGTAGAGGAAACCTTGAGAATGTGTGAATTATGTAACCTTTTGCCTCTACTGTGTAATGAAGGAGACGAATAGTAGTACCATCTTTGTGGTGTTGTGAAAATTAATTCACAACATAAACCACAAGAAGATGGAAAATTCCAACAACAAGGCAGCTGAGTCTTTCAAAATTACCGGTAACTGGGCAACTCAGTCAAAAGAATTAAAAGGTAAGTTTTCGCAACTTACAGATGAAGATCTGAAATTCGAACCGGGTAAAGAAAACGATTTGCTTAAAAGAGTTGAAACTCGTTTGAACAAAAAGCGGGAAGAAGTGATCAACATCATCAAGAAAGGTCAGCCCAAAACGGTTTAACCTGAGCTTGTAAAGCTGATTTTCTTATGGGCAAGCTCTAAAATGAGTTTGTCCATTTTTATAACAAAAAAATAGTAAAATCATGGAATATAATTATCTCTATATCATCATACCTGTTGTATTTATCCTACTAGCAGGTATCAGAATAGTAAGGCCGACACACAAGGGACTTATTGAGCGCCTTGGAAAATACAGAAAACTTGCAGAGCCGGGTTTCCACTGGATTATACCGGCTGTTGATCGGTTGTTCCTAGTAAACATTACTGAACAAATGGTAGATGCCGAACCCCAGGAAATTATTACCAACGACAACCTGAACGCCAGTGTAGATGCCCAGGTTTACTTCCGGGTAAAGTCTGATGAAAATAGTGTAAAGGGATCCACCTACGATGTAAATAACTATCAGTATCAGATCGTAAATCTTGCCCGCACTACATTGCGTAACATCATTGGAACGCTTACCCTGAAGTCAGCCAACAGTGAAAGGGGTAAGATCAACATGGAGCTGCACGAAACGCTTCATAAGGAAACGAAAGACTGGGGAATTGAAATCATTCGCACAGAATTGAAGCAAATTGATCCCCCTTCGGATGTACAGGAAACCATGAACAAGGTAGTAAAGGCTGAAAATGAAAAAATTGCCGCCATTGACTCAGCCACAGCAGCCGAAACCGTTGCCGATGGCATTAAACGAGCCAAAATCAAGGAAGCGGAAGGCTACAAGCGTGCTAAGATATTGCATGCCGAAGGTGAAGCAGAATCCATAAAACTGGTAAACGAAGCTGCTGACAAATACTTTATCGGAAATGCACAACTGCTCAGGAAATTAAAAGCCATGGAAACCGCACTGGAAAACAATGCCAAAATTATTGTACCTAGTGGTTCCGACCTGGTGAATGTAATGAGTGAAATGGCAGGTATTATTCCATTGAAGAAGAAGCAAAATAGTTCTGCAATTGGCGAAAATAATTTGTAACAGCTGTGAAGCATGGTCTGTAATTCGGATTCGTAAGAAACATAGAGCACATTTCAAATAATGATTGTATACAATGGCAACTATCCAAAAAGAAATAAAAGAATTGACGGATGAGATCCTTGCCGTTACAATGGTAATAAGAGACAAATTCCCTGAACTATATCAACATTTGGATGAAACACCCTTCTTTACTTCAGCCTATCGTGAAAGGATTGGCTCGAACAGTTTAGAAGAATACCTCAATACCATTCGATCACAACTGAAAAATTATAAAGTTAAAAAATAGAAATATGAAAAATGACCAGGAGTTTGAAAAATCCAAAGTCTTTATAATCGTTGAGATCATAGAGTACGTCTCCAATTCAGTAGTTATAAAAACCATCCTGAAAAAAACAACAGGGAATGTCAGTGCCGTTTCTTTTGATTCAGGCGAAGCGTTTGCTGAAAAAACCTCTCCCTTTGACACTTTTATCCAGGTGATAGAGGGAAAGGCTGAGGTTATTATTGATTCTAAATCACATCACCTTACTACCGGGCAGTCCATTATTATTCCTGCGCACAGAAAAAATATGATTAAAGCCAACGAACGGTTTAAGATGATTTCGACCGTGATCAAAAGCGGGTATGAAGAAGTTATTTTATAGACCATCATCAAAATAGACACATGAAAAAAATATTAGTAGCCACAGACTTTTCAGAATACGCCGAATATGCAGTTAGCTCAGCCGCTTCAATTGCTAAACAAACTGGAGCTCAACTGATTCTTTTGCATGTAATCGACCGACCGTTAAATTTAGACGATGAATCTTATGAAAATTATCATAATATGCCAGGTGGTAAAACAGTTGTCATGAACATTCAAAGTAAATTGAACGCCATTGTAAGCACACATAAGATAGAAAATGCAGAGGTATTTCACGAATTGCACAATGATGTGTTTAAGACTATTCTAAAACATGCAGACCAACACCAAGTTGATCTGATTGTGATTGGGGCCTACGGAAGTTCAAGGTCTGAGGGTTCATTCATCGGGTCGAATACAGAAAGGGTTATGAGTCAGGCAAAGATGCCAGTGCTAATTATTCAGGAGAAATTCGATGAATTTAGTATAGAAAGTATGGTTTTAGCTTCTGAGTTCTATGGCGAAATCTATAAAGTATTTCCAAAAATGAAGAAAGTAATAGACCTCTTCGACTCTAATTTGCACCTATTAAAAGTCAATACCCCCAGCCGGTTCCAAAGAACCCATGACAGCTTGAAATTGATGAAGGAATTTATTAGTGAGTTCGATTTAAAAAATTGTACTTCAAATATTTATAATGACATAACAATAGAAGATGGTATAATAAATTTTACCAGATCAATTCATGCAGATTTAATAGCTATAACACCAGACGGACTTTGGAGATTGGCACATATGTTTAAAAGAAGTATAACGGATAAACTAATGAGAAACTCTGTTAAAGCAATCCTAAGCATGAGAACCCAACAACCTGTACTCACTCCTACTGAGATTTTTTATGAGAAGGAGTATAGACGTTACAAGGGCGTAGATTAACCCGTAATGGTTTTACCTCAAGTCGTTACAATTCAATATCGATATGGAAAATAAGTATAAGGAAGGACAAGTAGTTCATGCAAAAGTTAATCCTGCATTAAAACTTGTGATCAGACGATACGTTGATCGGATATACTACTGCAAAGTTCAAAATGACCCTACCCGAAAAGAACTGGTCTATTTCGAAAGAGAAATAGAAGCGGACCAGGCTTCAACAATTTAGTTCTCTTTCGAAAAGGTTACTCTCTTACAGAACGTGCGCCCTACTAAAACACAACAAAGTGTATAGCACATGGGGCTGAAACGGTTGTAAAACAAGTATTTAGTATTCAATTACCTTTGTTCGGCCTACAGATTTAAACTCTGTAAGCCCCACGTGCCATACACAGGGCCGTTAGCAACAAGCTTAAAAAG
>DNTA01000199.1 GCA_003500135.1 Cytophagales bacterium | reverse complement strand
TAATTAAGGCTTTACCAACTCCACTCCATTCGCGCCCAACCTAAGCACGCCTCCTTTCACATTGCAAACCTCCTGAAAACCAATATTTTTCATCATCTTTTGTGCATTTGCACTCCGCCTTCCCGACCTGCAATAGACGTAGTATGTTTTATTTTTATCAAGTTGCTCAACCTCTTTAGTGAAATCAGATTGTAGCACATTGATATTTATCGCCCCGTCAAGGTGCCCCTGGGCGAATTCCTGAGGTGTGCGTACATCTAACATCACTATATCATTATTGGCCTGCTTTACTTCTTCCGCATCCACAAGGCATTCGCTGGATTGCTGACATGAAGATAAAATGGGCCAACCGCATAAAATTGCCAATGCTAATATCAAACTTCTTCTCATGATCCAATATTTAATGTGGTAATTTGTTCTTCAAAAGCCCATAACTCCAGGTACCGGCCACCGCACTTATAAAAACAAGAATGTAAACATAATAGCCGCTTCCTATCAACCCAAATATCGGCCCCGGACAAGCGCCGGTAAGCGCCCAGCCCAATCCAAAAATGATTCCGCCAATGAGCACTCCTATATGCATGGGCTTTGGTGGTATAGAGACATAATGACCTTCTATTGTCTTAATATTAAAACGCTTGATGAGTTGTATGGAAATGGCCCCAACTAAAATCGCTAAACCGATAATTCCATACATATGGAAATCCTGGAATCTGAACATCTCCTGTATCCTGAACCAGGATACCACTTCGGACTTGATCAGAATAATTCCGAAAATGATGCCAACCAGGAAAAATTTAAAATTTCCCATAGTGTTATGTTTTAAAAAATAAGTGGGAATAAAAGGTGTGTCATCACCAGGCCTCCGATAAAAAATCCGATTACGGCAATCAAGCTGGCTTTTTGAAAATTGGACATACCAAATATGGCATGGCCTGATGTGCATCCGCCGGCATATCGGGTGCCGAATCCGACCAGAAACCCACCAACGACAATGAACAAAATGCCATTAATGCTTCCCAATGATGCCCACGAAAAGATCTCCGTAGGGACATAAGCATCAAAACTATTCATCCCTAAAGCTTTCAGGTCTCTGATGGTGGATTGACTAATATCCACAACTGATGTTTCTGATAAAAAATCGGAAGCGATAAATCCACCTACCGCAATACCAGCCACAAACCAAAGGTTCCAGGCTTCGTTGCGCCATTCGTATTTGAAAAAATCGATGCCAGCCGGAAAGCAGGCGGCACATATATGCTTGAGTGAAGAAGATACACCAAATGATTTATTCCCCACAATGAGTAAAAGGGGAACCGTTAAACCGATCAAAGGCCCGGCTACATACCACGGCCAGGGTTGTAAAATCCAATCCATATTCTATCAAATTTGCTCAGTTGATTTATTAATTTGTGTTATAACCACAATACCCAGGAAGCAAAACTACCTGGGTATTGATTTGTTCACCCAATAATCGGGATATTGAATATATCAGTTATTCAATTTCACCAGTCCAGCCAAACATACCCATATCGAGGTTATATACCTCTTTGAATCCTTTATTGACCATGGCGCTACAAGCTGTTTTGCTGCGGTTGCCACTTTGACAATACACATAGTAAGTCTGGTTTTTGTCAAGTGAATCCAGCTTGGAAGCGAATTGCGGACTCATAAGATTGATATTATCAGAATTGGGAATATGACCGCTCATATGTTCCGCTTCTGTTCTTACATCAATCAGGTTCACAGTTCCATTCTCACTGATTACTTTTTCCAGCTCTCCGCTACTGATATTCTGATATCCTTTGTCTTGTTTTGTGAAAAAACCCATAATTCCACTCATGTTAATTTTAAATTTATGCTTTTAATGATTCTAGTTTTTCCTGTCTTAACTGATTCGGGCATTTACCTGCAACCAGTGACATGCCCTCAACATTTTTCATTTTATCAAAACCGCCGTACACATTGGCAAAATCTTTAAATCCATTCGATTTCATGATGGATGAAGCTATCATAGAGCGATAACCACCAGCGCAGTGTACAACATATTCTTTATTCTTATCCAACTCGCCCAACTTGTTTTCCAGCTCCATTAATGGAATATTGATGGCGCCTTCAACATGCTCGGTCTCGGTTTCTGTATTTCGACGAACATCTAATACTTCTGCACCGTTGTTTATCATTTGAAGCGATATCTCCGGATCTACCGATTTAATTTTTTGCCACTCTTTTCCGGCTTCTTTCCATGCTTCCACACCACCTTTCAGATAACCTTTTACCTGCTCAAATCCTACACGGGCAAGCCTGAGTACTGATTCTTCTTCTTTACCCGGTGCGGTAACCAACACAAGGTTTTGCCGGATATTGATCAAAGTACCTACCCAAACGGCAAACTGTCCTCCTAAACCAATATTGATCGATCCAGGAACCGAACCTTTTTCGAAATCGTCAGGATCACGGGTATCTAATATGACAGCGCCTTTTTCGACGGCTTTTTCAAAATCCTCAACATTAAGCGGGTTCAGATTGCGTTGCATCACATCGTCTATGTTTTCGTAGCCCTGCTTATTAATTTTTGCATTTTCGGGGAAATAGGCCGGTGGTGCATTCAGTCCATCAGTAACAACATCTACAAATTGTTCTTTGGACATATCCTGCAAGGCATAGTTTAGTTTGCGTTGCTGACCTATTGTAGAAACCGTTTCTTTACTCATGTTTTTTCCACACTGCGAACCTGCCCCGTGACCTGGATAAACAACAACATCGTCATCTAGTACCATGATTTTCCGGTGTAGTGAATCATAAAGATATCCTGCCAATTGTTCTTTGGTCAGATCGGATTTTACTGCAAGGTCTGGACGGCCCACATCGCCGATAAATAAAGTGTCGCCGGTAAATACAGCATGGTCTTTACCTTCCTCATCGATCAGAAGAAAAGTTGAAGACTCCATCGTGTGGCCTGGTGTATGCAAAACTTTGATCTTTGCATTTCCTACTGAAAACTCCTCGCCATCTTCTGCTACATAGGCCGAGTAGCCAGGTTTTGCTGTAGGACCATAAACGATAGTAGCATCAGATTTAGCTGCCAGGTCAATATGACCAGATACGAAATCGGCGTGAAAATGCGTCTCAAATACATACTTGATTTTGGCATTTCGTTTTTCAGCCAACCCGAGGTAGGGTTTAGTTTCCCTCAATGGATCCACAATGGCTGCTTCCCCGTTTGATTCGATGTAATAGGCTGCCTCTGCCAGACAACCGGTATAGAGTTGTTCAATATACATAGTAGTTAACTTTTTGATTTCCGGGTTTAAGACTTTTATATGATATCACATTTATTCATGCAATGAATGATGTTGATCACTTCCTTTAACCGAAGGTGGTAATAGATATTTTTTCCTACTCTCGAGCTGCCCAGCACACCGTTTAACTTCATATTAGATAAGTGGTGTGAGGTTAGAGATTGCTCTGATCCTAATGTCTGGCAAATATCATTGACACACATTTTCTCATTTTTCATCAAAATGCCTATGATGCCAATGCGCAGTGGATGGGCTATGGCCTTTAATATGTAAGCCACCTTTTCCATCTTTTCCGTATCTGCCAGTAAGGGCAAATCTTCAATCAAGGCTATGTTTTCAACTTTCATAATTTTATATCCTTTCAACAAAGTGATACGCAAATATATGAACATATGTTCATTTAACAAAAATTAATTTTTCGGTTTTTTTGTTTTTCTTTGTTTATCAGATAGTTATGTCGTAAAAAATGTGTGTAACAACATCCTTGAAAAACCAGTATAAAGGATATTTCGTAGTTCTATCGTAGTTTAAACAACTCAATATGTCACTAGATAATATCAGGATTGGCAAGTGTTATTTCATTCGAAATCATGGTGAATCCACAAGTTTTGTCGCACTGGAATCGATTGGTGAAAATGATTTTAAAATAAAGGATTTGTTGTCACTGGAGATCTATCCGCTAAGTCAGTTGATAAAATATGGGTTCGGTAATGACTTTGAGCTTAGGGAGACTGAGTGTTAATTATTTTTTAGCACAAATGACATAAATCATTTCTTTATGCCACCCTTAAACTTTAGCTTTGCATCAGTTTCAGGTTCCTTATATCCTTACAGGATAATTGGATTAAAAGGGAATTTCGTGAAAGCCTGATTGAGGCTGTAATCGAAAGCTGTCCCCGCAACTGTAAATTCCGACAATCTTTTGTCAATCTCTGCCACTGTCAAAATCCATTGGGGTGACGGGAAGGCGACAAAAGTGGAATGAGCCAGGAGACCTGCCTGTTTTCTTCTATCATTAAACATGCTTTCGGGTGAAAAGCAGAGAATTATGCAAAAGAAAACCATTATTATCCTGCTAGGTCTCGTCGTGCTCCAATATGAAGCCATCAGACCTTCATTACATGCACAGGAAGCCGATACCGTCTGGCTTCAGGACGTTGCCATTTCTTCCCAACGCATTTCAGAATACAGCCAAAGCGCTAATCTGCAACAAATAGACTCACTTGCTTTGGCACAAAATTCAGAAAGTAATTTATCCCGCTTATTACAGCGGTTTGCCAATGGTAATATCAGAAGCTATGGCAATACTGGACTGGCTACCCCGGGATTCAGGGGCAGTGGGAGCCAGCACACTCAATTGCTTTGGAATGGAGTAAACCTGGTAAGCAGCCTGAACGGTTCTTCCGATCTTTCACTCGTACCTGCATTATTTGTCGATCAACTGGACATCCAATATGGAAATAGCAGTAACCTTTTGGGTAGCGGCGCCATAGGCGGAAGCATTCATTTGGAAAATTCCCGGCCACAAAAAGAAGGTTTGCAACACGCCGTGCACCTTTCTGCCAATGATATTGACAAAAGGTTCATTGGCTTGAAATCGAGTTTTTCCTCGCCAAAATACGCTACCACACTTCGTCTTTTTTATAACCATGACCCCAATAATTTCAGATATATCAATACTTATCAACGCGATCCTTCAGAAGAAATCCGTGAAGGAGGGGATCAAACCCAATATGGTGTACTGCAGGAAAACTATTTCACTATCAATAGGCGCAATACTGCCCGGGTAATGTTTTGGTTGCAACAGAATGAATTGGAAGTTGTCGAACCCGTGACGGTTTCCAACCCTTTGAATGCCATACAAAATGATGACGTGGCAAGGGTTGTAGCCGGCTGGAAGCAGCGCGGAACTACATACAACTGGGAATGGCAAAGCGCTTTATCGTATCAGAATACAAAATTTGAGGACCCTTCGATTGATTTAATCAGCAAATCCTCATTTCTGAACCACAATCATCAATTTACTTTTCGCTACGAAAACTGGCGTAACTTTTTCATTGAATCCGGATTGGAAATAATTGGTGAGCACGGCAAATCCGACAATTATGCAACCCAACACAACCGAAACAGATTGGCCCTTTTTACAGCGATAAAATACCAGCCCTCTATAGGAAATGTAAATATGGACTGGACACTTACGCTGCGTGAAGAATGGGTAGATGGTGAAACGACCCCATTTATTCCGGGACTGGCTTTACACCTTCAGCCAGTAGAACAAGTGACATTATTTTTAAGTACTTCCCGGATTTTCAGAATACCAACTTTTAACGATCTGTACTGGGAAGGGGCTGGGGCCAGGGGTAACCCTGATTTAAACCCGGAAAAAGGTTGGAGTAACGAAGCTGGCTTCACTTTTGACCAAAAATTTGGCAATATTGATCTCAACCTGAGTTCAACCCTATTTTCGAGTAGGATCAATAACTGGATTCAATGGAATGACTTTGATGGTGTATGGGAGCCTGTAAATTTACAGGATGTTTGGGCTCGTGGAATAACCATATCGGGCGAGTTGAACCTTTTACTTGCCAATCAAACCGCGTTGAGCGCTTTGGGTGGGTATGAATATACAAAATCTACCCTTGAACAAAGCAGAGCTGAAAATCAACTCAATATCAGTAATCAACTTTTTTATACCCCATTGCACCAGGCCAATGGAGGTATACGGTTGAAATATAAAAAGTGGACCCTCCTCTATCAGCACCGGTATGTCGGATCGCAGTATACCGATATGGATAATAATCCATTTAATAAAATTGATGATTTTCTGACCGGAGATATACAACTTTCCTATCAATGGCTATGGTTTGGTTTGACTTCACAAGCCGGACTGATTGTCCAAAATCTTTGGAATGAGAATTATGAAGTTCGTAGAGGATATCCTTTGCCTCTGCGCAACACTACACTGAATCTGAAATTTTTATTTTAACCCTAAACGCATAATTATGAAAATCAGACATGGCAAATGGTTTTTGCTTCTATTTATCGTATGCTTTTTTTGGAGTTGTAACGATGATGAACCCATAAGGGAAATTCCTAAAGGACAGGATGGCTTTTTTGTAGTCAATGAAGGCGCTTTCGGTAATTCCAACGCTTCTTTATCTTTTTTTGACCGTGAAAACGGGGTGATGAACAATAACATATTCAACGCCACCAATGGTTTTGGCCTTGGTGACCAGGCGCAGTCAATGACGCTGCTGGACACTTTGGCATTTGTTGTCGTACAAAACTCCGGAAAAATTGAGGTAATGCACCGCGAGACTTTCGAATCACTTGCAACCATTGATGATGATATCACCAGTCCAAGATATCTTACCGTGGTCGATAATGAGAAGGCTTACATTTCCGACTGGGTCGATGGTTTTAGTGGAGTGTTACATGTTTTGGACATACCATTATTTGAAATAACCAGTACGATAAATATTGGCGCCGGACCTAATGAGATTACACTTGATGGAAACACCGCTTATGTTGCGCTTAACGGAGGTTTTGGCAATGACAACCGCATAGCTGTGCTCAATACCACCACCGATGCTATAGCAGGATATCTGGAAACAAGGGATAACCCCAATGTAGTAGTATTAGTCAATAATAAACTTTGGATTGCAGGCAGGGGAAAAACTGCTTACAACCCCGATTTCAGCATCGACGAAGCCAATAGCGCCAAAAGCTATCTTGCCAGACTGGATAAAGACGGAACAGAAGAACTGTACCTGGAAGCCCCGGATTTTACTTTTAGCAATGTTGGGAATTTCGTTTATAACGAATTGGATAATGAGTTTTATTTCACTTACAATGGAGCGGTGTACAGGGTCGATACCGGTATTGACGCCTTTCCATCCACTGCGTTTATCAATCAGTCATTTTATGGTTTAGGGTATGATCCCATTGAGGATGCCTTAATTGGACTCGAAGCCCCTGATTTCAGCTCATCCGGCAACCTTATCTATTTCGATGATAACGGAAATAGCACAAAAACTTTTACTGTTGGGATTGGGCCCAACAGCATTGTTCTCGATTAAACCTGGTTCTAATGCCGTTTAGTTGACTTTTTACCAAAAAAGCGGCCTGCCAGCCGCTTTTTTCATTTTTTTATATTGGTTTGCCTTAGTATCCGGCAGCCTGTCCATCCTTCCTGGATTCGCTCGCTCCAAAGTATACTCCATTTTCATCATCCCACATGATCGCCTGGTAGCCACCGTAACCTCCCACATTAATACCAAGCTGATGACCCATCATTCGAAGGTTCCTTAAGGTTTCATAGTCAATCCCCGACTCCAAATAAACAGTTCCTCCATCTGTCATCACTTCATCAGTAGGCTGTGATGAACCGAGGTGTTGAATTCGGGGTGCGTCACCCGCTTCCTGAAGGTTCATGCCGAAATCGATCATATTTACCACAATCTGCGCATGGCCCTGTGGTTGCATTGCGCCGCCCATTACACCAAAGCTGATAAAAGGCTTGCCATCTTTAGTTACAAAACAAGGGATAATGGTATGAAAAGGTCGCTTGCCCGGCTCATAGACGTTGAAATGTCCAGGTTCCAGACTGAAAAGTTCACCACGATCCTGAAGGATAAACCCGGTGCCCGGTGGGATCATTCCGGAACCCATACCACGGTAATTGCTTTGAATAAGCGACACCATATTTCCTTCCGCATCGGCTGTGGTCATGTAAATGGTTTCTCCATGTCCCAATTTGCCTGCCGGATAGCTTCTTGCAGCCCTATTATCATCAATCAACTCTTTACGCTTTTTAGCATATTCTTTTGATATCAATTCCTGGACCGGAATTTCGTTAAAAGCAGGATCTGCATAGTACTTGGCGCGGTCCTCATAGGCTAGCTTTTTAGCTTCCACGAAAGTATGAATATACTCTTGAGAGCCGAAGCCCATTTCCGCGATGTCATATTGTTCAAGTATATTTAATATTTGCAGCGCGGCAATGCCCTGTCCATTGGGTGGAAGCTCCCAGACGTCATATCCCCGATAATCGGTGGATACCGGCTCTACCCACTCCGATGTATGAGCAGCCAGATCTTCTTTGGTGATAAAACCACCCTGATCTTCCATAATGGCCACAATGGCATCGGCAATTTTCCCTTTATAAAAAGCGTCTCTGCCTTCTTTGGCAATCAATTCCAGGGTATTGGCCAAATCAGGGTTTTTAAAAATCCCACCCTTCCTTGGTGTTTGACCGCCCGGCATATAGGTTTCCTTAAATCCCGGATATTTGCCCAACCTCCTCGAGCTTAAATCCATATAAAAAGCAATCAGCTCTGTCACCGGAAAGCCCTCTCTTGCATAGGAAATGGCCGGATCAAAGAGTTTCTCCCATTCCATACTGCCGAATCGTTGGTGCATTTCGTTCCAGCCATCCACGCAACCCGGCACGCTGACAGGCAGCGGACCATAGGCGGGAATACCCTCAAATCCATTTTCTTTGAAATATTCCAAAGTAAGCGATTGCGGCGAACGGCCGGAAGCATTGAGGCCGTAAAGCTTCTTGGTTTCTGCGTCCCATATAATAGCAAAAAGGTCTCCTCCTATACCATTACCGGTAGGTTCCATCAAGCCCAGCGTAGCATTGGCCGCAATGGCTGCATCTATTGCATTGCCGCCTTCACGCATTACTTGCAGAGCCACCTGAGTAGCTAATGGATGTGACGTGGCTGCCATGGCATTTTCAGCGATGACTTCAGATCGGGTCGCAAAATTTTTGCCCGTTACTCTATCTTGTGCCTGTAGAAGGCTTAGGTTAATTAAAAATGATATTAATAGTATTGTCCTCTTCATGACGATTGTTTTTATTCAAGAAAGTTAGAATGGCGTAATAATGTTTGTTGTTCGAAATGTTTTAACTTCAATTTTATGGTTCTACTGGTAATTTAGTGAAAACGCGTAAATTGAAGGCAAAAAGTGTTTACTGAAAATTTTTTTACATTACTTCTCAATCTTGAGGATGGTTGGTCAGTTAGTAGTATTAAATCTGATTTAAAAGCAAGTGAGGTATATATAAAGATTGAGTGTCAATTGCGGGAGTTTACAGATCCTGAAACAGGAGATATCTGTAAGTTATATGAC
>DNTA01000215.1 GCA_003500135.1 Cytophagales bacterium | reverse complement strand
ACCCAAACCGTTCCGCATTTTCAATCACCATTACGGTGGCGTTAGGTACATCTACCCCAACCTCTATTACTGTGGTGGCTACCATGATTTTAGTTTGCCCCTCCATGAAGCGTTTCATTTCGTAGGCTTTGTCATCGGCTTTCATTTTACCATGTACAATACTGATTTGGTATTCAGGGAATGCCCGTTGGATAGCCTCGTAACCATCTGTCAAATGTTTCAGGTCCAACTTTTCCGATTCTTCGATCAAGGGATAGACCACATAAACCTGCCGGCCCTGTTCAATTTGTTTTTTCATAAACCCAAATACCCATAATCGGGCGCTATCAAACTTATGAAAGGTTTGGATTTCTTTACGGCCTGCAGGCAATTCATCTATCACGGAAACATCAAGATCGCCATACAGAGTCATCGCTAAGGTGCGGGGAATTGGTGTGGCAGTCATCACGAGGATATGCGGGAAATAGTCCTCATTTTTTTGCCATAATTTTGCCCTTTGAGCTACCCCAAATCGATGTTGTTCATCCACAATGGCCAAACCCAGATCTTTAAACTGAACTTTATCTTCTAAAAGCGCATGAGTGCCGATTAATATATGCATTTCACCTGACTGGAGTTGGGCATGAATTGGCTTCCTCTCACTTGCTTTCGTAGAGCCTGTTAATAATGCAATATTGAGTTCCAACATATCGGCAAATGGCTTCAGGCCCTGAAAATGCTGTTGGGCCAATATTTCTGTGGGAGCCATCAATGCGGCCTGTCTTTTCGAACTAATGACTATCAGCATGCAAATAAAGGAAACAATGGTCTTACCGCTGCCGACATCTCCCTGTAATAGCCTGTTCATTTGATGTCCTGATTTCATATCCCGATAAATTTCGCGAATGACCTTTTTTTGGGCTTTGGTCAGCTCGAAAGGCAGGTGTTTTTCATAAAAATGGGTTAGCAGTGAAGTGTTTTCGAATTTTTTCCCCCTGAATTTATCGATACGTGTGAGCCTGAGTTTGAGCAGGCGCAGTTGTATGTAAAAAAACTCTTCAAACTTTAACCTAAATCGTGCAGCAGTTAGTTTCTGGTTATCTGCCGGGAAATGGATATGAACCATAGCTTCCTTTTTGGCCATAAGCTTGTATCGATCAATAAGGTCTTTTGGAAGCGTTTCGGGAAAGTGTGGATAAGCTAATTTCAATAATTGCTTTTGTAGCTTACCAATCGCTTTACTATCAAGAAATTTTTGCTTTAACTTTTCAGTGACCGGATAAACCGGCTGCAAATATCGTGATTGTGTAGTACGAATAGAGGAAAGCTCCAATTCCGGGTGGGCTATATTTATTTTGCGCCCATATTGGTTTGGTTTTCCAAATGCAACATACTCTACTCCTGTTTTCAATTTTTTAACAGCCCATTGGATCCCGCTAAACCATACCAATTCCAGTTCACCCGTATCATCAGTAAGATAGGCCACCAACCTCTTTTTTCTGCCTGCACCTCTGGTTTCTACGTGTCGGAGCATTCCAATAACCTGTACATAGGGTAGGTCTGGCATGATTTCACTGATTTTATAGAACCTTGTACGGTCTTCATATCGGAACGGGTAGTGCTGAATCAGGTCGGCATAGGTAAAAATGGCCAGCTCTTTATTTAATAAGGCGGCCCTTTGCGGACCTACCCCTTTGAGATATTCTATCGGCGTATTAAAAAAACTGCTCATACGCCGTTTAATTCATTCCACTTCCATTTTCGCCGTTCCACTGCAGGGTATTGAGCATGTGCAGAATGTCCTGTCGCATGTAGTCAATAACGGGCGCCAGGGAATCGTTTTGAGTGGCTGTTTTGAAATATAGTGCTCCTCTTAAAAAGTGGTGAGTAGAGTCCGTGGTAAAAAACTGATACTGGCTGGGCACTTCGCCTTTTAAACGGGCCATTACCGCAGTTTTCCCGCTTTTTGTTTCAAAAATCTGCTGGTCAATGGCATATGCCTTCACCTGGTGCTTTGAAGTGAGTTGATAAGCTGTGCCTAAATACTGTTCGAGTAATGCCTGCTGTTCTTTTACAGGCTTGTAAGAAACCTGGATGGTGGCATCAAGCTCAGGATAGTAAATGTCAATCCAGTATCGTTCAGCAATCCAGCTGCTATCGGCATGAATTTTAGCATGCCCGGAATATTCAAATTGATAGGGCAGTGAATCCGGAAGTTGTGTGTATTGATGATCGGGTAGCACGATACGGTTAAATCCTTTCGGTTTGGGCATCAATGACTTCTTACAGCCGGTTAATCCTGCCAAAAAGACTGGAAATAAAATTATAAACACTTTATATCGCCACATTTTTATCCTTAATCAATACCCTGACCCTTTTAATCTTTCTTTTGTCTACGGAAACCACTGTAAACACAAACTTATCAAAATAAATTTGTTCTCCGGCCCTTGGCAGCTTTTTGTTGATCTCAAGTAACAGTCCACCCAAAGATTCACTTTCACCTTTCACTGGTTCAAAAATTTCGGGATCCTGATTTGTGATCTTGCAAAAGTCATTGAGCGAGGTTTTGCTTTCAAAAACGTATGTGTTCTCATTAATTTTACTGTATATCACATCCTCGTCGTCAAACTCATCATTGATTTCACCCACGATTTCTTCAATGATGTCCTCAAGTGTTATCAATCCTGAAGTGCCGCCGTATTCGTCAACCACTATGGCCATGTGCACCCTTTTTTCCTGAAAATCTTTTAATAGAGCGTCAATTTTTTTGTTTTCCGGAACGAAATAGCTGGGTCGAAGTAGCTTGCGCCAATCAAAAGTTTCGTCTTCTTCCACGTACGGAAGCATATCTTTATTATATAAAATGCCCTGAATGCTGTCAATTGTATCTTTGTAGACCGGAATACGACTAAATCCGGTTTTATTGATCTTATCCATCAGCTCGTGAAAGTTCATCTCGTAGTCAAAGGCGGTAATGTCTACCCTGGAGATCATTACCTGTTTCACGGTTAATTGACCAAAATTCACAATTCCCTGTAAAATTCCTTTTTCTTCTTCCGTAGCTTCTACCTGAGTTGTAATTTCCAAAGCTGTTTTTATCTCATCAAGTGAAGCCTGATAGCCATGCTTTTCAATACGCTTTTCGATCACATTGGACAACGAGGTGAGCAGCCAGGCAAGTGGCCTCAAAATGACAAATGCTGGTGATATAATGGTCATTGATATTCTGGCAAACAAAATATTTCGTTGGTTTGCATAAATTTTGGGCACTACTTCACCGAAAAACACGATCAATAAGGTGATGGCAAATGTGAGGCCTGTCAATAATATTCCATCAAGATCTTTAGTGCCTACGGCCATCCAGGTAAGATAGGTAGATATGGTAACAATGGCCACGTTGATAAAATTGTTGAGTATCAAAATGGTGGCCAACAACCTTCGGGGGTGTTTGAGCAATGAAATGATCTTTTCCTGTGTTTGGTCTTCCTTTTTCATTTCTACCAATTCCTTGGTTTGTAAGGAAAAGAAAGCCACTTCAGAACCGGATACCAGGCCCGATAAAATCAGTAGTACCATTAATACCACCAATCCTATGATCAAGTGCTCTAGTGGGAGCTGTTGAAACAGCAATATGGCAAACGAAAGACTCGGAAGAGGATCGTCTAAACTACTTGATTCCAAATTTAAAGTTGGTTTATTGGCATATTAAAAGGGTAGATCGTCACCATCAGAATCGTCAGGTAAACTAATATCCGGTGGTACGTCCTGATTTGATGATTGCTGCTGGGGTTGGGGTTTTTGTTGTGATTGATACGCTGCCCCTGACCCGGAATTGTCGGAAGCATCACTCCTGCCACCCAATAGTTGCATGTTATATCCCCTTATTCGGGTAGTATAGCGTTGTACGCCTTCGTTATCCTGCCAGTTGTCGGTTTTCAGTTTGCCTTCTATGTAAACGGTGCGGCCTTTTTTAAGGTACTGTTCAGCTATTTTTGCCAGGCCATCCCAAAGCTCAATACGGTGCCATTCAGTTTGTGTCACTTTTTCACCATTTTTGGTGGTATAACTTTCGGAAGTAGCCATATTGAAATTGGCCACAACGGAACCATTGCTCAGATGACGCACCTCAGGATCAGCTCCAAGATTACCTATAAGAATTACTTTATTGATTCCAGCCATTTAATAAACT
>DNTA01000256.1 GCA_003500135.1 Cytophagales bacterium | reverse complement strand
GCGTATACCACCTCATAACCCCGAATGTGAGCGGTTTTTGAGCGGAAAAGCACCAGTAATTACATCGCCCGTTGATAAGAATGAATACTTTGTTAATGTGGAGGAAGACATGGAAATCATGCTAAGTTGCCATGCCAATAATGATGTTGAAAAAGTCTACTGGTATATTAATAAACGCTTTTTTAAAGAGGCCAGAAAAGAAGAACAGCTTTTTTTTACTCCAAATGAGGGCAATATAGAAATAAGTTGTTCCGATGACAAAGGAAGAAATACCACAATTACCATTGAAGTTACCTACACCGATATGTAGCTACCAATATCAGAATCGACACCTCATTTTATTGGGTGGTTGACAAAAGTAAGATAGTCTCAATGATGAATTGTATATCTTTATGGCTTCGGGGACTAATTGTTCAGAATTTCTTCCTGACTTAATGGATAACAGAGTAAAGGATAGATATCATTTATAATCTCATTTTGCCTAAAGTTTATTTTTGCTACCTCCTTCCGGATATTTTCGTGGATTATATAGTGGGTATGCCCGGTATTTATAGGATAATCCTCGGCATAAAAGGCTATTTCCTGCTCCTGGGTGTGTATTTGTTTTTCAATACTTTTAATGGCCTCCAATTGCACAGTAAATAGAAGCATATGTTTTTCATCTGGCATCCAACCCGGATTTTCACGCGAAAGCACATGAACTCTGTCTTGCAGCAACTCAATTTCCGATTTGCTAAAAGCTATCTTGTTCTTCCAGAGTTTGTACTCAAAATCCAGATCCAGGATTTCTATATTGCCTGCTTTCATAACGTTTGGTTTAAGTTGAGTCTTTTGCACAAGGCGAAATGCTTTATAAAATTACGAAAAACAGAAGCCAAACAAAAGACCAATGTCATGGAATAATTTTGCCAGATTGCAATGATAATTTATTTTTGTTCCCATGTTAAGAACGCTTGCATATATCTTATACCAGCCCTATAAGATTCTCATATTGCTTCCACTTGGATTTTTAATCACTCTATTGTTTGGTGTGCTGGCAGTATTATTTTCAGTACTATTTAACCAACACACAGGAAGCTATATTGGCGGTGCTTTATGGTCGCGGGTAATAGCCTTTATGACTCCTATGTTTGTAAACGTTGAAGGCAGCGAGAACATAGATAAAAATCAATCCTACATCATTACCCCGAATCACCAAAGCATGTACGATATTTTTGCATTGTATGGTTGGATAGGAATCGACATTAAATGGATTATGAAAAAGGAACTCCGAAAAATACCCGGAGTAGGCTTTGGTAGCGAAAAGGTCGGACATATTTTCCTTGACCGATCGAATCAACGGGCGGCTGTTAAAAGCCTGGAAGAGGCCAAACAAAAACTCAAAGGAGGCACCTCGGTGGTAATCTTTCCCGAGGGTACGCGAGGTAACGGCAAACAATTACTTCCCTTTAAGCGCGGCGCTTTCAAGCTGGCCCTTGAGCTGGGTTTACCTTTATTGCCAGTTACTATACTGGGCACAAGCAAAATACTTGCCGGAAAATCTAAATTCGATATTAAACCCGGAAAGGCACAACTCATCATCCATGAACCAATCGATGTATCGGCATATTCTGAAAAGCATATTAAAGAGCTCATGGAGCGTCTCAAAAACACACTGGAAAGCAGGTTGATAGACTAATTGAGTCAACTGGTATGTGACCAGAGATAAAATTAACCCATATCCTTCATCTTATTTATCACGAGCAGGTACATATTTTCCATGAATAGTTGGTTTTTTTTGACTAATATTGCAAATTAATATACCAAACCAACCTCGAACATGGGAAAAGTAATTATTTATGTTTCGTTACAGGACAATGAAATCGTGTACCGTGATTCTGAAAAACACACAGGTAAATCCATCAAAACAAAAGTTAAACCAGGTACCCGTGTAATCTGGACACTGGATAAAAAATCGGGTATTAAGGATCTATCCGGTATCAACATCATTGGATCGTGCAAATTCTTTTCGTCCGGACCGGCAAAAAAATCCTGTGATAAATGGGTTGCCAGGGTTAACCGGAAAGCAAAAGGTGAAATTGAATACGAATTGTTTGCAGTAGCTGAAAAAACCAAAAAGAAAACGAAGGCAACAAAATCAGCAAAGGGTTCTGATGCCACACCGCCCAAGATTATTATCAGAGTTTAATTTGTATGAACAGCTTGTTTATAAAGGCAGTTAGTTTTATTGGATTAATCTTTTGTCTTTCTGTTTATTCTCAAGATCTATCTATTGCAGATAGTAATCTTCGAATACTCTATTCTTCCGGTGAATTAACGGAACAGAACAGGAAAGACATATATTACGAAATTATTCGTAATCATACACATGCCGATACCATACTGAAATATTCCGAAAAACTGGTATTTGCAGCTCAAGAAAAAGACCCGGATAAAACGAAACTCTTTAAAGGATATTATTACAATGGCATCGCATATAACGTGAAAGGAAATTATGAGAAAGCATTGCGTTCCTTTTTTAAAAGTGCAGAAATTGGCAAAAGTATAAACTGCCTTTCATGCCTGTCTGCAGCATATGTTGCTATTGGCGATGTATATTCGGTTTCGATGAATAACAAAAATGCCATCTTTTATTATAATAAGGCCATTCGATTATCTACCGAACTAAATGATTCTGTCTTTTTAGCAAGTTCACTTTTAAATGCAGGTGGTGTTTACCTGGATATTAATGAATTGGATTCTGCAATGATTTATTTTAGAAGATCAAACAAGCTTTTTAAATCATTACAAAACGATATTGGCATTGCTTATTCAATGGGAAATATTGGCAAGGTATACAGCGAAAAGCAAATGTATAACTTAGCCGAGGAATATATCAGCTCAGCAGTTTCAATGCTCGAAGAATATCAGGATTATTACGCCCTTTCTATCTATTATTTTTACCTATCAGAAATTTACAAGCAAAGAAATGAAATTAATGCTGCCCTGGAATATGCTTCAATATCGCTCGAAACTGCAAATCATGCCAATCTTTTACCGCAGGTAAGAGATGCTTATGAACTGTTAACGGAATTATTTGCCCTCCATGGCGATCTGGACAAAGCATTTGAATGTCAGAGCAATTATATAGCTACACGTGACAGTATTAATAACGAGGAAACCATTCGTAAAATGGCAGACCTCCGCACTGAATATGAGGTCGCCCAGAAACAAGCCGAAGTTGATCTTTTAAATAAGAAAAGACAAAACCAACGCATTATTGTCATTAGCCTCTTTGTAGTGCTGGTGCTAACTGCAGGATTATTTTTAGTTCTTTACACGAACAGCCGCAAACGAAAGCAGCTCAATAAAAAACTGGTTCAGCGCCAAAAAGAGTTGCAGCAGCAACACGACCAGCTCGAAAAACTAAACAAAACCAAAGACCGGTTCTTTTCCATTATTTCACATGACTTGCGAGGGCCCATTAATGTGCTGAATGGCACCACTCTTCTCATCCGCGATTTTCTCGACTCAAAAAATTATGACGAACTGGATGAGCTTACGGTGAACATGGAATACTCCGTAAAAAAAGTACAAAACTTACTCGATAATTTGCTTGAATGGGCAGTGAGCCAGCAAGGGGAGTTTCCTTACCGGCCCGAACGTTTGGATATGGATGAAATATGCGACAATGTATTGAATATTTTCATAGCCATGGCGGCCACTAAGAGTATTATACTTACCTATGAAGTTAAAAGTAATGCCCGCTTTATTACTGCCGATAAAAACAGCTTAATGACCATCATCCGCAACCTGGTGAGCAATGCCCTGAAATTTACCAGGCAGGATGGTGCGGTAAATATTCTGGCAGAGCAGAAAAATGGCAACTACTGCATAAGCGTAAGCGATACCGGCATAGGTATTCCTGAGGAAAAACAAAAAGATCTTTTTAAACTGATTGATAACAAAAGTACATGGGGTACGGCAAAAGAAAAAGGATTAGGCATTGGGTTAAGCCTGGTGCATGAGTTTGTAAAAATGAACAAAGGATCCATCATGGTCGACAGTACAATAGATGTGGGAACCACCTTCACCGTTTGCCTGCCATTGGAATCAAAAACAACCGACACAAAAAATACACAAAAGAAAAAACCCAAGAATGTCTCCTCTAAATACGGCAACTAATTTGCTCGGGTACTCCTTTTTCTTTTTGTTTCTTAGCACTTTTGTTCGTTCGTACTTCAGTACTTTCAAGTAATTTGTATATT
>DNTA01000069.1 GCA_003500135.1 Cytophagales bacterium | reverse complement strand
GCATAATGGGCATAAGCCAGATAGCACTTACCCCGAGACCTTTCAGATAATTAAGTTTTTGGGTTAATCCGTTTATATCACCTATACCATCTCCATTATGGTCGGCATAAGATTGAACAAATATTTCATAGGCAACCCCCATCGGCCACTCAGCAACTACATTCTCATTGGGCAAGGTCATACTTTTGTCTTCTTTGGTGCATGACATCAAACTTACTACTGCTAATACGGCCGGTATGAGCATTACGCAAAGTGTCCGGAATGATTTACAGATATTTAATGTCATGGTTCGTTATTAAAATAGGTTGTAAAAAATTTGTGAGCATTTGGAGAGAAAAATCGAAACGTACCTCTGACATTTTGATGAGTATGATTAACAGGTTCAAAAAAAGGCGGATGCCCATTCAATAATCTATAAAAATACTCTTTTAAAATCAAAAAATAACAATCCAGGCAGATAAATAGCAGTATGAGATTGCAATTCTTATAAAAAAGCTCAAGGACAAGGTGTCTGACTACTAACCTGAAATGAGTCGTAAATGGGAGTAAAGTTACGGAAACGTTTTCGGTATATTGCTGTGATTTCAAAAAAGGAGGGAGGGAAGTAATGGAGATATTTAATTCACAGCAAAGCATTTTAAAAAGGTGGGCGTTACAGCCCACCTAGTGTTTGTTATGTCAATTAGTTTCTGTTTATACAGTTCAGATCTTCGAAAGCTTCTTTCAATCGGGCTACGAATGATTCTTCACCTTTTCTGAGCCATACACGAGGATCGTAGTACTTCTTATTAGGCTTATCATCACCTTCAGGGTTACCGATCTGAGATTGCAGATAGCCGTTTTTCTCATCCATATACTGTTTCACACCATGTGCAAATGCCCATTGCATATCAGTATCGATGTTCATTTTGATTGCTCCATATTCGATGGCAGCCTGAATTTTTTCTTTTTCAGAACCAGAACCTCCGTGGAACACAAAGTTTACAGGGTTGTGACCTGTTCCAAATTTCTCCTGGATAAAGTCCTGTGAATTTTTAAGGATTTCAGGAGTAAGCACTACATTACCTGGTTTGTAAACACCATGAACATTACCAAAAGCTGCCGCGATAGTGAAGTTAGGACTTACTTTGCCAAGCTCTTCGTAGGCATATGCCACTTCTTCGGGCTGAGTGTATAGTTTAGAACTATCTACGTCAGTATTGTCCACGCCATCTTCTTCACCACCGGTTACACCTAATTCTATTTCAATGGTCATACCCATTTTAGCCATTCTTTTGAGGTATTGCTTAGAGATATCGATGTTTTCTTCAATAGGCTCTTCAGAAAGGTCAAGCATGTGTGAGCTGTAGAGTGGGTAACCATTTTCTTTGTAGAACTGCTCTCCTGCATCCAATAATCCATCGATCCAAGGAAGAAGTTTCTTAGCACAGTGGTCAGTGTGAAGAATAACGGAAACACCATATGCTTTTGCCATTTGGTGTACGTGGTGCGCACCGGATATACCACCGGCAATAGCTGCCTGCTGGTTTTCATTACTCAAACCTTTTCCGGCGAAAAATACGGCTCCACCATTTGAGAACTGAATGATAACAGGAGAGTTCAGGTCACGTGCGGTTTCGAGTACTGCATTGACAGAACTTGTGTTGATAACATTTACTGCAGGTAAGGCGAAATTATTTTCATTGGCATAGTTCAGGAGGTCGGTAACCTCTTGTCCATGTAATACGCCTGGTCTGAATTTCGTTGCAACGCTCATAATTTTAGTTATTTATGGTTTATCAGATTTATTAATACAACAAATAAACTTATTAAAGTTTGGTAAAGATAAAAAATGACACTCGTCCAGTACATGACGAGCGTCAATTTTTTAATTTTTTAGGAATTTGTGGAATGAAATTCCCTCTTGTGTTTCTACTCTGAGGTAATACATTCCGCTATTAAGCGTTGAAACATCAATATTGGTGATTCCTCCCGGGTTAATTGATACATCATTAATAAATCGGCCATTCATATCATGAATAGAGATGTTATGGTATTCGCCATTCAATAAAGATACGTTAATTTCAGTTTGGGCCGGATTAGGATAAATAATGATATTACTATCAATTAACTCATCTTCTACAGATGTAATTCTATTCGGGTTCCAAGGTACCAAATCACTTTTCACGCCTTCAATTTCCTGAGAGGTGAAAATGTGGAATTGACCCGGTGCATAGGTAAATACCTGACTGCTTCCCGTTACTTCAATGGTTTCGTCAGTAAATAAATCGTACCAGGTACCCGTTTGGGCGAATTGAGGAGCGATTTCCTTAGAAATAACATCAAAGTTGGTGGCGATGGTAATGTCAAAAGGATCGGCATCAATACTGATCCATTTTGTTTCTCCATCTACGGACCAGTTGAAACCGGCATTAGTAAGATCGATAGAGCTACGCAAGGCTGTAATTTCAGAAATCACATCGTATAGTTTCTTTCTTGCAGGTTCGTCGTAGTACTCCCATTTTACCGGTTTTTCACCTGTTCTTCCATTTTCATTAATGGATATGTCATACCCCAGTTCACCAAATTGCCATAACATTTTAGGTCCAGGTGTGAAATAAAGGAAGGCAGACGCGGCCTTAATTCTTTCCAGAGCAGTAGATAATCTTCTTGTATTGTAATCTCCGGCTATTCTTCCATTTTCGCGGGCTTCTACCGTTTGTCTTTCCTCGTCATGGCTTTCCATGTAGGTAACCAGGTTCAAATTATCCCAACCCCTTTCTTTGGCATATCCCCATTCAAGGTTGGATTTATTATTGTCATGAAAACCTAAAATAGTTTCTTTATAACTGCCATGCATATTGCCCCAAAGCATCATTCCATATTCAGACAGTTCTGTTTCTTCCGCATTGTCGGCAAAATGTTCAAGAATCAACCAGTTGTCAGGTGCATAACTCCAAACTTTATCCGCCATTCTTTTTAAGAGTGCAATCCTCGAGTTATCTCTCGAACTCCAGGCACCTACATCATTGCCTGAATTGGTTTGAGTAAACCCTTTTGACAGGTCAAATCGAAAACCATCGACCTTATACTCATTGATCCAGTAATGAATGGTTGTATCCATGAAATGCTTGGCCATATCGCTTTCGTGATTCATGTCAAAGAATACACTGAAAGGGTGCGTGGCGGTAACATTGAACATTGGGTTATCCGGTTCAACAGTAAATGTACCGTAATCAAACCACATGGCCACATAAGGGTTAGGTACATCCATATGATTGAATACAATATCCAAAACAACTGCAATACCTTTTTCATGAGCTGCATCGATAAATTGTTTCAGAGCCTCTTCTGTACCATAAGCCTTATCTACTGCAAACATAAATGTTGGATTGTACCCCCAACTGCTGTTTCCTGCAAACTCCTGTATGGGCATGAGTTCAATAGTATTTACCCCTAATTCCTGAAGGTAAGAGAGGGTATCGATCAGGTTTAAATAATTACGATCGTCTTCGGCAAAAAAATCACGTATGTGCAATTCGTAAACAATCAGATCTTCTTTGGCAGGCCGGTTATAATCCGTGTGCTGCCAGTTAAATTCTTCCTGTGCGGTTTCAATGATAGCCAGTCTGTTTTTGTACCAGTCGGGCTTTAATGCTGCCTCAGGGTAAGGTTTTAAATTCGGATAAATAGTTTCAGGAATGAAACGATCATCGGGATCCAATATTTTTTCAGAATATGGATCGGCAATATATATCGACTCGTCTACCAGGTATTGAAAGGCATATTCCTCACCAGGATTAAGGCCGGTAATTTCCAGCCAGAAATACTCACCAGCATAAAACATTTGGAAATTGGCGTCAATTTTAAAGTCGTTAAATTCTCCCAATACAAAGGCAGAATTTTTTCCGGGCGCCCACAAGCACAATGTGGCTTTCGTATCATCATTGTCATGATAGTTAATTCCGGGAATAATGCCATCAGGCAGGGGTTGGCTTACCGATGGGATTCGCAGGATATAGCTAAAATTAATGGTTGTATCTTCGTCGGTGGTCTCATCTTCTACGAAAAGGGACATAGGGATCTGTCCGGAAGTTTCAGTGACCAAATGGGTATAGCTGTACTCTGATAAACCTGTCTTTTGATCAACTTGCGTGCCATTAATGCTTAATGTAAATGTTGCATTTTCGATTGCGAAAGCTTCAATGATTAATTCATCGTTGGTGTCAACAAATTGAGGGTCATTTCTTGGGTTTTGTAGCGTTACTTCAAAGCCACCCTGATAAAAGGTAACAATATAGTTGGATGTTTGACCATCAGCCCAGTCATTCCCTTTGATTATCAATCCCATATCGTCCTCAGTGGATATGTCCTCATCAAAAAAGTCTTGAGGAGTAAAAGTCAATGTGAATAAGGTTTTACCGCCTTCAGTGGTTTTTGTAAATTTTGCCTGGTCAGTAGCGTTCGAATCACTATTGGCCGGGTTGATGTTTGATGTCGCATCGATATCACCGCCATTTTGAGGCATCCAGCACCATAACCAGGCTTCACTTAAGTTTTCCAGGTTTGTTCCGGTTACATCATAAGTAATCGTGATCTCTGTTGATGGAGTGAAGATGGGAGGATCGATTACCGGGGTTTGCGCAAATACTATCGTGAGAGAAGAAAATATCACTAGGATGAATAGATATACTATTTTCATGAGACATAAATTTTGATTGGTAAAAATTAGAATCGAATTGAAATATCTATAAGATAAAAAAAAGAAGCACAATCATTCGATTTTTTGACATGATTGTGCTTCGAAAAAATTCAGGAGATTTTAATTTTCAATAATTTGATAAGTAAGATTTAACTCATCAAATCTAATCGTGTAATTACCACCTGCTGCAAGTACAATATTATCTCCACCTTGATCAAGAGAGCCATCAGCTCCTGAGTCGCCATAATTCAAGTCCCAACCGTCATTTGCTCTAAATTTGAAATCACCAGCTTCAAAATCTCCTGTGACTTCCCACATTTGGCGTTGGCCATTATAGATCATGTCTATATCCACACTCCAGTCATAAGGTGGAATTGCGTTACCAATAATGCCCCAATCGTTGGTCTTTTTTAATTCGATGGTAAGCGCTTCTGTGTCAACAGTTAGTGCATAAACACCAGGTTCAACGACGTAATTACCTCCTGACGGATCTAATGTGCCGGAATAGTTTGATCCACTTTGCGTAAGTGAACCTCCCCAGGCATTGTTCCAATTAGGGGCTGGAGTAACTTTGAACTCGCCATTATTGTTCTCTGTTTCAACTATTCTAATGATTCCTTCATATACAGTATTAAATTCATAAGAATAGAGCCTTCCAATCTCTGCACCTGGTGACCATTCCTGATAAGCGCCTGGCAGATAAATCATTGGATAGTCTACCAAAGTCTCATAAGGCGTAACAGTGAATTCTTTAACATCAGATATTACAGGTTCTACATTAGAATTTACAGCAGCTAATACCCTACTAAAAACTGTTGAACTTTCACCTATGGGTAAATCCCAGCCGAGCAAAACGCCATTGATATCAGAAACTTTAACATTGCCACTGAGTTCCTGAGTCGTTAAAATAGTAGCTCTTTCTTCAAAACTATTGATTTTAGCAATTTGGATCTGATAGGTGATTGATGCCTGAAACCCAAAATCTGACGCTGTCCAAGCAAACTTAATAGATTCATCTGCCTGATCTTTTGTGAATTCAAGACCTCCTGGATCTTCGGGAGCCTGGTAAAGAGGACTAGTAGGAGTTTTGGCTATAAATACTTTTTCCCCTTCCTTGTCACATGAAGAAAACATAGATGCAAGGGCAAAAGCGAATAAAATATATGTTAGATTTTTCATTTTATTACTCATTTATGTCAACATTAATTTTGTTAAGAACCCCAAAAGGGCGCTTAACATTAATTAGTTATAACCATCGTTTTGTTCAAGTTTAGGATTGGCATTTAAGTCATTAGTTGGAATGGGATAAAGGTCTCTGAATGATTCAGTTTTTATACCTTCCTGCACATTACCTTTCCATTCCCATACATAAGTACCATCCGTGAATTGGCCGAAGCGAATTAAATCTGTTCTTCTGTGGCATTCCCAGTATAGCTCTCGAGCTCTTTCGTCAAGGATAAAATCAAGTGTTAATTCACTTTCAGTAATATCAGCTGAATTATCACCAAAACCTCTTTTTCTAAGCGCATTTACGTAATTAACAGCTGTAGCTAAATCTCCACCTGTTCCGCCTCTTAAAACCGTTTCAGCATACATAAGATACACATCTCCTAATCTGAACATAGGAAAGTCTGTACTTACAAATGTCGGATGAGCATTTGGCGCTGGCCCACCATCTGAAGATATATTTTTAAATTTTGTCACTCCAATCCCATGGGTAAAAGTACCTACATTTGACACTATCCATTGCCAGTATGGTTCGCCATCGTCATCAAGAGGATCAAAGAAGAACATACCCCTTTGATCTGGAATGGATGTGAATTCGGGGTCAACATCTGTAAAATCACCTTCTTCAACATCAAATTTAGTAACAAAATCACTAATTGTACGAATTCCGCCCCATCCACCATCTATACCATTTAGTGGCATACCTCCACCATTTGATGCATGCAATAAGAAGGTCATGCCACCATACTGCTGTGTGTTTAGTCCATCAAAAGCAATAGGGAAGATTATTTCATTACTTAAGTGGTTATCGGCCACGAATATATTTTCATATTCAGATTCAAGAGAATAACCGGCATTGATAATCCGGTTGATATATGTTAAAGCATCAGTATATCTGGGTTGACCTGTGTATATATCAGCATTCAAATATAGCTTAGCTAGCAACATCCAAGCAGCTCCCTGATCCGCTCTTGCATACTCATGACTACGTGCCGCCGCCAAATTATTTTCGATATCCAATAATTCACTTTCCACATATTCAAAAAGCTCGGCTCTTGTTATTCTTTCGGGAAAAAATGCACCTGGGAGATCATTTTCTGTAATGAAAGGAACATTTCCAAACATATCGATAGCATGCCAGTAAGATAGCGCTCTAAGAAACCTTGCTTCAGCAACCATTATGTCTAACTCAGCCTGAAAGCTTCCCGAGGCATTGCCAGCGTTCGCATTTCTAATAAATTCATTACTAAGTGCAATAGAGTAAAAAATTCTTGAATACATAGCGCTGATGAATACATCATTAGGTGCCCAGGTGTGCCAATGGAAATTTTTAATGGTAGCATCATCCCAAGCTATTATGGCCTCATCAGTGGATAATTCTTGTAGACCCCAAAATTGCCTGAGATAATTACCAAAATTTTCATCAATTCCAGCAATATCAGGATTTCCACCACCACCACCGGTTTGACCGCTAATGGCATAACTTGCATAAATTTTAGCAAGCGCCTGTTTAAAAGCTTCAGGATCTGTGAATACATTATTGGCCGTATCAATATTTGGATCGATAGGTTCAACGTCCAAGTCATTTACACATGATGTAATAAAAATTATCGTCATGAACATTAATATATATGATTTTATATT
>DNTA01000061.1 GCA_003500135.1 Cytophagales bacterium | reverse complement strand
AAGCCTTTGCTTTTGGGTCGACAAAGGTAGGGGGAATATTTTAGAAAGCAATGCTCGATATACAAAAAAGTGAAAGATTTTGCCAGGCTTCCGCTTAACGGAATATTGTTTGCCTCCGATCCGGCCCGGCAGAAATAATTCTAATTGGCGCCTCTAATTCGGTCTCCAGGTAGTGCACATAATCAATTAATGCCTTAGGGAAACTATCAAAGTCCTCACAAGATTCCAATGACTGATTCCAACCTTTAAAGTGTTTAAGAACGGGCTTAATTTCCTCTTCGCATAGATCATAAGGCATCTGGTCGGTAATTGTTCCATCAGAGAGCTCATAATGCGTACATACGCTGAATGTATCAAATGCATTCAACACATCTACTTTCATCATGATCAGGTCGGTCACCCCGTTGATCATAATAGCATATTTTAATGCCGGTAAATCAAGCCAGCCACACCTTCTTGGCCTACCCGTAGTTGAACCGAACTCATGACCTTCTTCTCTCAATTTGTCACCTGTTGCATCTTCCAACTCCGTAGGAAATGGCCCACTACCTACCCGTGTGCAGTAGGCTTTAAATATGCCATATACTTTTCCTATTCTCGACGGCGCTACTCCAAGACCTGTGCAAACTCCTGGAGTAGTAGTATTCGAACTCGTCACAAAAGGGTAGCTTCCAAAATCAATATCGAGAAGGGAGCCCTGTGCACCCTCTGCGAGCACTTTTTTATTTACCTTCAGGCTGTTGTTGACCAGATATTCTGTGTCAACCAGGTTTAGTGTTTTAAAAAAGTTTATGGCTTCAAAAAATGGTTTTTCTACCTCGGGGAGATCATACTCAAAACCATATGACTTTAGTATCTTTTCGTGTTGATCGACCAGGTCGCGGTATTTTTTTTCAAAATCAGCTGAAATGATGTCGCCAACCCTAATTCCCAGTCTTGCTATCTTGTCCTGATAGGTGGGGCCTATACCTTTTAAAGTAGACCCTATTTTATTATCACCTTTTGATTTTTCATAGCAGGCGTCAAGCAGGCGGTGAGAAGGAAGAATCAGTTGTGCTTTTTTGGAAACAAACAACGACTTTTTTAGGTTGATGCCAAAAGGCGATAGTTTATCCAGTTCGTTTTTAAAAATTACCGGATCGAGTACTACACCGTTGCCTACCAGGTTTTTGGTATGAGGCCTGAAAATTCCGGATGGGATTTGGTGAAGTATATGTTTGTTGCCTTCAAATTCGAGAGTATGACCAGCATTAGGTCCTCCCTGGAACCTGGCTATTATTTCATAATCCGGCGCCAGGCAGTCCACAATTTTTCCTTTTCCTTCGTCGCCCCATTGCAAACCCAGGATTACATCTGCTTTCATCTAACCGTTTTTTAAAGTTTGGACAGCTTCTTCTTCGCTTTCTTTAATATTGAAAATGGAATTGAGCTTAGTGATAATTAATAATTTCTTTACGTTTTCCGAAGGCTTTAATAATACTACTTCTCCTTCTTTGTTTCTGAATTTGGTTAAAACCGTAATGAGAACGCCAATACCGCTACTATTAATGTAGCGGACCTGCGATATATCAACGATGCATGCCCTTATGCCATCATTGATCACATCATTGACTACTGAAATAATTTCTGCTCCATGGTTTTCACCCAGCAGGTCACCACTGAGGTGAAGCAGGAATATATTGTCTTTTATTTCATGTTTGAAATTCATGATAGGATTTTTGTTAAGCCTCGTTAAAGCCCTACAAAATTAGGGATTGCCTTTCTAAATCAAAGTCGATTTGTGAAATTTGCATTATGCAGGATCAAATCGGCTAACTTTTTCCATTCCGTCAAGTTGCTCCAGTTTTTTGATCAAAGTATCCAAATGCTTGGTGTCCTGTACAAATAACTGTATTTCCCCTTCGAAAATTCCCCCAACAGTTTCTGTAACAATTGAACGAATATTAACCTTTAGCTCATTTGAAATTACCCTCGTGACATCATTGATAACCCCAACCCTGTCAGTTCCTTTTATCCGCAAACCGGTTAAAAAAGAAATTTCTGACTGCGAAGTCCATTTGGCTTTAACTACGCGGTGACTATGCTTGCTGAGCAGTTCTATGGCATTAGGACAATTAACGCGGTGGATCTTGATGCCTTCATGCGTGGTCACGAATCCAAAAACATCGTCTCCGGGAATCGGGTTGCAACATTTTGCTAGTGTGTAATCCACAACATCCATATCCTCACCGATAAGCAACATGTCGCTTTCGCGGCCGGTGAGTTCAGTGATTTCCTTTTTAAAGGTCCGGGCATCGGAAATTGGCGCCTTTTTATTTTTAACCGGCCGCCATTCCTTTATTTTCTTTATTTCCTTGGGATCAATAATGCCTTTGCCGACACTGTAATACAGGTCCAGCGTACTTTTATATTTAAAATACCCCAACAATTTTTCCACTGTTTCATTATTGAGGTCGAGCTTTACCTGGTTGAGTTTTCTTTTAACAATTTCCTTTCCTTCTGAGGCGGCAACTTTCTTTTGTTCTTTCAGGTAATCTTTAATCCTGCTTCTCGCTTTAGAGGTGACTACAAAGTTGAGCCAGTCCTCATTCGGTTTTTGTTTATTGGAAGTAAGGATTTCTATTTGGTCGCCGGTTTTTAATTTATAGTTGATAGGGACCAGGCGCTGGTTGACTTTGGCCCCAATACATTTGGCGCCCACTTCAGTATGTATTTCGAAGGCAAAATCGAGGGCAGTTGCCTTGGCCGGAAGTTTGCGCAGCTCACCTTTAGGTGTGAAAACAAATATTTCCTCAGCAAAAAGATTGGATTTAAAGTCATCGACAAACTCCAATGCGCTCTGCTCGTTCTTTTCCAGCAGCTCGCGCACCTTGCCGATCCACATTTCAAGACCCGACTCATGGCTTGTAGCAGTACTCCCTTTATATTTCCAATGGGCGGCATATCCTTTTTCAGCAATTTCATCCATTCTCCGGGTTCGTATTTGTACCTCCACCCAGGTACCTGTACGGCTCATCACGGTAGTATGCAATGATTCATAACCATTGGATTTTGGCGTACTGATCCAGTCGCGCAAACGATCGGGGTTCGGTTGGTAAAAGTCGGTGACGATGGAGTAAACCTGCCAGCAAACTGCCTTTTCTTCTTCCATTGAAGTATCCACGATAATTCGGATGGCAAAAAGATCGTATACCTTTTCAAAAGGAATATCCTGTTTTTGCATTTTATTCCATATGGAAAAGATCGATTTCGGCCTGCCCTTCACTTCAAACCTGAATTTGCGCTTGCGCATTTCTGTTTGTATCGGGTTGATGAAGTTCCGGATGAACCTTCCCCTTGCCGCTTTTGTTGAACGTATTTTTTCCACAATCATATTAAATACGTCCGGCTCGGCATATTTTAAATAAAGGTCTTCAAGCTCTGACTTGATGGCATACAAACCCAGGCGATGTGCCAGCGGTGCATATAGGTAGATGGTTTCCGAGGCAATTTTAATTTGCTTATTGCGGGGCATGCTATCCAGTGTCCGCATATTGTGAAGCCTGTCGGCCAGCTTTACCAGAATTACCCGCACATCTTCTGATAACGTCAGGAGCATCTTCCTGAAATTTTCCGCCTGTAGTGATGTGCCCTGGTCAAATACACCTGATATTTTGGTCAGGCCGTCAATAATCTTAGCCACCTTGGTACCAAAGTTGCGCTCGATATCTTCAATTTCGAGTTCGGTATCTTCAACTACATCATGCAATAAGGCAGAAATGATTGAAGTGGTTCCCAGGCCAATTTCCGAAACGCAAATCTGTGCTACGGCAAGCGGATGAAATATGTAAGGTTCCCCTGAACGACGTCGCATGTTCTTATGCGCGTCGACCGACATGTTAAAGGCCTTTTTGATCCTTTTGGCATCATCTCCTTTCAGGTAAGGTTTTGCATGCCTCAACAACCTTCGATATCGTCGAACAATCTCTTTCTTCTCTTCCTCTAACTCTAGTTCAGTCATTTATTTATTTATTGACACTGCAAATTAAAACACTTGAAAAAGATAAATAATAATTGCTAATAAAAATAATATGCTTACCTTTGCAACTCATTTTGAAAAACTGCGGATGTGGCGAAATTGGTAGACGCACTAGACTTAGGATCTAGCGCCGCGAGGCATGGGGGTTCGAGTCCCT
>DNTA01000248.1:2500-24055 GCA_003500135.1 Cytophagales bacterium | reverse complement strand
GGTGGGTAGAGGGGCAGACCAGTCTTATTGTGTCTTAATGTCAGATTATAAGCTCAGTAAAGAGTCAAAACAGCGCTTAGGCACTATGGTGCGCACAAATAACGGGTTTGAAATTGCTGAAGCCGACCTAAAACTTAGGGGTCCTGGCGATTTGATGGGTACACAGCAAAGCGGCATACTCGACCTTTTAATTGCCGATATCGGTAAAGATGGGCAGATATTACAAATTGCCAGAGATGCCGCCAAAGATATTCTTGAACAAGATCCCAAACTGGAGCGCCCGGATAACCACGCTATTCTAACCCAGGTGAGATCACTGAAGAAAAGTGTGGTTAACTGGAGTAGAATAAGTTAATGTCATATTATTTTAACTATGGAACATCCTCACCACGGGCTGCAACATAAAATCGAAACCAATCTTCTCTGGTTAACTGAATGCCCACCGCACGTGCCGCTGCCACTATCCTATCGGCTTTCGTGGTGCCGGTAATGGGCAAAATCGAAGCAGGGTGTTTAATTAACCATGCGAAAACCAGCTGGTCTTGTGTGCAGTCATAACGATCGCATAGCAGGTTCAAAACCCGAAAGAATTCGGAGTCACCGGATTGGAAAAGTTTACCTCCACCCAATGGCGACCAGGCCATGGGTTTACGATTATGCTCAATACAATAATCAAGATCTCCATTGGTAAAAGAGTCCAGCGCAAAAGGGCTAATTTCGATTTGGTTGGTCACCAATTGAAAGGGTATAAAAGACTGTAGCATTTCAAACTGCCTAACGGAAAAATTGGAAACGCCAAAATATTTCACCTTGCCATCATTTTTTAATTCTTCCATTGCTTTTACCACTTCTTGCGGTACCATCAACGGGTCGGGGCGGTGTATGAGCGCTAAATCCAAATAGTCGGTCCGATGCAATTTCAGGCTGTTTTCCACACTTTTTACAATGTGTTCAAAGCTTGTATTGTACATGTGCAATTCATTGGAAGGCCGGTTGGAAGAGGGCAATATGATATTGTATTTCGCCACAAACTGAACTTGGTCACGGGCTACCCCTGATTTTTCAAATGCTTCGCCAAAAACTTCTTCCGCAGAATAGTCGCCGTAAATATCGGCATTGTCAAAAGTGGTGATGCCATTTGCAACAGCGGCTTCAATCATGCTCACAGTATTGTTAACAGAATGATCTACTTCTGAAATACGCCACATGCCAGCCACAATTCTACTCAATTCAGGCCCATCCGATGAAAGTTGCACTTTTTTTACCATAGGTCTCTAGTTTTGTGCAAAATAAAAAAGCCTTCCCGAATGAGAAGGCTTTTAAGTCAAAATTTAAATGTTTAGCTACCGCAGGAGATGCATCCATCAGGATCATCCAGCGAGCAAGACATATCCGACCTATTTTGTGCTTCGATTTCTTCCTGAGTAGGTTCTTCTTTCAGTTGTTTTTGTACAGTGAACTTGATCGCGTCAGCTGCGGCTTTGGTCCTAAGGTAATACATACCTGTTTTCAAACCTTTTTTCCAGGCATAGAAGTGCATGGAGGTCAACTTTCCGAAATTAGGATCCTGAATGTGCACATTCAGGCTCTGGCTTTGACATATATATGCGCCACGATCTGCCGCCATATCGATGATCGATCGCTGTGAAATCTCCCATACGGTTTTATAGATATCTTTTATATTCTGTGGAATATCAGGCATATTTTGCACGGAACCATTGGCCTCGATCAACCTGTTTTTCATTTCCTCATTCCAAAGGCCCCGTTCAATGAGGTCTTTCATAAGGTGTTTATTTACTACAATAAACTCACCAGAAAGCGTTCTTCTTGTGTAAATGTTGGATGTATATGGTTCAAAACATTCATTATTTCCAAGGATTTGTGAAGTGGAGGCAGTAGGCATCGGCGCCAGGAGTAATGAGTTCCTTACACCATGCTTCTTCACCTCTTGCTTCAATGTTGTCCAATCCCAACGGTTTGATTTCGGGTTTACTCCCCACATATCGAATTGGAAAATACCTTTGGAAACCGGCGAACCTTTAAATGTTTCGTAGGCGCCTTCTTTTTCAGCAAGGTCTTTCGAAGCAGTCAGGGAGGCGAAATAAATGGTTTCGAAAATGTCCTCATTCAATCTTCGAGCTTCTTCGGAATCAAACGGCATCCTGAGCGAAATGAAGGCATCGGCAAGGCCTTGCACGCCTATACCAATAGGGCGGTGCTTCATGTTCGAGTTGCGAGCCTCAGGTACCGGATAATAGTTGATATCAATTACACGATTAAGGTTTTTCGTTACCGTATACGTAATATCGTACAGTTTCTGATGGTCAAAATACTTTTGGCCTTCTTCATTGCTGGCCACAAATTTCGGAAGCGCTATGGAGGCCAAATTACAAACGGCTACTTCTTCGGGTGAAGTGTACTCCATGATTTCCGTACAGAGGTTACTCGACCGAATCGTACCTAAGTTTTTCTGGTTCGACTTTTTATTAGCGGCATCTTTGTAAAGCATGTAGGGCACGCCTGTTTCTATTTGCGCCTCCAGGATTTCAAACCACAAATCCTGCGCTTTTACTACTTTTCTTGCTTTTCCTTCTCGCTCGTATTTTTCAAACAGCTTCTCGAAGTCATCGCCATAGGAATCGTGTAGCCCTTGTGCTTCATTCGGGCAAAATAGAGGCCAATCGCCATTTTCTTCCACACGTTTCATAAATAGGTCAGGGATCCACAAAGCGTAAAACAGGTCCCGGGCTCTAAGTTCTTCTTTTCCGTGATTCTTTTTCAGCTCCAGAAAATCAAAAATATCGGCATGCCAAGGCTCCAGATATATAGCAAAACTCCCTTTTCTTTTTCCGCCGCCCTGATCAACATAACGTGCCGTCATGTCAAAATTGCGCAGCATAGGTACAATACCATTGGAAACACCGTTGGTGCCTCTGATATATGATCCTTTTGCACGAACACCGTGAATGCTGAGCCCGATACCTCCCGCAGATTGTGATATTTTAGCACATTGTTTTAAGGTGTCATAAATACCATCGATACTGTCCTCTTTCATCGTAAGCAGGAAACATGACGAGAGCTGTGGTTTTGGTGTGCCCGCATTGAATAGGGTAGGTGTGGCATGGGTAAACCATTTTTCAGACATCAGGTTGTAAGTATGGATCGCCGCATCGATGTCATCGTGATGAATGCCGATGGCCACACGCATTAACATGTGTTGAGGTCGTTCAACCAATTTGCCGTCCAGTTTCATTAGGTACGAGCGCTCAAGCGTTTTATAACCAAAGTAATCATAACCGAAATCACGGTCATAAATAATGGCCGAGTCCAATTGCGCTGCATGTTTTTTAATAATGCCGTAAACCTCTTTGGAAATCAGCGGTGCGTGTTCACCGGTTTTCGGGTCGATCCACGTATACAGCCTTTTCATTGTACTGGAAAAGGACTTGCTGGTGGTTTTATGCAAATTGGAAATGGCAATCCGTGCTGCCAGCTGGGCATAATCAGGGTGTTTCACCGTTAATGAAGCAGCCGTTTGAGCCGCTAACTCGTCGAGTTCCTGGGTTGTCACTCCATCGTATATACCATTGATTACCTTTTTGGCTACATCTATGGGCTCGACATACTTCATATCAAGGCCATAGCAAAGTTTTTCGATTCTTGCTGTGATTTTGTCAAATTTGACGGATTCCCGTCGGCCATCTCTTTTAAGTACTAACATTTACCAGAGGTTTTGGGATTAATGAATATTTTAAAAAAATCGTTGGACTACTAATTGTGCTGTGTGTTAAAAGTCTTCGTCTAAAGAAAACTTTGGCTTTTCGTCATCGCCATTGTTTTTGATCACGCCGGCTTTTTGATACTCTGATACTCTTTTCTCAAAGAAGTTTGTTTTGCCCTGCAGCGATATCATTTCCATGAAATCAAATGGGTTGGTGGCATTCCAAACTTTATTGCAGTTCAATTCGCTAAGTAACCTGTCGGCCACAAATTCTATATACTGGCACATCAGGTCAGCATTCATACCGATCAGTTTCACCGGCAATGCATCTGTTACGAATTCTTTTTCTATTGCTACCGCATCTTTTATGATTTCGGTAATAGTTTCTTTCGGTACTTTATTGACTAAGTGTTTATTGAACAAATGACAGGCAAAATCGCAGTGAAGCCCTTCGTCTCGTGAGATGAGCTCGTTTGAAAAGCTTAACCCGGGCATCAGACCGCGTTTTTTGAGCCAGAAAATTGAACAAAAGCTACCAGAGAAAAAGATGCCTTCCACCGCAGCAAAAGCAATCAGTCGTTCAGCAAAAGAACCGTTGTCTATCCAGCGCAGCGCCCAGTCGGCCTTTTTCTTTACACAATCCATGGTTTCAATAGCATGGAACAGCTTATCTTTTTCTTTTGGGTTTTTAATGTAGGTATCGATCAATAGTGAATAGGTCTCGGAGTGAATGTTTTCCATCGCGATTTGGAAGCCATAGAAAAACTTGGCTTCCGTGTATTGCACTTCAGCGACAAAATTTTCGGCCAGGTTTTCATTCACTATGCCATCACTGGCTGCAAAAAATGCCAGGACATGTGAAATGAAATGACGCTCTCCGTCATTGAGATTTTCCCAATCTTTAAGGTCCTGACTAAGGTCTATCTCCTCGGCCGTCCAGAAACTGGCTTCTTGCTTTTTATAAAAGTCCCATATATCGTTGTGTTCAATAGGAAATAAAACGAAACGGTCTTTGTTTTCTTTTAGTATTGGCTCATCTTCTACAAAAGTCCTGCTCATAATATAAAAATCTTTTTACCTTTTGCTAATTGATTTAATTGTCGTTTTGTTTAAAATAATTTAATCTTCCTTTCGAACATAAACCCAGCCAAAATAGATTGAAAAATGCCTTTCCCACATTTTTTAACCGGGTTAAAAGAACTCATTTGTGGTTAGTTTAGACCAGGAAAATTTTGGGAACAATTGTTCAAATATTGTGATTCACAACTCAAAAAACAAGGATAATTTATCCACACCTTTCCCAAATTAGGAACCCACAAATTTGAAAAATTATAAGTGCCTGTTTATTAAAAAATTAGTGTGTTAGGCCTGAATGTTTACTTTTATATGTATGTTTTGGATTTCAAGAAATGGTAAATCAAATTTTTCCCGTAAAAAATAGCCAGTATTTTAATTTGGTGTTGGGTTTGGTAATTTAATTGAAAACCAATATCTTTGCAGTCCATTTTTCAGAAGGTGTATATTCAAAGTAAAATGAAATAAGATGTACGCAATTGTAGATATCGCAGGCAAGCAGTTCAAGGTAGAAAAAGATAAATTCTACTACACACCACTGCTTTCTGGTAATGAAGGTGACGTTGTTGAATTTGACAATGTGTTGTTATTGGACAATGAAGGCAAAGTAAAAATAGGTACACCAAGCATAAAGGGCTCTAAAGTTTCAGGTAAAATATTGGGTCATGTCAAAGGCGATAAAGTGATTGTATTCAAGAAAAAAAGAAGAAAAGGATACAAAGTCAAGAACGGGCATCGCCAGGATTTTACTAAAGTATTGATTGAAGATATTAAATAGGAATTAGTTATGGCACATAAAAAAGGAGCCGGAAGTTCAAGAAACGGAAGAGAATCGGAAAGTAAACGATTAGGCGTGAAAATTTATGGTGGTCAGGAAGCCATAGCAGGAAACATCATCGTTCGTCAGCGTGGCACAAAGCATCATCCGGGCGAAAATGTGGGAATGGGTAAAGACCATACCATCTTCGCGCTTATAGACGGTAAAGTTGCCTTTAAAAAGGGACGTGGTAACCGTTCATATGTTAGTGTAATTCCCGCGGAAGCTTAATTTGAACTGAAAGAAATTAAAAAATAAGCTGTTGCCGGCATTTCGGCAACAGCTTTTTTGGTTTGTAGATACTTCATTTCAAAATTTATTCAACCTTGCATTTTTTTAGGCTTTTTCCTCTCGTAACTGCTTAATATCACTTATTATTTCTTCCAACCTTCCAATATGCTCGCCATAAATTATTTGTGTAGTAGCCCGGTATGCCAGAATCCCCCAGGCAGATAAGAATGCTGCAATAATTAGAAAAAATATCCCCGTAACATACCAGGGCTCCTGTTCTATAAACATTTGTATATTGTCATTCCTTTTAACCAGAAAGTAGGCAATGGCAGGTATTCCAAGCATAGGCATACCGAGACCGAGTATCCAGGTGTAAAGTTGAACCATTTGCTTGATAGCAGACAAATAGCTATTTAGATACACGAAAAGATCATCAGTTGGGGTGATTTCATCCAATTTGCGAAGTTGCCTTCTGTTGACTACGAATAAAACCATGATAAGAACACCAACATAAAGTCCGATCCATAAATAGCTCACTAACCATAAACTGACAGCTAATGCGAGCGCAATATAGGGCATCAGGGCATTGTCTATTCGATAAGTTTTGCGCATTTTATCGATTGTCAATTTAGACTTTTGCTTGTAGAGTTGCTGGATTCTCGGTATTACCAACGAACCCTCGGTTAAAAAACCGGTTTTCCAGATTTTTTCAATTGAATGATCCATATAATTTATGTTTTAGTTTTTGTTTAATTCTATTTATTCTCACACCAATGTTGTTGGTATTCGTCCCTGTTATGTCGGCAATTTCGTGGTAGGATTTCTCCTCGAGATAAAGCAATATAACCGCACGATCAACTTCAGGCAACGTTTTAATAGCCGCATAAAGCATATTTAATTGTTCGTCATGAAAGGCCTGATTGGTGGCATGCATATTTGCGCCGTCAATTTTCGATTGCTTTTCCAGTTCGTTATTTGATTTGCGTTTAAGCGATAGGCAAACATTTAAAGCAATGCGATAAACCCAGGTAGACCATTTAGATTTTTCATTAAACCGGTCGCGGCTTTGCCAAATCTGCAGGCATACCTCTTGATAATAATCCTGAAAATCCTCATCATTATCAGTGTAGGCACGACAAATCTTAATGATCATCGGGGCAAATGGAATGATATACTTTTGATAAAAATCGTTACTCATCCGACTGTTGTTTACCCATTGGTGTTATGAGTTAGCATAAACTTACAGGGTAAACCAAAAAAATGAAAAAAAATTGTGGTTGACTGATTACGCCGTGGGAAGTTTTAATACTTACCATTGTAATGCTAGTAAATAGCATTTAGCACATTGTCCCCTCATTAATATGTCCCCAATCCGGCAAGGTGTTTTTATATTTTCAGCTTTCTGTTTTCATCCAATTTTGTACCTTTATTTACACATAAAACCCAAACGAAAGCAAGGATGATTAAGGAGTCAACAAAACATCAGGAACTATTAAGAAAGCTGGGGATTCAAGAAAAAATCCCAGGCGCCTATATCGGGTCCCAAGCGCTGGATTCCTCAGGTAAATATTTTGACAGTACTTCACCAATCGATGGCGTTAGGTTAGGTTCCATACCTTCCACCGACCGGCAATCTTATGAAAAAGTGATTAGCGCATCGCACGAGGCATTTCTGAAATGGCGGATGATTCCCGCGCCAAAGCGAGGAGAAATCGTTAGGCAATACGGCCTGAGGCTCCGTGAAAATAAGGAGGCGCTGGGTAGATTGGTCACGATTGAAATGGGCAAATCGATACAGGAAGGTTTAGGAGAGGTGCAGGAAATGATCGATATATGCGATTTTGCCGTTGGTTTATCACGGCAATTATATGGGTTGACCATGCATTCGGAACGCCCCGGGCACCGCATGTATGAACAGTACCATCCTCTTGGTGTGGTGGGTATAATTTCGGCATTTAACTTCCCCGTAGCCGTATGGTCGTGGAATGCCATGATCGCAATGGTTTGTGGCGATGTATGCATTTGGAAACCTTCAGAGAAAACACCACTTTGTGGAATTGCATGTCAAAAACTACTTGCTGACGTACTCAAAGAAAATGATGCACCCGAAGCAGTAAGTTGCCTGATCAACGGAGATTATGAGGTAGGTGAATTCATGACGCATGATCCTAAAATTGCATTAATTTCGGCCACTGGCTCTATAAGAATGGGGAAAATTGTAGGGCAGTCTGTGGCAGCCCGACTGGGAAAGTCACTTTTGGAACTGGGAGGGAATAATGCCATCATTATATCGCAGCATGCCGATCTGGATATTGCATTGCCTGCTGCTGTATTTGGAGCGGTTGGTACCTGTGGTCAACGATGCACGTCTACAAGAAGACTAATAATTCACGAAAGTATTTTTGATCAGTTTAAACAAAAGCTGATCAATGCCTACGGGCAATTGAAAATTGGGGATCCATTGGATGAGTCAAACCATGTTGGCCCGTTAATTGATCGCGATGCCGTAGAAACTTTCGAAAAGGCTATTGAAGAAATAAAAAAAGAAGGTGGCAAGGAAGTGGTGCCTGCCAAAAAACTGGAAGGTCCCGGTTATGGATCGGGATGTTATGTAAGCCCTGGAATTTATGAGGTTTCCAACCATTTCAATATAGTACAGGATGAGACTTTTGCACCAATACTTTATCTCATAAAATACAAAGATATTGAACAGGCATTGGCCTATCAAAATGGTGTTCCACAAGGGCTCAGCTCTTCCATTATGACGAATCACATGCGGGAATCGGAGCGTTTTTTGTCGCATGAAGGTTCGGATTGCGGTATTGCAAATGTCAATATCGGTACCTCTGGGGCCGAAATTGGCGGCGCATTTGGGGGTGAGAAAGAAACCGGCGGAGGTCGTGAGTCGGGATCAGATGCATGGAAGGCATATATGCGGCGGCAAACCAATACTATTAATTACAGCGCCGATCTTCCACTGGCCCAGGGGATCAAATTTGACCTTTGATCTAATGAAATATAACAATGATGTATTTTTTATAGCATTTTTCATTGAAAACATCTATTTTATATTTTCAAATAATTATTACTTTTACAAAAATCAAGTTAACATTTAAGGAAAACCCTTAAATTTATTTCAAAACCTCATTCTCATGTCGAATAAAGGTGATACAACTTTTTATACCGTGATGCTTATCGATGATAATGAGATCGATAACCTCATAAATCAGAAAATGATTGAAGCGGCTAATATCACAAAGCACATTTTCACCCATACTGGCGCCCGCAGCGCTATTGAGTTCCTGCGTAATATTGAAAAAGTGGAAAATGTGGCTAATGAAATACTGCCTGATGTCATATTTCTTGATATTGATATGCCATTGATGGATGGTTTTCAGTTTTTGGATGAGTTTGAGAAACTGTCAGACAAAACGAAAGACAAGTGCAAAATCGTGATGTTGACTTCTTCTATCAACCCTCAGGATGTGAACAAATCCAAGGAGTATAGTTATGTGAAGAAATACATCAATAAGCCGCTTTCGCAGGAAAACCTGGAAAAACTAGACATTTGATGATAAAAAATTGGGACTTCAGTAAGTCCCATTTTTTATTATGAATTCATATAATGGTTTGACCGTTATTCATTAGCAAGCTCATCAATAAAGGCATCATCTATCCGCACGAGTAACGTGGGTGCAAAGCTCTCTTTTTCAATAAGTTCAATTTTATTAGCGAGCGACTTTATCTTTTCCTTTTTATTCTTTTTTGATTCGCTGACAGATATTTTAAGCATCTTGGTAAAGAGGATGACGTGTTCACAAGATTCTTTGCCCAATAGTCGGATTTGCCGTTGAATACTGTTGATTAATTGATTAAAGAGTTCATAATCTTTCATCATACAGTATTGGAGGGCTAATATCACCTTGATCTCTAGCTGTGCTTCCGGGTATTTTTTCAGGCTTATCTCATTGAGAAGATTGTTGATCCATTTTGCTGCTTCATCATACTTTTTAACAAAGTAACATGACAAAGCCCGATACATAATATAGTTGATATAGTTTGGCGTGTATTCCACGTCGGCTTCGAAATCTGCAAAAATGGCTTCGTTTTCCTCATACATTTCCTCAACGATATTCATTCTTATGTGCCGTTTGATTTTGGTTATGAGAAACTGAGAAGGGAAAGTATACAAAGTGTAATTGGTCAATAAAGAACTACACTTGTCATTCACCTCTTCGAAGAAATTTTCTGCCTTTCGAAATACTTTATAATGGTCGTAATATTCCAATTTAAGGAATTCGAACACGATATGGAGATGATAATAAATTGAATCGAGGTGGTACTCATCAAAAATGTGTTGAACATTTAGCAAAATGTCCTGGATTGGTTCGAGGTCATCCTCCATATTGTCTTCACCTTCCACATGAAGTCGGTGGAAAATATTGATGCAGTTCAGGTACACATATAAACGGTGCGATTTGTAAAGGGCGCATACGTTGTTCATCTCCTTACAAAGCAACGATAGCTCCAGCTTTGAGGTATCATCACCTGTGAGAAAATAATCCCCGTATTTTTTAAAATATTCAGCCAATAGCTCCTCGGCTTTATCAACGGCCAAAGTATAAGCCACATGGCGGTTGTAGAGCTGTGAATAATTAAAATAATCCGCAGAATTGATGTGTAGCTTCTTGAGGGACTTATATACGATGGTCAACTCATTCGACAGGTCGTAGTCAAGCAACTCTTTTTCCAACTTTTTCAAAGTGGCTATTGCTATGGCCTTCTTTTTTGTAAAGATGGTCTCGTTGATATTGGCAACCTTTTTCAGGATATCCGTTCGTGGATTTTCCATTTGTTGCAACAGGTACTCCTCGATCTTTTGATTAAGACGTGAACGCAACGTGTAATAAGCATTGGTGTTCACACCGAGCTCATCCATGATTTTTGAATCCGATTGCTGCTTTTCACGTATCGAACGTAGAAGAAAAGCTGATTTTTCGGCGCTGCTTTCGATTAATGATTGATATATCGATTCGAAGTCTTCGTCAGAAAGTTGCTTTATAATATTTTTAAGTTTCGCCATTTTTAATGGAGAATGTGCGTTGGAGAAAAATTACAAAACCCAGTAAATAACTTAAATGTAATATTTTTTGACAAAACTAAATAGAAAATTCCAAACTTATCCAGAATTGTCCATTAATGCCCGAAATGCTAATTTTTTTCTTTCTTATGCAAATGTTTGCACCGAGCTTTCAAAGAATTATTACTTAAATAATGTAACATTCTACAATTCTACCCTTTAAATATGCAAATAACTTTATTATCAGGGTTTGCACTATTTGTGCTTGCTTTGATAGACCTCTTTGGCCTTTTCAAGATAATCGATAAAATTTTGGACACTCAGATCGTAAGCTTTTGGTTTTAAAATTGGCTTCTCGTCATGGCCCAAAATGACATAATAGGGCTGGGCATTATTTTCAAACCTGGTGATTTGGAAATCGGCATTTTGTTTGCCAATCGTCTTTTTAACTTTTCCATCATAGTCCGAAGTGTACCATTCCGACTCAGGTAGTTCCGTCTTATCATCTACATATAGCGCTACCAAAATAAAATCTTCGCGTAGCCTCTTTAGCGCTGCAGGATCCGACCACACCCTTGCTTCCATTTCACGACAATTAACGCAGCCATGACCTGTAAAATCAATGAATAGGGGCTTGTTTTGCTCACGCGCACAACTGATGGCCTGCTCGTAATCGAAGTACCCGGTCAATCCATGTGGAAAATGAAGTTTATCGCCATATTTTGGTGGTTCACATGCTACTTCAGATATTTCCAATCCTCCCTGAAATCGGGCTTCATACAAATTGAAATCATGAGTATGCATTGGAGGCAGATAACCAGCCAGCGCTTTGAGTGGAGCTCCCCACATTCCAGGAAGCAGGTAAACTACAAATACAAAGCTTACAATGGCGAGCAATAATCGACCGACACTAATTTTTTCCAGTGGACTGTCGTGAGGCAACCTGATTTTACCCAGTAAATACAGCCCCATAAGGGTGAATACCACGATCCAGATGGCGAGATAAACTTCGCGATCCAGAATACCCCAGTGATAAGCCTGGTCAGCGACACTAAGAAATTTAAAGGCAAAGGCCAATTCAAGAAAGCCAAGCGCTACCTTAACACTGTTTAGCCAGCCACCGGATTTTGGCAGGCTATTGAGCCATTCGGGAAATATGGCAAAAAGCGTGAACGGGATGGCGAATGCCATACCAAAAGCAAACATGCCAAGAATTGGTTTCAATACCAGTCCACCGGCGCTTTCCACGAGTAAACTTCCGGCAATGGGGCCCGTGCAACTAAATGAAACCAGTACAAGGGTGAATGCCATAAAGAAGATGCCGACAAAACCGCCTTTGTCCGCTTTTCGGTCCATTTTATTGACAAAACTACTCGGTAAAGTGATGTCGAAGGCGCCAAAAAACGAGATGGCAAATACAATGAATATTGTAAAGAATATCAGGTTGAGCGCCCAATTAGTAGCGAGTTCATTGGCTGTTTCAGGGCCCATAAATGGGGCGAGGAGAGCTCCGGTTAACGTATAAATCAGCACAATGGAAAATCCATAAAACAGGGCATTTCGTATTCCCTGGGCTTTGTTTTTTGCTCTCCCGGTAAAAAATGAAACCGTCATTGGGATCATAGGAAAAACACAGGGTGTAAATAATGCTGCCAGGCCACCAAGAAAGGCAAGAATCACAAAGGCCAATAAGGAATACGCGTCCGTGGTGTCGCGCTGCATTAATAGTCCCTTTTTCTCTGACGAAACTTCAGCAGTAACCTCTGTCCTGCTGCCAATATTAAAATCGTACTCCAACGGTATACACTTGCCACTTTCATTATTGCAGACCTGAAAACTGATGGTACCGGAAATTGAAGGAGGTAATTTCCTTATTAGCACAGTTTGAATTAGGGCTCCTTCATTTTCGAGATATCGCGTATCGCCTTCAAAAACGTCGTCATATTTCGTTTTTTCCTGTTGGCTTGATAGTTCGCCAACTTTTTCAAAAGAGTCGTTGTCTTCAAACGAAATGGATGCCGGAATGGGGCCGGGATTGAGATCGTTGCCGGGCGTATATAAAACCCAGTCCTTTTTTATGCTGGCTTCAAAAATCAATTCGACCTGGTCACCCTCTTTCCATGAGGATGGGCCCGCTTGTACCTCCCATTCTACCGGATTGAGAATACCTGTTGGTGTTTCTTCGTCATCCGGGATATTCCCAATCACATCACTATTTCCGGAAGAAAACATATCAGAAGCACCGCCTGTTTTTTCCGCTTTTTGTGTAGCGGTGACTTTAATATTTGAAAAGTTGAAGTCATCTTCGAGGTTGATGCATTTTCCATCTATCCCTGAACACACCTGGTACGAATAATATCCAATAATGACGGGTTGGGGACCGGTTATTATTATTTTTTGAACAAACTTTCCTGTACCCACAAAAATCGACACTTCGCCTTCCCATAAATCGTCGTATTTTCTTTTTGGCTTTATGGGGGTTATATCGCCAATGAGCTCATAGTCCGAATGAGGTTCGAAATTGAATTCGGCAATGATTGGTCCCAATTCAGGATCAAAATCAGAAGAGTAGAGGTACCAGTTTTGGTCAATCGTCGCATTGAAATGTATTTCAACCGTATCGCCAACATTGACACTTTTGGGCTCTATTTCATTTTGCCACGAAATGGGTTTCAAAATCTGTGCGGGTAAGACAAATGGCAATAAAAAAATGAGTATACCTAAAAAAAATATGCGCTTCATGCTATTATTCCTTTCCTTTGTTCGACCAAATATGTGCATTAATGAGTAGCCAAAATGTAACATTGATAACAAATTGGTTCTTTTCCATACCTACAAAACTAGGATTTTTTAAACAAATATTTAGCAGTTGGTTGGAGTGATGGATGGAAAGAAAAAAGGACATGTTCTTTTATTTAGAACATGCCCTTTGAAAAATCAATTTTTCAGATCAGCAAAGTGCTTGTGGTAAAGAATGATCGTCTCAATACCTTTATAAAAGTTAAAAAGCCCATAACTTTCATTGGGTGAATGGATGCCATCGGAATCCAGGCCAAAGCCCAACAGAATAGAGTTGACTTTTAGCTCTTCATTAAAAAGCGCTACGATAGGGATTGAGCCTCCTTCACGGGTTGGGATGGGCGTTTTGCCCCAGCCCTCCTCGAAAGCTTTTTCCGCCGCTTTAAAATCAAGCGAGTCAATAGGGGTTACGGCGGGTTCGCCACCATGATGCGGGGTTACTTTTACTTTTACTGACTCCGGAGCAATTTTTTTGAAATGCTCAGTGAACATTTCCGTGATTTTATCACTGCTTTGATCCGGCACGAGCCGCATCGAAATTTTTGCATGAGCTTTTGATGGTAATACCGTTTTGGCGCCTTCGCCGGTATATCCGCCCCAAATACCATTTACATCGAGTGTAGGGCGAATACCTTGTCTTTCACGAGTACTATAGCCTGCTTCACCGTCCGATTCCGCAATGTCGAGCTCTTTACAAAACCCTTCCTCGCTAAAAGGAGCCTCAGCGAGTTGTTTGCGAGCTTCCTCAGATAGTTCAACCACATCATCGTAAAAACCGGGGATGGTCACCTTGTTGTGGCCATCTTTCAAAGATGCAATCATTTTACATAGCACATTGATCGGATTGGCTACAGCACCACCATAAGTGCCGGAGTGTAAATCGCGGTTGGGGCCGGTCACTTCTACCTCCAGATAGCTCAATCCTTTTAAACCCGTAGTTACCGAAGGATTTTCATTGGAAATCATACTGGTATCAGAAATCAGGATGACATCACTTTTCAGCTTTTCCTTATTTTCCCTTACAAATATGCCCAGGTTACTGGATCCGACTTCTTCTTCACCTTCGATCATAAATTTGACATTGCATGGCAGGCTGTCTGATTTGGCCATAGCTTCAAAAGCTTTGACGTGCATATAAAACTGTCCTTTATCGTCAGCAGACCCCCGTGCGATTATTTTATCATCTTTTATCACCGGTTCGAAGGGAGGGGAATCCCATAACTCATATGGATCTGCAGGCTGTACATCATAATGACCATACACCAGAATGGTTGGTGATGATGAATCTACTATTTTTTCTCCATAAATAATGGGATTGCCAGCGGTTTCACAAATTTCTGCTTTATCTACTCCTGCTTCGACGAGTTTGTCTTTTACAAATCCGGCACAGCGCATTACATCGTCCTTGAACTTTCTGTCAGCGCTGACGGAAGGTATTTTTAACATTTCAATGAGCTCCTGTAAAAAACGATCCCTGTTGTCGTTCACAAAGGCGAGCGCTTTAGATTGATCTTTCATATGATTAATTGACTTTTAATACATTTGACAACCCAAACCTATCCAAAAGAACACGAAAACCGGAAAATGGCTTATCGATAAGAAAGTCATCGGTTGTGTTGAATTTTGCGGGTTTAATATTGTCAGAATTCATTTAACATTTGATTGAGAAAAACAGCCCTGGTCGAGCTGAAGGACATGCAAGATAGAAAAAGCCGGACTGAAAAGTGCAGACTGATGGATAAAAAAATGAAAAATATTTTTTTGAAAGATGTTGACATTTGGATTCCGTTATATATCTTTGCACTCCATTCCGGTAACGATCGGGAAAAACATTGAAATTCTGAACAAATAGTGGGTTTTAAGCCCTATATAAGCGAAAGTAGCTCAGCTGGTAGAGCACGACCTTGCCAAGGTCGGGGTCGCGGGTTCGAATCCCGTCTTTCGCTCTTTTTTTATTTAGTGGCGAGCTGAATTAATGATTCAACTAATCGTCAAATTTATTGTCAGGAACAAGTGTTAAATCGGGTGTCGAATTTTTTAGTACTGATCAAAGCGCCCGGTCATTAAGTCACGAATCATACGCCCGGATGGTGGAATTGGTAGACACGCAGGACTTAAAATCCTGTGACCCTCATCGGTCGTGCGGGTTCAAGTCCCGCTCCGGGTACTACTATACAGTTTTGCTGTACTCATCGAACAACAGTAATTTACTGCTTCCCTTCAATTTTTCATTTTCTCACACTATTGTTCCCAACTAATTCAGCGCATACCTTGGATCCATGACATAGGCCATTTTATGCATTTCAGCAATTTCAAGCGTCAGAAAACCAAATTCATCCATCACTTTTCCTTTCAGCTTATATACTCCCTTGCCGCGAAATGGATAAGTCGCTGCGGCCATTGGAAAGTGGACGGTATCGATAAACCGGCCCTCCTGATCCAGAAAGGTGCCAAACTGCATGTGCTCTCCTTTTGAGGTTCTCGTGTATTTCGTAGTGACGAGGTAACCGAAGATTTCCATGGCTTTGTTTACATATTTGCCCATATCACGGGTCATTAACCGGTTTTCGGGGGGCTCTTCCAGAAGGTCAAACGGGCTGCATAGCGGATAGCCCAACAATTCTATTTGATCAAACGCTTCTTCCAACTTGTTTATTTTCAACTCGGGAAGATCAAATGACTTTGGGGCTGTTTTAAACAATGGAGGTTGTACCACTTTTTTTTCCTGGTGGTTCAATCGAAAATGTGCCCGCCACAGGAGCGTCCTCTTATCGTCACCCGTGCTGCGAAAGGCGCCAATCCGGATCAGGATTTCCAACTGCTCCATGCCAATGGGCGCCCGGTCGAGGAAATCATCCAGTGAAGCATATTTGCCGTTTTTCATTCGTTCGTTTACCAACTGCACGGCAACTTTGTGGTCTAAACCAGCCAGATGCTGAAAGCCCAGGTAGATGTCAATACCCTCTATGGTCGTTTCCACCTCACTTTTGTTAATGCACGGAGCCCATACTTTGGCGCCATTCATACGTGCTTCGTGGAGGTAAATCTCCGGTCGGTAGAAGCCCCCGCCATTGTTCAGCACAGCTACCATGTATTCGAGTGGATAGTACGTTTTCAAAAACAGGCTTTGATAGCTTTCCACAGCATAAGAAGCCGAGTGCCCTTTGGCGAAGGCATATCCGGCAAAGCTCTCGATCTGTGCCCATACTTCAAAAATCAACTTATCATCATAACCTTTGGCCCGACAATTGGAAATAAATTTAAGCTTCACTTTTTGAAACTCGTCGCGCGAGCGAAATTTGCCGCTCATGCCCCGCCGCAACACATCGGCCTCACCAAGTGAGAGGCCGGCAAAATGGTGGGCCACTTTGATCACATCTTCCTGGTAGACCATCACGCCATAGGTGTCCTGCATCAGGTCCCACATTACGGGGTGTGCCTGCTTGCGGCGTTCGGGGTTTTTATGGCGCAATATGTACTCGCGCATCATACCGCTTTTTGATACGCCCGGCCGAATGATGGAACTGGCAGCCACCAGGCCCAGGTAATTATCCACCTCCAGCTTTTTCAGCAACATGCGCATAGCCGGCGACTCCACATAAAAGCAACCCATACACTGGGCTTCACGAACCATGGCGTTGACATTAGGGTCATGGATAAAAGCTTTCACATTGTTGATGTCGATCTCCGGGTTTTCGGGGCGGTTCCGTTGAATGACCGATAATGTGTCTTTGATCTTGCCAAGGCCGCGTTGTCCGAGGATGTCGAATTTGAACAGTCCAACATCTTCAGCAATTACCATGTCGAATTGTGTGGTGGGAAAACCTTTGGGGGGCAGGTTGGTGGCCGAAAAATACTGAATAGGTTTTTGAGTGATCAGTATGCCACCTGCATGCACACTCAGGTGGTTGGGCATGCCCATGATCCACTTGCCATAGCGCACTACCGATTGCGATAGTTTGTCGAGTCGTTGAAGGTCGTATTTGCCATCGCTAAGCCTGTCGATCTCGTGCTTTGGCAGCCCAAACACCTTGCCCAGCTCGCGTACAGCGCCACTGTATTGAAAGGTGTTGTAAGTGGCCAGTAATGCCGCCTGGTTATTTTGTCCGAAGCGTTCGAAAATATACCGGGTCACATCTTCACGGTCGCGCCAGGAAAAGTCGATGTCGAAGTCGGGAGGGCTGGTACGGTACAGGTTCATAAACCGCTCAAAGTACAGGTCGAGCTCAATAGGATCGACGTTGGTGATTTCCAAAAGATAGGCAATGACGCTATTGGCCCCGCTTCCACGCCCTACATAATAATAGTTGTTTTGCCTGGCATAGCTAACAATGTCCCAGTTGATCAGGAAAAAGGAAACGAAATCCATTTGGCGGATCAGGCCCAGCTCTTTTTCCATACGTTGCTGTATTTCCGGGCTCATGCCGGGGTAGCGATAGGGTAGTTTTTCCCGGCAAAGCTTTAGCAGCAACTGCCAGTCGCCTTCGCGGGTACCGGTATACGTAGTCAGGTTTTGGTTTTCACGCTTTTCTCCAAAGCCAAAAGAAATGTGGCATTGTTCAAGTAATGCCCGGGTGTTTTTGATGATAGCGGGATACACCGCGAATTGTCGTTCCAGGGCATCGGGTGTGTAGAGGCGTTCATGAACGCCTATTTCAGTATCCGGCAATTTACTCAGAAGCGTATTATTGTCAATGGCGCGCAGCAGGCGGTGCGTGTTGAAATCGCGCTTGTGTCGAAAAGTAAGGCCCTGCAAAACTACCATTCGGCCAAGGTGGTCGTCGAGGCCGGCAAAAGGCAGGCGCCGCAGGTCATTCACGCCGATACCGATGTATTCGTGCGGCAAGAAATCGCGCTTTTTCTGACGCTGTACCTGCTCAAAGGGGTACACCACAAAGGCATGCTCAAAAGCAGGCGCTTCTTCGGGCAATGGAGCTTCTTTGTGCAGGCGCTTCGATAAAAAATCATTCAGCTCGCGAAAACCCTCGTTATTTTGGGCAATGCCCACATAAAGCTGTTGGGCGCCATTGCGGAAATCGATACCCACCACCGGGCGTATCCCGTGTTTTGGTGCCAACCGAATAAAATTGAGGCACCCCGAGGTGTTGTTGATATCGGTAAGGGCCACGCAGTCGAGGCCGTTTTGCTGTGCCAGCTCCAGCAGGTCAATTTCCGAAAATGTGCCGTAGCGCCAGCTGTAATATGTATGGCAGTTCAGATACATCTCGTGGTAGCTTTATTGTGTGCGATGGGCCAGAACAATCGGAGGCTCTCCGTTGAAAGGGTTCATCATGGCGCCAATGGTTTTAGCCCCCAGTGTCGAGGCACGCATCACACTGCGTTCGCCATACCGGTTGCGAATGGCGTCCATGGCCTGGTACAGGTTTAGCATTTCCGAAGTGTCTTCGAATAAGTTGATCTGGTAATTGCCTTCGGTGAGGCCTTCGAAACGGACCCCCACCAGCCTTACCAGCAATCGACGGTCGTACAGCTTATCGAAGAGCTCCAGTACTTTGGGGATAAGCAGGTGATCGGCAGAGGTGTAAGGAATACGGGCCTGCTTGGTATAGGTGTTAAAGTCGGAGTACCGGATCTTTACTGCGACCACTGAAGTGAGCTTGTTGCCACGACGCAGTTGAAAAGCCAGGTTTTCAGCCATAGCGCGGATGATCGTTTTAAGTTTTTCCACGTCGATCGTGTCTTTGCCAAATGTACGTTCGTTTGAAATGCCCTTACGCTCATGGTATTCTACCACAGGGCTGTTGTCGATGCCGTTGGCGCGTTTCCAAATCGCCACGCCATTTTTGCCAAACACGCTTTGCACCATTTCCATAGGCATGTTCTGCATGGTTTTTACCCTTTTTATGCCCAGGTTGCAAAGGGTCTGGAAGGTTTTATCACCCACCATGGGGATTTTTTTGATAGAAAGCGGCGCTAAAAAAACTTTTTCCCTGCCAAAATCAATGCGCAGCTGATTATTGGGTTTGGCCTCTCCGGTAGCCACTTTCGACACCGTTTTGTTGACAGACAACCCAAAAGAGATGGGTAGTCCCGTTTCGCGCATGATGGTTTGCCGAAGTTCTGTGGCGTACTGATAGCATCCAAAAAAGCGATCCATGCCTGATAGGTCGGCATAAAATTCATCTACGCTGGCTTTTTCCAGCAGAGGCACGCTGTCACGCAAAATATCGGTCACCATTTTCGAATATTTGGTGTACGTCCCTGCATTGCCACGGATCACCACGGCTTCGGGGCACAGCTCCCGGGCCATTTTCATAGGCATTCCTGAGTGTACACCAAAGGGCCTTGCTTCATAGCTGGCTGCCGATACCACTCCTCTGTCGCCGGTGCCCCCCACCAGTACGGGGCGTTGGTTCAACCGGCTGTCCAGCAAACGTTCTACCGACACGAAAAAAGTGTCCAGATCGTAGTGTAAAATCGTTCTCTCCATTTCTCCTCGTATTTTTTCCAAATTTACGTAATAAATCCCATAATTAGGAATAATTCCAATAAAAAGTAATAATTCCAGATCATTTGTATATTTGAGTAGAGAAAGCGAGAAAAGTGGGGTTTTTAGGGCAAATTGATCTGCTTTTTAAACCGTTGAGGTGCGGAGACCGGCACTACATTAGTTCTCACTATATATTAAGGTGTGGTTTTTGAAGCATAAAAGGCCATCTTTGCCAAAAAGAAAACAGATTGGAAAACAAGCATATGGAAATATCAATCGAATCGAAAAGGTTTAAGGAAGTGCGTGAGGCTGCCGGCCATACGCAAACCTCTTTTGCGGAACTGCTCGGGATCAAATCGAGCACATCGGACATTGAACGCGGTCGTACGAGAATACCCGGCAATGTAGTGGCCGAACTTTTGCGGCAGTTCCATATCAACCCTCTATGGCTGTACGGATACAGCGATCGCCGATATCTTGAGGAGCCGAAACCCGAAATCAGTCCAAAGGTCATTACGACGGACAATGCCGGAAGTGAAAACATTTTGCTGGTCAATACCAGGGCGGCCGCAGGGTATCCTCATAACATTGGCGACCCGGAATACTATGATCAGTTGCCGGCATTTACATTTCCACTGCCTGAATATCGCAATGCCACGTTCAGGGGATTCCAGGTAGATGGGTACAGTATGTTACCGGCCCTTCAACCGGGTGAGTGGATTTTGTGCCGGGCCGTAGCTGGGCTGGACGAAGTGCGCAATGGGGCCATATGTGTAGTTGTGGAGCCAGAAAGTGTACGTGTAAAAAAGATCCAGAAAGAAACACACAACAAATATCTATCCCTGATCTCGATCAATCCAGAGTATCCGACCGATGTAGTTCCGGTAGAAAATATTCGGGAACTCTGGGTGCTGCACAGTAAATTAACCTCTGAGATTGAGATCAGTTTGTCCAGCCTCCCTCTGCGCCAGGTGTATGAGGAGTTGAAAAACCTGAAGGAAGAGGTAGGCAAGCTCCGGCAGGGTAAGTAAAAAATATATCAACGCAGCATTGCCGATTGCAGGCTTTTATTAACAGCACATTTAGCCCCACTTGTTTTGTGCTTGTGGCACAAGAAACTTACATTTTTGCTAGTTTTGTAGTTCGAAAAATTTGTGGGCAGGGAACTGTACTAATTTTATATGTCAAAAATAGTAAGCATTGAAACGGCAACCCCCGTTTGTGCGGTAGCGCTTCACGAATCGGGTCAATTAGTGGCCAGCCATGAAAACCGTCTGGAAAAATCTCATTCTTCGCACTTACTTCCAGAGTTGGAGCATTTGCTTCGGGTAGCCGGTTGGCAAATGAAGGACCTTGATGCAGTGGCGCTTTCTGCAGGTCCG
>DNTA01000140.1 GCA_003500135.1 Cytophagales bacterium | reverse complement strand
GCTCCGATTTGATCTGACAGTTCAGGATGTTGATTTGTCCGTTATTGTTTTGAGCATATGCAGCAACTGCATTGAATACAAGCAGTAAAGAAGTTATATAAACCTACAAGCTGTTCTCATTTTCTTGTATATTTAAAATGAGCCATTGCAACCCAATGGCTCATGGTCATTTAATTTCAATCTGTTTTCAGCCTTTCCATCATTCTTTCAATCTGCCAATAGGCTGCTACTACACTTATGTACTCAACGGCAATAAGCCAAAAACCAAGGTCACCAAAGAAAGACATGTAATCACCGCCGGTTGGAATAATGAAAACCGGGACAGTAATTAAAGCATCCAGTATCATGGCGCCAAAAAACATGGCGGCTCCCAGTAAAAACCCATTGGTTTTATAGCCTCTTCTGTAATAAATATGAGCGCCGATAAGAGCGGCAGGAATAATGGTCATCATCAAAACAAAGTTTGCCTGTTGGTCTGCATTATCCATAATTGTAACGAAGTAAGAACCAACAAATGCGGTAATTCCAATGATGTAAACAACCACAGAACTAATAGTGACTTGTTTTAATTTTAAACTTTTCATGATAGTTCTGTTTAAATACTATGAGTAATATCCTCACTCCAAACCCCGGAAGCAGAGGCCTTGATTGCAAAATCTTTAAAATCAATTGCCTTTCTTCCCAGCACTTTTTCTACATCCCCGGAAACCTCCTGATTAGCAGGGTTTCCTAACACCTCTTTAAACAAATAGCCGAATAACCAAACATAAGAACCCGGTAAACCAGCGGCTTTCATGCCCGCTTTGAATTCTTCAATTGAGATTGGCTGATAATGTATTTCCCTTCCTGTTTCGGCAGCCATTATTTCAACCACTTCTTTAAACGTCATCTTTCTTGGACCGGTCACAGTGACCGTTTTCCCGTTGTAAGCGTCATCAAGCAACACTTTGGTGACTACATCTGCGATGTCATTCACATCGACAAAAGGGATTTCGGCATCCGGCATAGGCAGCGCTACGTGGCCTGCCAAAATGAAATCTCTGAACGCCCCTTCACTAAAATTCTGGTTGAACCAGGAAGCTCTTACTAACGTGTAGTTTAGACCGGAATGGGCCACAATTTCTTCACAGGCTTCGGCTTCCGTTTCGCCTTTACCTGAAAGGAGTACTACTTTTTCAATTCCTTCCTTCAGCGCTGCAGCCGTCAACTGTTCGATAGCTGTTCTTGCACCTGGTACGGCCAGGTCAGGATAATAGACAATGTAGGCTCGATCAATACCTTTGAGTGCAGGTGCATAGGTGCTTGGATCGTCCCAATTGAAGGCAGGGTTGCCGTTTCGGGAGCCAATAGTTACATCGTGGCCCAATTTCGATAAGTTTTCAACTACGCGGCTACCAGTCTTACCGGCGCCACCAATTACTAAGATGTTGTGTGTCATTTTATTTATAATTTATAGTTCCAAGAATCAAGAAAATGAAGGCCATTACGGAAGTCCACGTACGATACAGATGGTATTTATTCCAGGTGACTTCGTAATAGTTTCTGAAGTTTTTTAGCTCTTCAACACTCAAATCATTGAGTTGAAGCGCTTCCAGAGCATTGTTGAGCGGTACGTTGCCAAAGGCCGTTATTCCAAAAGTTAAAACATAAGCGATGGTAGCCAGAATAATGAAAAGTGCAGGTAAGCCCCACCCTGAATAGATGTGGATACCGGCATCCAAAATCGAAATGACCAATGCACCAAAAAAGATGACGAAGAAAAAGGGGTTGAGAATTTCTTTATTGATGGATTTCATGGTTTCCAGATAGGAAGCGTCTGTGATTTTCAACGTCCCCGGGATGACCGAAACCTGCCAGGTATAGAAAAACCCACCCGCCAGACCAACGATTAATTTGGCGGCCAGGTGCACAAGATGTTGAATGGAAAAGTCGCTCATCATTACTTCATTTTAATTATGATGTAAAGTTGAGCGCTTGCTGTATCGAAAACTTGACCATAAAAGCCAAGTTTTTGTCAGTTTACGCCAAATTGCTTATTGAATGTTGATACAGAGTTCAAATTTGATGTAATCACCAGGAAAATTATGGGCATTCTTCAATCTGGGGCTAAAGGAAGAATCGTTATTTATTACCCGGAGGGATGTGATAACCCCTGTGCAATGATGTGTATAACTTAACGCCATCACTTATTTTATTATCAACTTCACCGAGGTGGGTTTTAATTGAGGAAGGACCTCAATTGTGGAAAACAGTCCCTTCCAAAACATGAGCTAAGATTCAATTCCAAATCGGTGTTCAACGCTTTTTCAGAAAAAGCATAGAATTGACCCCCGGGGCATGAACAAAACAAAACCGGAAAAATTGACCCGTCTTCTCTTATAATTGCTGACAAAGCTTTAGCACTTCCGCCAACATGATAACGGCCTCTTTTGATGCTTCAAGCTGGTTTAAGGTTCCGGAAAGATAAATATCCATTTCCGGGCAATAATACATGGAAGAACCATTTGCCCCTGAATGACCAATTATCTCCAATTCAGGCAATTCTGAAGACAATTCATTGAATACAATTTTTCTCAATCCGTAGCCATAGGCCATACCTTTTGTTTCAGGCACCCACTGCTGCATTGCCTTGTAAATGTTGTCTGACACCAGCTTACCCACTATTAGCGCCATCTGAAAGTTGATCAAATCTTTACCTGAGGAAACTATGGCTCCACCCGCCCAGTCGGCACTAAGGCTCGAAAATGAGCCTATTTCATACTCCCCTGCATACATTTCCGCCATACCAGGAGTAGGTTGCAAGGGCGCTGATCTTTGATTAAGGTACGTATGCTTCATGTCAAGTGGGTTGAAGATATATTGCTCAAAAAATCCATGGAGTTTTAAACCACTCACTTCTTCGATGATCAATCCTAGTAATACATATTCAGTATCTGTATAGTAATAGCCGGTACCTGGAGCAAATAAAGGCTTGAAATGATCTTTTGAAAAGGCAATTAAAGCCTCTGGCTCCCACAATCGATTGGTATCTGTTATAATGATTTCAAATATACCTGTTGCACCATCGATTGGTTCACCGAAGTAATCTGGTAGTCCGGAGGTATGCTGCAGTAGATGTGAAACTTGAATTGAATCGCCATAGTCTACATCATTGAGGATATGCAATCCAACCATGATATCCTCTGACAAATAGTTGGCTATAGGATCGTCAAAATGAATTTTTCCCTGATCAACAAGTATGCCTATTGCTGTTGCAGTAAAGGTCTTGCCGATGCTGGCTGTGTAAAACGGATGCTGAATAGTTACCTTTCTCCCATCTTTAAACTCCCCCCTGGCAGTATGCCATTCAAATTTTTTGGATGGGGAATATATCGATAGATATACGTTATGAATGTTTTCTTTTTCCAGCGCTTGATCTAAATGCTGGTTGATACTACTGATTACTTTATCGTGTTTATCCTGAGCGAAAAGCGTAATTACAACAGTTACAGAGATAATGAGTGAAACAATATTTTTCATTGATAATAAATTGTGTTGAACAAATATTACATTTCAAAAGACCGTATTCGAACGAAAAAAGCGTAAATTAAAATACCTTACTTATATTTTGTTTTCTTTTATTATCATCAAATTTAACCGTTGAACAAGGTGGCAAGTATTAAAATGCATTTCCAATAAAAGACTAAACACACTCCTATATTAAAAGATATTATTCCTGTTTTCTATATTCCAACGGCGATAGACCGGTCCAGCGCTTGAAGGCACGATTAAATGCGCTTTGTTCGGAGAAGCCGGTTTCAAAGGCAATTTCAACTATATTTCTTTTTGTGGTGGTAAGAAGATTCTTAGATATATCTTCCTGTGATTTTTTAATTAGGGCTTCCTCAGA
>DNTA01000211.1 GCA_003500135.1 Cytophagales bacterium | reverse complement strand
TAAGTATCCAATGATTATCTCTTGTTTTGTATACATACTTATCATGGTTAAATAAAAAGGTTTTCTCCTTCTTATCAGTTAGTAATAAGTGGTATACTTTTCAATTGAAATGTGGCTCCCTTTTTATTTGATATATACAATGAACAGAAAAATTAGGAGCATTTTTACATGCCCTTTCAATGATGGTTACGCTTTTTTTTCATAGCTCAATCTTTAAGATTTATACCTGATTAATCCTCCTAAGTTAGAAAGTATTATGCTTCCGACGAAGGAGGATTTGTTCAACATTGGCTAAGAAAACATAGGGCAGCCAAGGCTTTCGGATTGGTTTGTTCATTTAGCAAACTTCGGTTTGGTTGGACAGGATATCACTTCGAAAGCCCTGCGTTTCTTAGCCGGGCCGTTGTGGCCAATTCCAGAGATTCGGACCAGAAATCGGGGGACGAAAATTTACCAATTTCTGCTTTTCCAAATTGATTTCATTGGCTAACGTTCGCAATTGGCCACTGAAAATATTGACGAAATTGGCAAAATATCAGCAAAAAAATGTATACTGATAATCAGCGGGTTAGCGAACGTTAGTCAGATTGAGAAAACAATGAAAACACTTTCGACAATAATATTAATCGGACTATTAACAAGTTCATCGTTCGGCCAAATAAGGACAATTCATGTTTTTGTTGCCCTCTGTGATAATGAACATCAGGGAATTGTCCCGGTTCCAAATACCCTGGGAAACGGAAAAGACCCGAATAGTAACTTATATTGGGGAGCAGCACAGACGTATAATAATTATCAAAAGTGTGGAATTAAAGGGGCACGAAACCTCTTTACAACAGGATTTTAGAATGATTAACAACTGGCCATAGCAGCGCTTATATGGCATACTGCGCATCCGGGTCATCAAGTCAAGAAATTGTAAATTTGAACATCTTGAAAATCAACTAAAATGCTGGTACCAAAACGGCATGCAACATAGCTACAGATTCTTGTTTTAAACCGTTTAACAATCCAAATATTTACTCAACAAGAATATAGCTGATGGTGAAGTAGATAACCTGTGCTATCTCCGGTTTACCATCTATTGATTTGAATTTAACGCCCATTCTGCCGCTATTCCTGCAATTAACTGTTATATTCAATTTCAAATAGAAAAATAATATGAGTCAAAGCATCAATATGGCCGTCCTGATAGATGGTGATAATATTCCTTCTGCCAATGTGAAGGAAATGATGGAGGAAATCGCCAAATACGGGAACCCCACCATCAAGCGGATATATGGCGACTGGACCCGGCCGGGCATGAACAAATGGAAGAACCTGCTGTTGGAAAATGCTATCGCGCCCATACAACAATACGGATATACCACTGGAAAAAATGCCACGGATTCGGCAATGATCATAGATGCGATGGATATCCTGTACAGCAATATGGTTAACGGGTTTTGCCTGGTGTCCAGTGATAGTGATTTCACCCGGCTGGCAACCAGGCTGCGCGAGGCGGGCATGCTCGTGATAGGGATTGGAGAAAAAAAGACGCCGGACCCTTTTATTGTGGCGTGCGACAAGTTTATCTACATCGAAATACTGAGAGGTCAATCGGAAGATAAGGTCGAAAAGAAAGAAAAGGACAGCTCAGGCATAGAAAAGATCAGCAACCGTGTAATCTCCTTAATTTCCTCCTCCATTCGCGATACCTCCGATGACGACGGCTGGGCTTTTCTGGGGGATGTCGGGAGCCTGATCCAGAAGAAACAACCGAATTTTGACTCAAGAAATTATGGTTATGAGAAACTGACCCAATTGATCAAGGCCATTGGACAGTTTGAAATAGATCAGAGGGAAACCTCAAAAAGCAGGCACAAGTTAATATATGTCAAGAACAAAGAGAGCCGACAAAAGAAAAGATAAAGCCTGACAGTGTCTTTGAGTACTATAAAAAAAGCTCCGGAAGGGGAGCGGCTTCTATTTATTATCCGAATACATATAATAATCACAAACTATGAAAGCACTATATTTCGCAATGATCATCACCCTGGTTTTTTCCTGTACCAAAAGGAGGGAAGTATCCGATAAAACGGGAGATCATGCTGTTGCGGCTGAAGTGGTTGTTCCGGAATTTCAATCGATCCTGGATACAAACCACCTGAATGGAGCCATTTTGATCTATGACTTTGCGAATGACAAGTATTACGCCAATGACTTTGATTGGGCAAGGAAAGGGCAGTTGCCCGCTTCAACCTTCAAAATAGCCAATTCCATCATAGCCCTGGAAACCGGTGTGGTTGAAAACGACAGTACGCTTTTCGAATGGGACGGTGAGAAAAGAGCCCTTAAGGTATGGGAGCAGGATTTAATCTTCAGGGATGCTTTTCAATATTCCTGTGTTCCCTGTTATCAGCAAGTAGCCCGGAAAATCGGCGTAAAGGCTATGAATGCGTATTTGACCAAACTTGATTATGGAAATATGCAGGTCGATTCCACCAACATCGACCGGTTTTGGCTTGAGGGCGCCTCCCGCATCAGCCCTTTTCAGCAAATTGATTTCCTGAAGCGATTCTATCAATCTGAGTTACCTATTGCAGCGCGCACTGTGAATATTATGAAGAGGCTTATGGTGATTGAGCAGAACGATAAATATGTTTTACGCGGAAAAACAGGATGGTCGATAAGAAATGGCAATAATAACGGCTGGTTCGTGGGATACATTGAGGCCGGTGGTAAGGTCCATTTTTTCGCGACCAACGTAGCGCCTGAAGAGCAATTTGATATGGAAATATTTTCGATGATCCGGAAAGAGGCGACGTACAAAGCGCTGGAGGAATTGGGGTTTTGTAGCATTCCCGGCAGTGGAATAGCAGGTACATGTGTGGAGTGCTTTGGTTTTGGGTTTACTTCCCGCCGCAAAGAAAACAGAGGTCACGCGTTGGCAGGGGACCAGGGTATATGCAGTTTAGCCAATTAAGCCCCTGAATTTTTGAATCCAAAAGCAAAGAAAAGGGGTCGCAGGTGACAACACCTGCAACGGCTTACTACAGACAATCCATCAACCTCTAAACCTCTGAACCTCTGAACTTCTGAACTTCTGAACTTCTGAACCATTGAACTTCTGAACCATTGAACCCTGACCCCTTGAAGTCATTGATTAAAATACTCGTGTCAGAGACACTGGTAATCATTGAAAAGTTTTCAGCGACTTTTCAGAACACTGAAAACAAAGGGGGTCGCAGGTGACAACACCTGCAACGGCATACCACAAACAAACCATCAACCTCTAAACCTCTGAACCTCTGAACTTCTGAACCTCTGAACTTCTTAACCTCTGAACTTCTAAACCTCTGAACTTCTAAACCTCTGAACTTCTGAACTTCTGAACCATTGAACTTCTGAACCATTGAACCCTGACCCCTTGAAGTCATTGATTAAAATACTCGTGTCAGAGACACTGGTAATCATTGAAAAGTTTTCAGCGACTTTTCAGAACACTGAAAACAAAGGGGGTCGCAGGTGACAACACCTGCAACGGCATACCACAAACAAACCATCAACCTCTAAACCTCTGAACCTCTAAACTTCTGAACCTCTGAACTATTGAACCCACCTTTAGATTTATTAAATAGTAATATTCATAGATACCGCAGGCGGGTTTGAAGAAAGTCTCGCTCAAATTACGATCCGTTTTCATGGCGTAGAGGTAGCTATTAATCTCATCGGGCTCCAGATCGAGAGGTGACTTTTTGCAGTACAAACTGATTTGGGCAATGCATCTGGAATAGCTAAAAACCGTACTGGGAGAATAACTTTTGATGGTGATTTGTTTTTCAAACTTTCTGATATGACCGGCAAAACCGGGCGCTTCACGCTTGGCGCGTTCCAATAAAGTTTTCGAAGAGTTGGGCCGGGTATTCAACCAACCGTGGTTTTTCATTATCTTGCTCATAATAATATAAATTTGATTATGAGCTTAATCTACGGTGGCTATTGCACTTTAGCTACCGGAGGTTGAGTGCAACAATAAATATACGTAATGCGGGGCGATTTGGTAAATTTGAACTTTAAAGCATTTCAAAAAGATTGTAGCAGTTTGATAGTGAATCGCTCCGAAATCCCGCACTACGCTTATACTTGACCTTTGGCTTCAATGCAATAAAATTCTTAAAACTAGGTACTATGGAAAAGAAAGACTTTTACAAAATGACTAACGAGGAACTATTAGTCGAGAAAAAAAAGCTGAAGAAATCAAAACTCTTTCATGCAACTGCTATTGGGTTTCTTGCTGGAATACTCATATTCGGAGTTATTGCCTGGAGCCTGTCTTCGGAGAAGCATTTTGGATTCCTGATTCCAATGTTGATTCCCGTAGCTTTCATCTACAGATTGCTTAAAAACCCAAATAAGAACAAGGAATTAGAAGCTGTCTTGAAAGAACGGGACTTAAGCTAAAGAATTAAGGAAAGTAAATTATGAGATAAGAAATAGAATTAATTTTCCCGTGTTCCAAATTTATAGAACAGGAACAGAAAGATGTTTTGTAGGAAAAACATGGGTTAAAAAAATAAGCACTAAAGCACAACATTTAGCCGAATAGCTGAAAAAACGTTTAGAAAAAGCCTCAAAGGGTGATGGTCTTTGAGGCTTTTTAATGGTTGGTTTGGACCTGTTCGTTTTTTCAGTTATTCGTTGCCTGCCTACCTATGGCAGGAATGGATTTTGGAAGCCACGGCTCTGGTGTGGTTGTTTTTCCAGGCAAAGCCATGGGGATCGAACAATGCCTGGAAGTTTGTCTTAATCTTTGTTGACATCACCCCGGGCATTTAATTGATCAAAAGGGGATACCAGGGCGGCCCTTTTGCACTCCTGAAGAGGCAGGTAAACCATGGTGGTTTCTATTTTGGAGTGCCCCAGCAGGGTCTTGATGGTATGCAGGTCTACGCCCTGGTCCAGCAGGTGGGTAGCAAATGAATGTCTTAGACTATGTGCCGAGTACATGCCTTTTTCAAAGCCGGCATCGGCCATGGCATTGCGGACGATGACCTGCATGGCGCCATTGCCCATGGGCTTGCCGGTCCTTCTTCCTTCAAACAGAAAGTTTTTCGGGCGGGACTTCAGGTAATAGCTTCTCAGGTCAGGCAGCAGGCTTTCGGGCAGTAGGGTGATGCGGTCCTTGTTGCCCTTGCCTTTGATGACCTTGACTTCCAGTTTTTTAGGGTCGATACTACTGGTCTTCAGGTACACCATCTCATCCAGGCGCAATCCGGTACCATAGAACATGCCCAGGATGCATTTGTACTTCAGGTTTGAGGCGCTGTTGGGCAAGCGCCTGATCTGTTCCTGGCCAAGGATATTGGGGGGGGTTGTACTCTCGTCGTGGGTAAAAGGCACTGGGCGCCACGAAAGGCGCCCTTAGGATGTTTTTGTAAAAGAAGCTACAGGCCTGGGCTACCATGCGGCATTTATCGTATCCGGGGGCGAACTGTTTTTTAATAAAGTGGATGTAGGCAATGATGTCCTCCTGGTCGATCAGCGCAGGGTCTTTGTGGTTGTAATAGGAGAAGATGTAGCGGATCTCGCTGGTATAATTGCCACGGCCCGGGGCGGGTAGTCCTTTGCAGAAAGAAAGCCTGCCAGCTTAAGGAAGGGCCCTTCGGCCTTGGGGTTCAAAGGTACTTTCCCTAAGTCCTTACTTTTTTAAATTGATTCATAATGTATAATTGTTAAATTGAAATATTAATAAATTTAAAATTTAAGGGATTTATATTAAACCTCCACCGGAGGTGTTCGGTTCAGCAATGGCCAATAAAACATAGGGCATACAGGGCCTTCAGCATGGTTTGTTCATTTGGCAAACCTCGGTTTCGGAGGACAGGAAATCGCTTCAAAAGTCCTTCGTTTCTTAGCCGAGGCCGTTGCTGTTTGCAAATAATCAGACAATTACGAATAGCTTGAAATTATAGAATCATGAAACATGTTAAAACAATTTTTATTTATCTGACCATCTTATTGTATGTAGCCTTTAATTCAAAAAGCTACAGTCAGGAAAGCAAATATTCAAAAAGATCATTTATTCAAGAAGTTGATTCTGTTCTTAAGCTCATAAAAAACAAATGGAACGTTCCCGGGTTAGCCATTGGAGTTGTGAAAGACGGAGAGGTGATTTTCAAAAAGGGCTATGGCTTTAGGAACCTGAAATCTCAATTACCTGTCACTACTGAAACATTGTTTTCGACCGGATCTTCCACGAAATCTTTTACAGCTAACGGAATTGGGATACTTGTGGATGAAGGTGGACTATCATGGGATGACCGTGTAAAGAAACATCTTCCTGAATTCGAATTAAAAGACAGTCTTTGGAGTGATCAGGCAACCGTTATTGATATTTTAAGCCATAGGACAGGTTTGCCTGCACATAATATGATGCAATTTGCCATTTGTGATCAATACGGCAGGGACGGAATAGTTGAACGGATAAAATACCTGGATTTATCTGAATCATTTCGAACCGTACCGCAATATCAAAACCAAATGTATCAGGTCGCTACAGTGCTTATCGAGAAGCTATCGGGTAAATCATGGGAAGATTTTACAAGAGAAAGGATACTCGATCCACTGGATATGAAAAATACTACTTTTCCTGGCAGTAATGAATACATTCATTCCAACAATATTGCCACCCGTTATGCATACACACCAGATGGCAGCTATGTGCCTGCTCGACCTTTGGGAAACATGATGCGGGAAATATCCGGGAGTGGTTCAATCTTCTCAAATGTTGACGACATGTGCAACTGGCTCATATTTAATATAAATGAAGGAACATTCAAAAACAAACGAATGGTATCACAAGAAGCCATGGGTACCCTTCTCGCCCCTCATATACCCATCTCCAGAAAGCTTGGAAATACTATGCTGATGCATTCATTTGCTCTTGGGTGGGATGTAATGGCTTATCGGGGCCATTTGCTTTATAATAAACCGGGAGGATACATAGGCATCACATCACAAGTCGTTTTCATTCCCGATAAAGAAATCGGACTGATCCTTTTCGCCAATCTCCGATCTCAAATGGCTTACTGGATCATCACGTTAGAAATTTTAGACCGTCTTTTAGGTTTTGAACCAATGTCCTATGTTGAGAAGGATTGGTCGCAAGAAGAAGGCTATATTGAACGTGTGGTAAAAAATCTTCAATCTTTGTCCAAACCTGAGCATACAACTGAACCAACAATACCTTCCAATAAAATGACCGGTAAATACCGAAACAACGGCTATGGCGATTTAAGTGTTTACATCAAAGACGGGAATCTTCGATTGAACTATGTTAATGATACAACGCTCATTCATTTTAACGAAAATACGTATCAGTCATTCCAGCTATTTGAGTATAATAAATATAAGTTTATCACCAACACAAAAGGAATTGTAACAGGAATAAGCGTACCTTTCGAGTCCAAGGTTAATGATATTGTATTCATGAAAATGGAGAATTAATTTTAGTTTTTGAACTAATCCTAAAAAAATTGCAATTTATGAGAAATTCCAAAAATGAGACAATAAAAAAATTGTTGAATAGTATTGTATCTTCACACAAAAATGTATAAGAATAATAGCCAAGTCAATAGTAAATTCAAGGCTTGCAGCCCGCTTCAACTTTCATGTATCTTGACAAGAATGAAGCCCGTAATCGGCTACTATTCCTATACTGAACCGTTGCCAACAAGGCTAAGAAAAAGACACTGCCAATGAAAATGGCAACGAAAATTGTTTGAGAACGTAATAGAATAAATTTTGTATGTTAAATAAATTTTAACAAATCATGTACGAAACAATTAACAGTACTCTTCAAAACCTACGCGGTTGTAGCGTGAAGGGAGTAACGCTTTTAAACATCAAAAAACGCTTACTTCGTTTAGTGTTAATTGGACTACTTGCCTTTACAAGTAATGGTGCCTTTGCCCATGGTGTTGTAATAAGCAATTTAGCAATCAACGGGAAAACACCGTATTGGATTACACCCTGGTGAATTTCGACATTGCGTGGAGCAACTCATGGCGAACAAGTACAGGGCCCTCCAACTGGGATGCCGCATGGGTATTTGTAAAATACCGCCTGAAAAATCAAACTACATGGAACCACGCAACGCTGAACTATACAGACGGCACCGGCAGTGGCGATGGGCACACCGAACCTGCCAACAGCAACATTGCCAGCAGCAACGACAACGGCTCTGACGGCGCTTATGGCGTATTTATACACCGCGATGCCGACATGTTGCAGGGCAGTGTAAACTATACAGGAGTACAACTACGCTGGAACTACGGAGTGGACGGCTTGGCAGATGCCGACAGCGTAGAAGTTTCCGTATTTGCCATAGAAATGGTGTATGTGCCGCAAAGCAGCTTTTATGTGGGCGATGGCACAAGCAGCAATATACAGGCGCATTTTGAGAACGGCACAACCGGCGCTGCTTTTCAAATCACCTCCGAAGGCGCTTTAACCCTTGGCGGTGGCGGTGCAGGCAGTTTGGGCAACAACAACGCAAGCGGTCTTCCTACAGCACTCGATGATTTTAACGATGTCGACAGCCAAACCCTCCCTGCTGCTTTCCCTAAAGGATACAACGCTTTTTACTGCATGAAATACTCCATAAGCCAAGAGCAATATGTGGCATTTCTTAATACACTCACCCGAGCACAACAAAACACGCGCACGGAAACTAGCCTTGCCGCGGGTACTACATCTGTAACTAACCGCTACGTGATGAGCGATGAACCAACGATGCAACATCGTAATGGTATTCGCTGCGATGCCACTATTCCTACCAGCGATCCAATTACATTTTACTGCGATTTTAATGGCAATGGCACACCCAACGAATCCGATGATGGGCAAAATATAGCTTGCAACTATCTATCACGGAAAGACCTTGCTGCTTACTTAGACTGGGCAGGTTTACGCCCAATGACAGAGCTTGAATACGAGAAAGCCTGCCGTGGCGCCTTAGCCGCTGTGCCAAATGAATATGCATGGGGCAGCGCCAGCATAACTCGAGCCACTGGAATTAGCAATCCCGGAGCCAATAACGAAACTGCCAGCAACACTGGAGCCAACGCTACTTATAATAGTCATGCCCCGGGGCCTTTGCGGGTGGGCAACTTTGGTCAAGGAGTAAATACACGGGTAGGTGTAGGAGCAAGCTATTACGGCATTATGGAAATGAGCGGTAACTTGTGGGAACGCATTGTAACTGTGGGCACCCCCCAAGGAAGGGCATTTACGGGAGCTAGTGGTGATGGCGAGCTTACTGCAAGCGGAGATACCAATGTCGCCAACTGGATTTCTTCCATAGGCATTGGAAGGGGCGGCAGTTGGTTCGATGCTTTAAGTAAACTGCGTGTTTCCGACCGCAGCAAATCCAACCCCAGTGACCCCAGTCGTAACATCACTTTTGGTGGCCGTGGTGTTCGGGTCTGTCCGGCGCCTTAGACAGGGGGTATTTATCATTGATTAGAATTAAGTTAAAAGCATAATTATGAGCGTACAAATTTTACTTATACTCTTACCGGGGGTTTTTTAACTGCAAAAGCCCAGATATATTCAGTAGGCAACGATGACAGTTTTTCGTTCAGTTGTGTAGGTTCGGTAGGCAACGAGTTGCCTTTGCCCATTGAACTAATTACGTTTGAAGGTGCATGCAATAACGGCAGCATACATTTAAAATGGGCTACGGCTTCGGAAATAAACAATTATTATTTTACTGTAGAAAAAGTGAGGACGGCATGAACTGGAAAATAGCCGGCAATATTGATGGGGCAGGCAACAGCACTCAGGTTATTAATTATTCAAACACTGATGATAATTCGTTGAAAGGTGTTTCCTATTATCGCTTAAAACAAACCGACTTTGACGGGGAATCCGAATATTCGCACATCATTTCAGCTAATTGCAAAGCTAAACTATTGAAAGAAATCAATATTTACCCAAACCCCGTTACCAACGAACTCATTATCGAAACAAAAGGGAATAACGAAGCTGTAAACTTTGAAATAATCAACCCAACGGGAGTAGTTGTTTACAAAAGTAGTTTTATTGAAAAAACAACAATACAAACCACAAACCTTGCTGTCGGCTCATACATCATAATATTTGAAAGTGGCAATATTTTTGAATTTAAGAAAGTCATAAAACAGTAGCCATCAAATAATTAATAAGATGGCACATGCAAATACACTCAATCCATTGACAGACAAGAACGCCCGGTTGGTAACATGCGGTATATTTTATTGCCGGGCCAGCGCGTGTTTCAGCGTTTCTGCATCTAATAAACTTTCGTGTAACTTGACAGGACAGCCCTTCGAAATCGGCAACAAAAACATACGTGTGCCCTTGGCAACAAGGCGGGGAAAAGACAGTGTCAACTAAAATGACAGATATAACGATTTGAGAAAAAAAATGACAATAAAAAAACTACTACGTATATTTTCATAGTAATATTAGACAATATGAAACATCAAAATTTAATAAAAACCCCTAAAACCCTCATCCCCGTGGAGAGAGAGAGTAACCCTTTAAACATCAAAAAACGCTTACTTCGTTTAGTTTTAATTGGACTACTTGCCTTTACAAGTAATGGCGCCTTTGCCCATGGTGTTGTAGTAAGCAATGTAGCAATCAACGGGCAAAACACCGTATTGGACTACACCCTGGTCAATTTCGACATTACATGGAACAACTCTTGGCGAAACACCGCTATAACAAACAATTGGGATGCCTGCTGGGTATTTGTGAAGTATCGCAAAAAAAGTGAAACCACTTGGCATCATGCCACCCTAAATTACCTTGACGGCACTGGCGCTGGGGATGGGCATACGGCGCCAACCGGCAGCGCCATCAATTCCACCTCCGATGGCAAAGGGGTAATGATTTATAGTTCGTCAAATATAATTCCTCAAACTGTAAATTATACTGGCGCCAAGCTCCGCTGGAACTACGGCATCGATGGATTGGTTGATGCCGACAGTGTTGAAATAGCCGTATTTGCCATAGAAATGGTGTATGTGCCGCAAGGCAGCTTTTATGTGGGCGATGGCACAAGCGCTGACATACAAGGTCATTTTGAAAGTGGCACAACGGGTACAGCCCTGCAAATCACCTCCGAAGGCGCTTTAACCCTTGGCGGTGGCGGTGCAGGCAGTTTGGGCAACAACAACGCAAGCGCAAGCGATCCTTATACACCCGATGATTTTAACGATGTCGACAGCCAAACCCTCCCTGCTGCTTTCCCTAAAGGATACAACGCTTTTTACTGCATGAAATACTCCATAAGCCAAGAGCAATATGTGGCATTTCTTAATACACTCACCCGAGCACAACAAAACACGCGCACGGCCACTAGCCTTGCCGCGGGCACTACATCTGTAACTAACCGCTATGTGATGAGCGATGAACCAACGAGGCGATATCGTAATGGTATTCGCTGCGATGCCACTATTCATGCCAGCGATCCAATTACATTTTACTGCGATTATAATGGCAATGGCATACCCAACGAATCCGATGATGGGCAAAATATAGCTTGCAACTATCTATCACGGAAAGACCTTGCTGCTTACTTAGACTGGGCAGGTTTACGCCCAATGACAGAGCTTGAATACGAGAAAGCCTGCCGTGGCGACTTAGCCGCTGTGGCAAATGAATATGCATGGGGCAGCGCCAGCATAACCGAAGCCACTGGAATTAGCAATCCCGGAGCCAATAACGAAACTGCCAGCAACGATGGAGCCAACGCTGCTTATGAAAATCATGCCCCGGGGCCTTTGCGGGTGGGCAACTTTGGTCAAGGAGTAAATACACGCGAAGGCGTAGGCGCCAGTTATTGGTGTATCATGGAGCTGAGCGGCAACCTTTGGGAACGCACCATAACTGTGGGAAACATTACAGGTAGAGCCTTTACAGGCACGCATGGCAATGGAATAATAGATGCCAACGGCAATGCCGATGCCTCTAATTGGCCCGGCACAAATGCCTCAGGCGCTGGGTTCAGGGGCGGCGATTGGTACAGTTCTGTAGTGTTCCTACGTGTGTCGGACCGCGACATCGCTACCGCCTTTACAGTCAGCATTCGCAGCAACATTTATGGCGGTCGTGGTGTTCGGGTGTGTCCGGCGCCTTAACCGGGGTTTATTTTTTTATTAATTTATTTAAAAAAGATAACTTATGTGTAAAGTAAAATTAATTTTTGGTCTGATTGTACTGACTTGCTTCAGCAATCAAACCTTTGCACAATACAATGTAGGCAACGATGATGGTTTTGACTTTAGGGTACTTCTAAAAACTG